>NZ_JBGLYQ010000002.1:0-235584 GCF_047304105.1 Duganella sp. Dugasp56
TTTTTTCTTCCCCCCCCCCCCCCCCCCACCACCCCTCCCATTCGGGCGGCCCGGTCCTTTTTTTAAAACCCCCCCGTTTTTCCCCCCCCGGGGTTGGGGGGGGGCGCCGGGGCGGGCCCCCCCGCCCCCCCCCGGCGATACGGATTACTTCTTGCCTGCGGTTTCTTTCCACTGCTTGAGGAAAGCCATGCGCTTTTGCGGGCCCAGGAACTGCAGCACGATAGGATGGACCGGCACCGGCTTGACGTTGTCCTTGCCGATCTGCTTGATCAGGTCCGCCGAGGTGGTCTCGCCGGTGACGTCGGCGCGGATCGCGAACAACTTCGAATCGTTGGCGATGATGGTCTGGCCGCGGTGCGACAGCATGTAGTCCAGCCACAGCTTGGCGGCGTTGACGTTCTTGGCGGCCTTGTTGATGAAGAACACGCGCGACAGGATCAGCGTGTAGTCCTTCGGCAGCACCACGCCGATCGACGGGTCGGTCTTGGCGCGCACCAGCGCGTAGGAGCCCAGCACGTTGTAGCCGATCAGGTTCTCGCCCGACGAGATACGCTCCATCATCGTGCCGGTGGACGACTGCACGCGCACCTTGGCTTCGCCGAAGGCGTTTTCCAACTCCAGGAACTTCGGATTCTCGCGCGCGTCCTGCGTCATGAACATGAAGCCGACGCCGGATTTTTCGATGTCGTAGGTGGTGACCTTGTCCTTGAATTTCGGCTGCAGAATCAGCTTGGCGAAATCGGCGTGCGTCTGCGGCACTTCCTTGGCGTCCACCAGGCGCTTGTTGTAGACGATGGCGGCCGGCTCGAACGTGGTGCCGTAGGCCTGGTCGTCCCATACCGCCCAGCCGGGGATCTTGGCCGCTTCCACCGACTTGTACTTGAGCGCGTAGCCGTCCGAGGCCAGGCGCATCTGCAGGTCCATCGCGGACGACCACATGCCGTCTGCCGTGTTGCCGCCGGCGGCAACCTCGGAGATGAAGCGGTTGTACACCTCGGTCGAGTTCATGTCGTTGTACTCGACGGTGATGCCCGGGTACAGCGCATTGAAGTCCTTGATCAGCGGCGCGGTCGCCTTGCTGTCGGTGGCGCCGTAGAGCACCAGCTTGCCCTCTTTCTTGGCGCCGTCGATGATCTTCTGATAGTCGGCCGGATAGCCGGCGGGCACCTGCGCAAAAGCCGGGGCGGCCAGCGTCGCAGCAAACAGGGTGGCGCATGCAGCGGCCAAAGTGGTCTTCATCATCTTCGTCTCCAGTTCTTATATGTTTGTTTGATCAGCGCACCAGACCGAGTTCGGCGGCGCGCCTGCCGTAATCGTCCACGGCCTTTTTTACGTACGCTCCCAGCGCGTCGCCGGTCAGCCCAAACGGGAACAGCCCCGACGCCGCGCGCATTTGCGCGAACTGCGGACTGGCCAGCACCCGGTCGAAGTTCGATACCCAGTGCTGATAATCCGCGTCCGACACTTGAGGCCCCATCCACACGCCGCGGATGATGGGCCACACCACATCGATGCCCTGCTCGCGCGCCGTCGGCACATTCGCCAACACGCCCGGCAGCCGGTGTTCGGCCAGTATCGCCAGCACCCGCGTATTGCCGCTGGCCGCATACAAGGTCGCCTCGCTGGCATCGCCGGACACCACCTGCACCAGATTCGCGTGCATCGCGGCGAAGGCTTCGCCGCCGCCTTCCAGCGCCACGAAACGCAGCACCTTGGGATCGACGCCGGCGGTCTTGACCACCATCGCCATCTTCAGCCAGTCCTGGCTGCCGATGGTGCCGGAGACGCCGATCAGCACCTTCTGCGGATGATCCTTCAGCGCCGCCACCAGCTCGCCCAGCGTCTTGTAGGGCGAATCGGCGCGCACCGCGATCATGCCGTAGTCGGCGCCCAGCGCCGCCACCCAGCGCACATCGGCCGCCTTGGCCTTGCCGAACTTGCCCTGCGCCAGATTGAGCAGCGAGCCGCCCGAAAAAGCCACCAGCGTGTTCGGTTCCGCGCGCCGCTGCGACACCAGCGAATGCCAGGCCACCGCTCCAATGCCGCCCGGCAGATAGCTGATGTGCATATCCGACGGCGGCGGGTTCGGCGACCCGCGCAAGCCCTGCAAACCCTTTTGCGCCAGCTTGCAGGTGAGGTCCATCGCCCCGCCCGGCTTGGACGGCACGATGCACTCCAGGCTTGCGGCCTGCGCTGCCGCGCCCAGAAAAAGCGCGGCAATCAAAGCCAGCAAAACTTTAGTCATCTTGTAGGTATCTTAGAACGGTGAAGCTTTCAAAGCGCTTTCAGGACGCGGCGTTTTGAAGAAAAACGCCGCGTCCTTTTCCTTGGCTTAGAAGCGGTGCTGCATGCCGACGGTCACACCGTGCTGGGTGGTGCCGTAGCCGGCGTCGTCGCGCGACAGGCCGGTCAGCTGGCCATTCTTGGCCTTGACGTAGGCGGCCGACACATGCAGGTCGGTGCGCTTGGACAGTGCGTAGCGATAGCGCGCCACGTACATGGTCGGGTCGGCGTCCTTGCCGGCGGCGACGTTCTTGACGTTCATATGATAGATCGCGCCGGTCAGCGTGGTCACGTCGTTGGTCTTGTAGGCGACGCCGGCCCAGGTGGTGGTGGCATCGACATCGGCCGTCAGGGCCTTGCCGGCGACGAGTTTGTAGTCGCGCACCACGCCCCACAGCTTCAACGGGCCGTTCTCGTAGTTGGCGCCCAGGTGCCAGACGGTGTTCTTGTCGCGGTTGCCGGTGGCGGCCACGGTGTTGCCGTTGTTGCGCTCCCAGGTCGCCATCAGGTTGGCGCCGCCGATTTTGTAGACGCCTGCGAAGCCGACCTTGGCGCTGTCCTGCGTGCCGGTGGTCTGCTCACCCGCCGCGTAGTTGGCGGCAAACTTGAAGTCGCCGAAGGTGTTGCTGTACTTGATGATGTTGTCGTAAGCGGTGGTGAAGCCGTACTTGCTAGGGCCGGTGGCCGGACCGGAAGTGGCCCACGAGTAGTACGGTGCGAAGCCCATCGGATCGAAGGAAATCACGGTGTCGTACACGCTGGTGAACGAGCGGCCGAGAACGACGCGGCCGAACGAACCTTCGAGGCCCACGGTGGCCTGACGTTTGAACAGCGGGCCGTCGGCGGCGCCGGTGTCCATCAGGATGCCGCCTTCCAGGTTGAATACTGCTTTCAAACCGCCACCCAGATCTTCGGTGCCACGCAAGCCCCAGCGCGAGGTGTTCATACCGCCGGAAATCACGCTGGTCTGGCTGCCGCCTGTTGGTGTTTTGTTATTGGCGACTTCAACGCCCATGTCCAGCAGGCCGTAGACCTGCACGTTGGTTTGCGCCTGGACGGCGCCACTTGCTGCGGCCAAAGCCATGACTGCGAGGGTCAATGCGGATTTCTTCATGTTGTCTCCAGAGGATATAGTTATTTGTGATGCCTGATTTTTGTGATCAGGCTGTCACTATAGGAGTCGCTTCCTTTCAATTGCCTTTCACTGGCATTTCATTACCACATCGGCGCGGATACCTGTCGTCCATGCACCACAAACCAGGCGAGGGCTTCCCTTTTGCGGCGCCTGAGACCATGATTCTGGCCTTACACTGAACTTATTTCATATTGTTGGCAAGAACTTATGCGCATACTGTTAGTTGAAGACCACACTGAGCTCTCACATTGGCTGTCGAAGGCGCTGCGCGACGCCAACCTGACGGTTGAATGCGCGGACAACGGCGCCGACGCCGACGCCCTGCTGCACACGCAGGATTACGCGCTGGTGATCCTGGACCTGACCCTGCCGCGCATGGACGGGCTGGAAGTGCTGAAGCGCCTGCGCGCGCGCGGCGCCCCGCGCGGCCAGACCCCGGTGCTGATACTGACCGCCCGCGGCGGCCTGGAAGACCGGGTGCAAGGCCTGAACCTGGGCGCCGACGACTATCTGGCCAAGCCCTTCGAACTGGCCGAGCTGGAAGCGCGGGTCAAGGCTTTGCTGCGCCGCAGCGTCGGCAACGAGGCGCTGGTGCACAACTGCGGCGCGCTCAGCTTCGACACCGTCACCCGCATGTTCACCTACGCCGGCAACGCGCTGGCGCTGACGCCGCGCGAACACGCGGTGCTTGAAACGCTGATCACCCGCGCCGGCCGCGCCGTCTCCAAGGAGAAGCTGTTCGACGAAGTCTTCGCGCTGGCCGACGACGCCAACCTCGACGCCATCGAACTGTACATCCACCGCGTGCGCAAGAAACTCGACATCGCCGGGCCGGATGCCGCCGTCATCACCACGCTGCGCGGCATCGGCTACCTGCTGCAGCCCCGCCCCGCCTCGGCTACGCCTTCCACCCCAGCCGGTTAAATGGCGCTTTCCGGCACACTCCATCGCCTGATCGGTCCCGGCGCGCCGCTGGGCAGCCTGCGCGGCCAGCTGCTGCGCTGGCTGCTGGGCCCTTTGCTGGTGCTGGTGGCGCTGAACACCGTCTCGGTCTACCGCAACGCACTCGACGCCGCCGATGTCGCCTACGACCGCTCGCTGCTGGCCTCCACCCGCGCGCTGGCGGAGCGCGTCTCCATCGTCGACGGCAAGGTGGTGGCGGACGTGCCCTACGTGGCGCTGGACAGCTTCGAGACCGACACGCTGGGCCGCATCTACTACAAGGTCACGGGGCTCAACGGCGAGACGGTGTCCGGCTACGGCGACCTGCCGGCGGTGCCGGCCAACGTGCCGCGCTCGGAAGCCTATCCGGCGCTGGTGCGCTTCTATCACGCCAGCTACAACGGCCAGCCGGTGCGCATCGCCGCGCTGCTGCAGCCGGTGTACGACGACTCGATGCGCGGCATCGCGCTGATCCAGGTCGGCGAGACGCTGGAGGCGCGGCGCGGCCTGTCGAACCAGATCCTGTTCGACACGCTGGTGTGGCAAGCCTTGCTGCTGCTGGCGGTGGCGCTGCTGGTATGGTTCGCGGTGCGGCTGGTGCTGCAGCCGTTGATGCGGCTGAAAATCGCGGTGGAGACGCGTAGCCTGAACGACTCGTCCGACGTCGATCCGACGCTGGTGCACAAGGAGGTGCGGCCGCTGGTGGCGGCGATGAACAGTTCGCGCTCGCGGCTGCACATCCTGATCAGCAGCCAGCGCCGCTTCATCGCCGACGCCTCGCACCAGCTGCGCACCCCGCTGACGGTGCTGAAGACGCAGGCCGAACTGGCGCTGCGCGAATGCGACCGCGCCGGCGCCCATCCCGACGAGACCAAGGCGGCGCTGCGCGAGATCGTCCACAGCATCGCCGCCACCACCGACTCCACCGTCAATCTGGCCAACCGCCTGCTGACGCTGGCCCGCATCGAACATGGCGGCAACGCCGACGGCGCGGCGGCGCAATCGGAACCGGTGTCGCTGCGCGACATCGCGCGCCAGGTCGGGCTGGAGATGGCGATGGCGGCGGTGGCCAAGCAGATCGACCTGTCGCTGGAGGCCGAGACGGAATGCGTCGTCGACGGCCAGGGTCTGCTGCTGCACGAGATGATCGCCAACCTGGTCGACAATGCCTTGCGCTACACGCCGCAGGGTGGCACGGTGGTGCTGCGGGTGGCCCAACGTGGCGGCGGCGTGACGCTGGAAGTCGAAGACAGCGGCCACGGCATTCCGGCGTCGGAGCGCGAACGCGTGTTCGCGCCGTTCTACCGCGCCGCCGCCACGCTGGAGCGCAATCCGGGCGGCGCCGGCCTGGGCCTGGCCATCGTGCGCGACATCGCCAGCCTGCACGGCGCCGCCATCACGCTGTCCGATGCCGCCGGCGGCCAGGGGCTCAAGGTCGAGATCAGGCTTCCCGCGGTGGCTTCAGCGTCGAAATGATGGCTGCGGCGATCAACCTGATTCCCGTCTCGCTGACGGCGCTGCGCGCGCTGCTGGCGCCGGTGGTGGTGGTGCTCGCCCTCTACCATCCCAGCGGCGCCGCGTTCGGCGCCTGCCTGGTCGCCGCCTTCCTGTCGGACGTATTCGACGGCATCATCGCGCGCCGCCTCGGCATCGCGACACCGAACCTGCGCCGGCTCGACAGCGTCGCCGACTCCATCTTCTACCTCGCCGCCGTATTCGCCGCCTGGCACCTGCACCCCGGCGCGATCCTCGACCATGCGGCCGCGCTGGCCGTGCTGGCCACGCTGGAACTGGCCCGCTACGCCTACGACCTGCGCAAGTTCGGACGCGAAGCCAGCTACCACATGTGGTCCTCGAAACTGTGGGGCATCTTCCTGTTCGCCGGCTTCTTCGCGCTGCTGGTGCTGGGCCTGAACGGCACGGCCGTGGCGCTGGCCATCTACATGGGCATCGTCGCCGATGTTGAAGGCCTGGCCATCTCCGTCATCCTGCCGCGATGGCAAACCGACGTGCCTTCCTTCGTCCACGCACTGCGCCTGCGGCGCCTGCTGCGGTAAAATGTACGCCACATCGCGGTAGCACCATAACAAGGACGTAGAAAATGATCACAAAAGAAGAAATGGTCGAGCTGTTTGCCGACATGAAGCAGAACGCGCCGTGGGATATCGCCAAGCCGCTGTTGTGGGGCTACTTTTTTGCCGACCCGACCAAGAGCAAGCTGGAAAGCGCCGCCGCGCTGCTGATGGCCAAGGGCTACAAGACCGTCGGCATCTACGACTCGAAGCCGGAAGCGGATACGCCGGCGCTGTGGTGGCTGCACGTGGAAAAAGTCGAGAAGCACACGGTCGACACGCTGCACGCACGCAACCAGGAGTTCTACAAATTCGTCGAGGAACAGCAGATCGAAGCCTACGACGGCATGGACGTCGGCCCGCCCGCCTGATTACAACAACTCGGCAAGCGCCGGCTGGTGCTTGGTGGCTTCGAACTCCGTCACGCGATAGCTGGCGATGCCGTTCCGAGCGAACGGATCCTGCGCCAGCAATGCATCCAGCTCCGGCCGCGACACCCGGCCGCCAACCACGATCACGCCACCATCGCGCGGATTCTTGGGGCCGGATGCGATAAAGATCCCGCGCACATAATGCTCATCAAGAAACGCGCGATGCGCTGCCAGATGCGGCTCAATCTCCGCCAGCGGTTTCAAATAAGTCAGGTCAACGATGTACATGGGGCAGAATTCCAATCTAATTTGACGACAAGTCTCGAATGAACGTCCGCACCCGATAACGACCCAGTATAGCTAACTTGTTGAATCGCTCAAAGAGGTCGGCCGGAACCTGACGATCATGCCGCGCCTCCAGCCTAGCGCAGGGCCAGCCGCGCCGCCATGCCGCCGCGCGGTTCGTCTTCCAGCTTGAACACGCTGACCACCTGCGCCAGGTGGGCCGCCTGTTCCTGCAGCGAACCCGCCGCCGCGGCGGCTTGCTCCACCAGCGCGGCGTTCTGCTGCGTGGTGCTGTCGATTTCGGTCACCGCCAGGTTCACCTGCGCGATGCCTTCGCTCTGCTCGTGGCTGGCGGAGACGATCTCGCCCATGATGCTGGTCACCTGCTCCACTGACGATACGATCTTGCTCATCGTGGCACCGGCTTCGTCCACCAGCACGCTGCCGGCGTCGACCTTCACCACCGAATCGCCGATCAACTCCTTGATCTCCTTGGCCGCCGAGGCCGAGCGCTGCGCCAGGTTGCGCACCTCGGAAGCGACCACCGCGAAGCCGCGTCCCTGCTCGCCCGCGCGCGCCGCCTCGACCGCCGCGTTCAGCGCCAGGATATTGGTCTGAAAAGCGATGCCGTCGATGACCGCGATGATGTCGACGATCTTGCGCGACGAATCCTTGATCGACACCATGGTCTGCACCACGCGCCCCACCACCTCGCCGCCCTGGGTGGCGAAGCCGGACGCCGACTGCACCAGCTGATTGGCATGCTTGGCGCTCTCGGCGTTCTGCGTCACGGTCGCCGTCAACTGCTCCATCGCCGATGCAGTCTCCTCCAGGCTGGAGGCCTGCGCCTCGGTGCGCGACGACAGATCCAGGTTGCCGCTGGCGATCTCGCTCGATGCCGTGGCGATGGTCTCGGTGCTGTCGCGCACCTGGCGTATCGTGCCGTTCAGCGAGGACACGAAGCGGTTGAAGCCGTGGGCCAGCGCGCCCACCTCATCCTCGCTCTCGACCGTCATGCGGCGGCTCAAGTCGCCGTTGCCGTCGGCGATTTCGCCCAGCATGTGCGCGGCGCGCGCCACCGGTGCGGCAATCGCCCGGCTCACCAGCAGGATCACCAGCATGCCGACGCCGCCGCCGACCAGGCCGCCCACCAGCGCCGAAATCGTCACCGAGCGGGTGACGGCACCCAGCACCTCGGCCTCCGGCACTTCGGCGATCACATACATATTCAGCTCCGGCACGAACGACGAGGCCACCAGCCGCTTGCCGTCCGGCGCCTTGTAGCTGGCGTTGGCGTAGCGTTCGCCGGCCAGCAGCTTGGTGCCGAGTTCGGCGTTAAAGCCCGGCAAGTCCTTCATGAAGTGCTGGCCGTCCGCCAGCGCGGCGTCGCGGTGCACGATCAGCATGCCGTTCGGCCGCACCAGGTACACGAAGCCGGAGGCGCCCACCTTGTATGTGCGGATGGTCTCGGCCAGCTTGTCGACCGCCAGCCCCAGGCTGGCCACGCCGATCTTGCCGTCGCCGGCGTCAAAGCGGGTGTTGATGAAGACGTTGTATGCGGTGGCGCCCGGTTCCTTGTCCAGGTTCAGCGAATACGGCTTGCCGCCGGCGAGGAAGCTGAAGAACCACTGGTCGGCCGCCGCGCCCTTGTCCAAGGTGCGGCTGTAGCCCTTCTCGTCGAAGTACCTGCCGGTGCTGCCGGATACCCACGACACGGCGGCCGCCTTCATGGTTTTCTTCATGCTGGCGGCGTAGGCGGTCCAGGCCGGCAGGCCGGTGTCCGGCAAGCCGGCTTTTTCCCAATCCAGCAGGAAGGTATTGGCGCCGATCGCCAGCGTGGCCGACAGCGGCTCGCCGATCTGGCGCAGGATGTCGTTGCGGATCTCGCCCACCTCCGCCGGCAGTTCCGTATTGACCACACGGTCGCGGATACTGTTGCCGGTCATCACCACGCTCAGCGTTGCCGAGATCGCCAGGAACAGCAACAGGCAGGCGCCCATGCTGACCATCAGTTTTTGCTGTATCGACAGGCGGCGCAGAAGACTAGCCATAACATTCCCCAAAGGTTAAATCGGCGTTATTACATTTGAAATTCAGCGTAATCGAAGTCAGTTGCCATGCGCAACAGAAAATTCCGCTGCTGTGCGGAACTGCAACGCCCCCAATCGAACAGGCTGTAGGGGCGCTTTCGCCATATCATTCAGCCAATATAGATACTATTCAACGACGATGCTCTCGAAACTCTCGTTTCGCCAATTGCTGCTGGGCGTCTTCCTGCTGATCGCGGTGCTGCTGAGCGCGGCTTCCCTGCATGCCCTGTGGACGCTGGACCGGCTTGCCGCGCACAGCCGCGACAGCGGCCGCCATGCGCTGGCGCTGACCGAAAACACGCAGCAGCTGGCCGAACGCAGCGTGGCGATGACGCGCAGCGCGCGCCAGTTCCTGGTGCTGGACGACCCGGCCTTCCGCAAGCGCTACGCCGACGCCTGGCGCGAGGCGCGCGCCGCGCTGGACGCGGTGGCGGCGTCCCTGCCCTACACGCCGGCCGCCACCTTCGACCTGTGGCGCAGATCCGGTGAGCAGGCCTGGGACTTGTTGCAGGCGCCGGCGCGACCGCGCTCGTCCGCACGCCAGCAGGCGCTGGAAAAAGTGCTGGCGCCGCTGCCCACGGTGAACGCCCGGCTGGCCGACGAGGTCAAGCAGGAAGTCGAGCGCCGCAACAGCGAACTGCTGGGCGAGCTGGACCAGCGGCGCGCCGTGCTCAAGGCGCAGGTGCTGGGGTCCATCGTGCTGGCGGCGCTGCTGGCCGGCGGCTTCGGCCTGTGGCTGTCGCGCCCGCTGGCGCAAATCGAAACGGCGATCGACCTGCTCGGCGAAAACCGCTTCGACCACGCGATCGAGGTGCGCGGCCCCAGCGACCTGCAGCGCGTCGGTCAGCAACTGAACTGGCTGCGCCAGCGGCTGGCCGACCTGGAGGCGGACAAGGCGCGCTTCCTGCGCCACATCTCGCACGAGCTGAAGACGCCGCTGGCCGCGCTGCGCGAGGGGGTGGCCCTGCTGGAGGATGGCGTGGCCGGCGCGCTGTCGCCCAACCAGCGCGAGATCGCCGGCATCTTGAACCAGAACACGGCGGCGCTGCAGTCGCAGATCGAAGCGCTGCTGCGTTACAACGCGGCCACCTTCGACGCCCACCACCTGCAGCGCCATCCGGCCG
The DNA here is from genome assembly GCF_047304105.1 of Duganella sp. Dugasp56. Classification (NCBI taxonomy): domain Bacteria; kingdom Pseudomonadati; phylum Pseudomonadota; class Betaproteobacteria; order Burkholderiales; family Oxalobacteraceae; genus Duganella; species Duganella sp. Dugasp56. The sequence goes on from NZ_JBGLYQ010000002.1 coordinate 10,303, forward strand.
ACATGGCGGCCTTGCTGCAGCAGGCGATCGCCGCGCAGCGGCTGCAGTGGCAGGCCGGCGGCCTGACCGTCAGTACCGAAGGCAAGGCGCGCGCGATCGCCGTCGATGCCGACAAGCTCGGCGTGGCGATCGGCAACCTGCTGTCGAACGCGGTGCGCTTCAGCCCGCAAGGCGGACTGATCTCCTTCCGCCTCGGCGAGCGGCACGGCAGGCTGCTGCTCGATTGCGTCGACCAGGGGCCGGGCGTGGCGCCGGACGACGCGGCGCGCATCTTCGAACCGTTCTACCAGGGACAGCGCCAGCCGCCGGGCGCGCGCCGCGGCAACGGCATCGGCCTGTCCATCGTCCACGAATACGTCGCCGCCCACGGCGGCGCCTTGCAACTGTTGCCCGCCGAACGCGGCGCGCATTTCAGAATCGAATTGCCCTATGAAATATGATCATCCTCGCGCCGCCTTGCGGCCCCCGCTGCTGCTGATCCTGTTGCTGCTCAGCCTGTCGCTGGCCGGCTGCAGCCTGAATTCGCCGATGCCGGCGCCGCCTCCGCAGATGGAAGTCAACCTGCCGCCGCCACCACCGGTGCAGGAAGTGGCGCCGCTGGCGCCGCCGGACGAAGTCGGGCCGCTGCTCAGCTACCACCAGCAACTGCGCAAGATGAGCCAGGGCGACATGCTGAAGGAGCTGAGCGGACTGGGCTTGCAGCAGCGCAGCCCGCGCGTGGCGGTGCAGATGGGCATGGTGCTGATGCTGACGCGCGGCAGCGGCGACCTGGCGCGCGCCCAGGCGCTGCTCGACAGCGTGGCCACCGCCACCGACACCGAATCGGCGCCGTTCAAGGCGCTGGCGCAACTGCTGTCCAGCAACTGCGCGGAAACGCGCCGGCTGGCCGACCATGCCGACAAGCTGCTGGTGCAGCAAAAGGACAGCCAGCGCCGCATCGAACAGCTGAACGACATGCTGGAAGGCCTGAAGACCATCGAACGCACGCTGCCGGCGCGGCCTGCGCCCGGCCCGCAGGCGGTGATCAAATGAGCGCCGCGCAAGCTCCTGCCGCCAGCCAGGGCGCCCACCTGCTGCTGGTCGACGACGACGCCGACCTGCTGCGCCTGCTGTCGATGCGGCTGGGCGCCAACGGCTACCGCGTCACGGCGGTCGGCAGCGCCGAGGCGGCGCTGGCGCGCATGGCCATCGAGCTGCCTCGTCTGGTCATCAGCGACATCCGCCTGCCGGACCGCGACGGCATGTCGCTGTTCCAGGAAATCCGCAGCACCTGGCCGGCGCTGCCGGTGATCCTGCTGACCGCCCACGGCACCATCCCCGACGCGGTGGAGGCGACCACGCTGGGCGCCTACGCCTACCTGACCAAGCCGTTCGACGCCAAGCTGCTGCTGGAGCGCGTGGCGCAGGCGCTGAGCCTGTCCGCCCCCGATCCCGGCGCGGCCAGCGGCGACCACGCCTGGCGCGCCGGCCTCATCAGCCGCAGCCAGGTGATGGACGAATTGCTGGCCGAGGCGCGGCTGGTGGCCGCCTCCGACGCCAGCATCCTGATCCGCGGCGAAAGCGGCACCGGCAAGGAGCTGCTGGCCAACGCCATCCACCGCGCCAGCCGCCGCAGCAAGGCGCCGTTCATCGCCGTCAATTGCGGCGCGATACCGGAGCCGCTGCTGGAGTCCGAGCTGTTCGGCCACGTCAAGGGCGCCTACACCGGCGCCGTCGCCGCCCGCGAAGGCCTGCTGCAGGCGGCCGACGGCGGCACGCTGTTCCTCGACGAGATCGGCGACATGCCGCTGCTGCTGCAGGTCAAGCTGCTGCGGGTGCTGCAGGAGCGCGTGGTGCGCCAGCTGGGCTCGGACGTCGCGCGGCCGGTCGACGTGCGCATCCTGTCGGCCACCCACCGCGACCTGGACGCCGCCATGCTCGAAGGCCAGTTCCGCGAGGACTTGTACTACCGCCTCAACGTCATCACGCTGACCCTGCCGCCGCTGTCGCAGCGGCGCGAGGACATCGCGCCGATGGCGACCCAGTTCCTGCTGACGCTGGCCGCCAAGTACGGCAAGACGGTGCGCGGCTACGCCCCCGGCGCGCTGGAGGCGCTGACCACGGCCGCCTGGCCCGGCAACGTGCGCCAGCTGTACAACGTGATCGAACACGTGTGCGCGCTGGCCACGGCGCCGCTGGTGCCGCTGTCGCTGGTGCAGCGGGCCTTGCGGGTGCCGTCGCTGGAGGTGCTCAGCTATACCGAGGCCAAGCAGCGCTTCGAGCGCAACTACCTGGTCCAGCTACTGAAACTGACCGACGGCAACGTCGCCGACGCCGCCCGCCTGGCCGAGCGCAACCGCACGGAGTTCTACCGCCTGCTGCAGAAATACGACCTGGATGCCAGTCTCTTCCGTAGCGATTCCAGCCTTGTCGCCGCCGAGCGACAGGAAGAACCCCTTAAGAATCAATAACTTGGCGATTGGCGGCCGGAGCTTGTCGCCAAAACCCGACAAAATCGCGGCAATATGGCCTGAAATGCCATGCCAACCCGCTTTCCAGCAGGAAAATCGCACTTAAGCCATTGAATTAAAAGGGAATATCAGAGCTGGCACGGGGTTTGCTGAGGATAGGGTAACGTCACTGACGTTTCACCCTAACTTGAAAAAGGAAGCAAATCATGATGACTACCAAACTGATCGCCCGCCTGATGGTTGCCGCCACCCTGACCGCCGCTGCCGCCACCGGCACCGCCTTCGCCCAGACCGACGCCGCCATGGCCGGCGCAGCCAAGACCGGCGCCGCCACCAACGACGACGCCATCACCAGCAAAATCAAGGCTTCCCTGGCTGATCAAAAACAAATCGGCGTGACCACCACCGACGGCGTGGTCGTTCTCAGCGGCTCGGTAGCCAGCACCGATGTCGGCACCAAGGCGATCCAGGTCGCCTCGGCAGTGCCAGGCGTGAAAGAAGTGAAAAGCGAACTGACGGTCGCTTCGAAGTAATCGCAGGACAGCCGCGGCAGCGATGCCGCGGCGGCAGCACCGAGTTAATAGGAGTAGGACCCTTTGCCGGACAGCGTGCGTAGACGCTGCCCGGCTTTTTTTCGTCCGGCTTGGCTCAGGGGCTTAACTCAGGTTTTCCAGGCGGATCTTGGTCACGCTGCCGCACACGGTCGGCAAGCCTTCCATCTTGGCGATGGCGGCGGTGACGTTCTTTTCCTGCGTCTGGTGGGTCAGGAAGATGATGTCGGTGCGGGTCTCGCCCTCGGCCGGCTCCTTCTGCAGCATGGCGTCGATCGAGATCGTGGCGTCGGCCAGGATGCGGGTCAGGTCGGCCAGCACGCCCGGCTGGTCGCTGACGTTCATGCGCAGGTAGTAGCTGGTGGTGATCTCCGACATCGGCAGGATCTCGATGTCGGTCATCTCGTTGGGCTGGAACGCCAGGTGCGGCACGCGGTGTTCCGGATCGGCCGTGGCCAGGCGGGTGATGTCGACCAGGTCGGCGATCACCGCCGATGCGGTTGGCTCGGCGCCGGCGCCCTTGCCGTAGTACAGCGTGGCGCCGACGGCGTCGCCATGCACCAGCACCGCGTTCATCGCGCCTTCGACGTTGGCGATCAGGCGCTTGGCCGGGATCAGCGTCGGATGCACGCGCAGCTCCACGCCCTCGGTGCCGTTGACCTTGGCGCGCTTGGCGATGCCCAGCAGCTTGATGCGGTAGCCCAGCTGCTCGGCGTAGCGGATGTCGATCGCGTTGAGCTTGGAGATGCCTTCGACGTGCGCCTTGTCGAACTGCACCGGAATGCCGAAGGCGATGGCCGACATGATGGTGGCCTTGTGCGCCGCGTCCACGCCTTCGATGTCGAAGGTCGGGTCGGCTTCGGCGTAGCCCAGTTCCTGTGCCTGCTTGAGCACGGTGGCGAAGTCCAGGCCCTTGTCGCGCATCTCGGACAGGATGAAGTTGGTGGTGCCGTTGATGATGCCGGCCAGCCATTCGATGCGGTTGGCGGTCAGGCCTTCGCGCAGCGCCTTGATGATGGGGATGCCGCCGGCCACGGCCGCCTCGAACGCCACCATCACGCCCTTGGCCTGGGCCGCCGCGAAGATCTCGTTGCCGTGCACGGCCAGCAGCGCCTTGTTGGCGGTGACCACGTGCTTGCCGTTGGCGATGGCCTGCAGCACCAGCGCCTTGGCTTCGTCGTAGCCGCCGATCAGCTCGACGACGATGTCGATCTCGGGATCGTTGACGATGTCGAACGGGCTGGCGACGACCTTGACCTTGCCGCCGGTGCGCGCCTTGGCGCGTTCCAGGTTGCGGGCCGAGACGGCCACCACTTCGATGCCGCGGCCGGCGCGGCGGCGGATTTCTTCCTGGTTGCGCGCGAGCACATCGAACGTACCGCCGCCGACATTGCCGACGCCTAACAAGCCTACTTTGATGGATTTCATATAAACCGTTTCTATAGTTTGAGCCTCGTCATTCCCGCGCAGGCGGGAATCCATGCTGAGCCGGGCTGGACGCGGCCTATGGATTCCCGCTTCCGCGGGAATGACGCGGTTGTTAAAAGCTGGCGCCGTGGCGCTTGCGGTAGCCTTCCATGAACCTGGCGATGCGGCCAAAGGCTTCCGTCATGTCGTCCGAGTTCGGCAGGAACACCACGCGGAAGTGGTCCGGGGCGATCCAGTTGAAGCCGCTGCCCTGGACGATCAGCACTTTCGTTTCGGCCAGCAGCTCGTAGGCGAACTGCTGGTCGTCCGCGATCGGGTAGATCTTCGGATCGAGACGCGGGAACATGTACAGCGCCGCTTTCGGCTTGACGCAGGTGACGCCCGGGATATCGGTCAGCAGCTGGTAGGCCAGGTCGCGTTGCTTCAACAGGCGCCCGCCCGGCCCCACCAGGTCGTGGATCGACTGGTAGCCGCCGAGCGCAGTCTGGATCGCAAACTGCCCCGGTGCGTTGGCGCACAAGCGCATCGAGGCCAGCATGTTGAGGCCTTCGATATAGTCTTTCGCATGGGATTTCTCGCCCGACACCACCATCCAGCCGGAACGGTAGCCGCAGGCGCGGTAGTTCTTCGACAGGCCGTTGAAGGTGACGAACAGCACGTCGTCGGCCAGCGAGGCGATCGACACGTGCTCGGCGCCGTCGTACAGCACCTTGTCGTAGATCTCGTCGGCGTAGATGATCAGCTCGTGCTGGCGCGCCAGTTCGATGATCTGCAGCAGCAGCTCGACCGGATACAGCGCGCCGGTCGGATTGTTGGGGTTGATGACGACGATGGCGCGCGTGTTCGAGTTGATCTTGCGGCGCATGTCCTCGATGTCCGGGTACCACTCCTGCTGCTCGTCGCAGATGTAGTGCACCGGCGTGCCGCCCGACAGCGACACGGCGGCGGTCCACAGCGGATAGTCGGGCGCCGGCACCAGCACCTCGTCGCCGGTGTTGAGCAGCGCGTTCATCGACATGACGATCAGCTCGGAGGCGCCATTGCCCAGGTACACGTCGTCGATGCCGACGCCGGGGATATTCTTGCCCTGCGTGTAATGCACCACCGCCTTGCGCGGCGCGAACATGCCCTTGGAATCGGTGTAGCCGGCCGCGTTGGGCAGGTTGATCTTCATGTCCTGGACGATTTCATCCGGCGGATCGAAGCCGAACACGGCCAAGTTGCCAATATTCAACTTTGTGATCTTATGGCCTTCCTCCTCCATTTGCCGGGCTTTTTCCGGCACCGGACCGCGGATCTCGTAGCAGACTTCGGCCAGTTTGTTCGATTTTTGAATCGGTCGCAAAATAAAATCCTGTCTAGGTGAAGCAAATTGCTCTGACCTGCCAAAAACGCGGCGGCGGCCTTTGCTGCAATGCGAAAAGATCCATTCTGCCGAAAGCCTCCCATTTAATCAACCTTTCAGGCTGGATCACCCCGGAAAAACGCTACAATGACGCTTCTTTTGCCGACTAAAACCGCTATTCCGTCATGAAGCTCCACGCAAGCGATACTCAAAAATACCAGACCGTCACCGGCTACGATGAAACCGGCGTCGAAATCAACGCCGAGCGCTACAACTACAGCCTGATCGTGCTGCCGGAAAGCCCGCCACGCGCCTGGGATGCCCCGACCTTCGAATCTATTACCGCAGAGCATTTCGACATCATCGGCGCCGACAGCCCGGACGTCGTCATCCTCGGCACCGGCGCCAGGCAGCGCTTCATCCATCCGCGCCTGACGGCCGCGCTGACGATGCGCCGCATCGGCGTCGAATGCATGGACAGCCAGGCCGCCTGCCGCACCTACAACATCCTGATGGGCGAGGGCCGCAAGGTCACGCTGGCCCTGATCATCAATCCCGACGAGGCCAAAACCGCCTGATGAACGATCTCTATAACAATAAAAAATTCGTCTGGTCGCTGCTGGCGGCCTTTGTCATCGTCTGGCTGTATGTGCTCGGCGTGCGCACGCTGGTGCCGCCCGACGAGGGCCGCTACGCCGAAATGGCGCGCGAGATGTTCACCACCGGAGACTGGATCACCACCCGCCTGAACGGCATCAAGTACTTTGAAAAACCGCCGCTGCAGACCTGGATGAACGCGGCCTCGTTTGCCGTGTTCGGCCTGGGCGAATGGCAGGCGCGCCTGTGGACCGGCCTGTGCGGCCTGGGCGGCGTGCTGCTGACCGGCTATGCCGCGCGGCGCGCGTTCGGCCCCCGCGCCGGCTTCTACGCCGCGCTGGCGCTCGGCTCCAGCCTGTTCTGGGTGGCCTCCGGCCAGATCGATTCGCTGGACATGAGCCTGTCGGGCATGATGACCATCGCCCTGTGCGCGCTGCTGGTGGCCCAGCGCGACCGCGCCACCGAGGCCGAGCGCCGCAACTGGATGCTGGTCTGCTGGGCCGGCATGGCGCTGGCGGTGCTGGCCAAGGGCCTGATCGGCCTGGTGCTGCCAGGCGCGGTGCTGGTGCTGTACTCGGCCTTGTCGCGCGACCTGGCGATCTGGACCCGGCTGCACCTGGGCAAGGGCCTGCTGCTGTTCTTCGCCATCGCCACGCCGTGGTTCGTGCTGGTGGCGCTGAAAAATCCCGAGCAACCCTACTTCTTCTTCGTGCACGAGCACTGGGAACGCTTCTTCCTGAAGACCCACCACCGCGAAGGCGCCTGGTACTACTTCTTCGTGATGCTGATCCCGGGCATCGTGCCGTGGCTGGGCGTGCTGCCCCAGGCGCTGTGGGGCGCGCTGCAGCGCGAGCGCAGCGCCGTGTTCCAGCCCAAGCTGCTGCTGCTGATCTGGGCCGTGTTCATTTTCTTCTTCTTTAGCTATTCCAGCTCCAAGCTGCCCGGCTACATCCTGCCGATCTTCCCGGCGCTGGCGATGCTGATAGCGGTCTACCTGGAAAGCGCCTCGCGCCGCAGCCGCATGGTCGCCGCCGGCCTGCTGGTGCTGATCGGCGTGGCCGGCCTGGCCGCCGTGCCGCAGATGGTGCACATGGCGGTGCGCCACCGCGACGAGACGGTCCTGCTGGAAGCCTACCAGCCGTGGGTGCTGACGGCCGGCATCATTGCCGCCGCCGGCGGCGCGCTGGCGCTGCTGCATGCGCGCCACCTGCGCCGCGACCTGACGGTGCTCACCATGGCCGTGGCCGGCTTCCTGTCCACCCAGCTGATCCTGACCGGCTTCGAGCCTTATGGCAAAATGCGCGCCGGCAAAGCCATCGCGCAAAAGATGCTGCCCGAACTCAAGCCGGACACCCGGGTGTATTCGGTCGCCACCTACGAACAATCGATGACCTTCTACCTGCGCCGCACCGTGGTGCTGGTCGACTACTGGGATGAATTCACCTTCGGCCTGCGCCAGCAGCCGGAGCTGTCGATCCCGACGGTGGAGGAATTCGTCGAGCGCTGGAAGGAGCATACGCAGCAAGGCGTGAAGGCGCTGGCCATCATCAGCAACGAGAAATACGCCGAACTGAAGGAACAAGGCCTGGCCATGCGCGTGGTGGCGGAAGACACCCGCCGCGTGATCGTGGCCAACCTGTAATTGATAAAGAATGTCATGAATATTGCAACTTTCGGCTTCATCGTCTTCGGCGTGCTGCTCAACGCCGTGGCCCAGCTGCTGCTCAAGGCCGGCGCCAGGAACGTCGGCGAGATCCACCTGACGCTGGACAACCTGTTTTCGGTCGGCCTCAAGGTCGCCACCCAGCTGCCCATCATCGGCGGCCTGACCTGCTACGTGCTGTCGGTGGTGTTGTGGATCATCGCGCTGTCGCGGGTCGACGTGTCGATCGCCTATCCGATGCTGTCGCTGGGCTATGTGGTCACCGCCATCGGCGCCTGGTACTTGTTCGGCGAGGCGCTGTCGCTGCAGCGCCTGCTGGCGATCGGCGTCATCCTGGTCGGGGTCGCCTGGCTGGCGCGGACCTGACGAACAATTTAGAATTGCGGCCATAAGCCAAAACCCTAATCAGTATGAGAGAGCGAAATACCCAATGACCTCCGCCCTGCCCTTTTTGCCCTTCTCGAAACCAACGATAGATGAGGCCACCATCGCCGCCGTCAGCGACGTGCTGCGTTCCGGCTGGATCACCAGCGGCCCGAAAGTCCAGGCCTTCGAAGCCCAGATGTCCGAGTATTTCGGCGGCCGTCCGGTGCGCACCTTCAATTCCGGCACCTGCACCATGGAGATCGCGCTGCGCATCGCCGGCATCGGCGCCGGCGACGAAGTGATCACCACGTCGATCTCGTGGGTCGCCACCGCCAACGTCATCATCGAAGTGGGCGCCACGCCGGTGTTCGCCGACATCGACCCGCTCACCCGCAACATCGACCTCGATAAGGTCGAAGCGGCGATCACGCCCCGCACCAAGGCCATCATCCCGGTCTACCTGTCCGGCCTGCCGGTCGACATGGACCGCCTGTACGCCATCGCCAAGAAACACAATCTGCGCGTCATCGAAGACGCGGCGCAAGCCTTCGGTTCCGAGTGGAACGGCAAGCGCATCGGCTCCTTCGGCGACTTCGTCTCGTTCAGCTTCCAGGCCAACAAGAACATCACCACCGGCGAAGGCGGCGCGCTGGTGCTCAACAATATGGAAGAAGCCAGGCTGGCGGAGAAATACCGCCTGCAGGGCGTGACCCGCAGCGGCATCGACGGCATCGACGTCGATGTCCTTGGCGGCAAGTACAACATGAGCGACATCATGGCCGCCATCGGCCTGGGCCAGTTCGCCAACATCGACAACATCACCGCCCACCGCCGCAACCTGGCGCGCCGTTACTACGAGGCCTTCGGCCCCGAGTTCGAGGCGCAGTCCGGCGCCCAGCTGCCGCTGCAGGCCTTCGACACCAGCAACTACCACCTGTTCCAGATCGTGCTGCCCGATAACGGCCCGGCCACCCGCGCCGACTTCATGCGCGCGATGCAGGAGCGCTACAACATCGGCACTGGCTACCACTACGCGCCGATCCATTTGTTCACCATGTACCGCGAGCGCGGCTTCAAGGAGGGCATGTTCCCCGTGTCGGAAAAGATCGGCCGCCTGACCGTGACCTTGCCGATGTTCTACGCCATGACCACCGCCGACGTCGATCGCGCGGTCGCCGCCGTGAAAGCGATCCTGATCAAATGAGCGTGTCCCTGATGAAGCCTGAAATCTCCGTCGTCATTCCCATCTACAACGAGCAGGCCGGCCTGCAGGCCCTGTTCGACCGCCTGTACCCGGCGCTCGACAAGCTCGGCGCCAGCTATGAAATCGTGTTCGTCAACGACGGCAGCCGCGACAACTCGGTGTCCATCCTGGCCGAGCAGTTCCGCCAGCGGCCCGACGTCACCCGCGTGGTGCTGTTCAACGGCAACTACGGCCAGCACATGGCCATCCTGGCCGGCTTTGAAGCCTCGCGCGGCGACATCATGATCACGCTGGACGCCGACCTGCAGAACCCGCCGGAGGAAATCGGCAACCTGGTGGCCAAGATGCGCGAAGGCTACGACTACGTCGGTTCGATCCGCCGCAAGCGCCAGGATTCGGCGTGGCGCACCTACGCGTCCAAGGCCATGAACCGCGTGCGCGAAAAGATCACCAACATCAAGATCACCGACCAGGGCAATATGCTGCGCGCCTATGGCCGCAACGTGATCGACCTGGTCAACCAGTGCGGCGAGGTCAACACCTTCGTGCCGGCGCTGGCCTACCGCTTCTCGCGCAAGCCGACCGAGATCATCGTCGAGCACGAGGAACGCGCCGCCGGCGAATCGAAGTACTCCTTGTACAGCCTGATCCGCCTGAATTTCGACCTGGTCACCGGCTTCTCGCTGGTGCCGCTGCAGTTCTTCTCGATGTTCGGCATGCTGCTGTCGATCGCCTCCGGCCTGCTGGTGCTGGTGCTGCTGGTGCGCCGCCTGTTCCTGGGCGCGGAAGCGGAAGGCCTGTTCACGCTGTTCGCGATCGCCTTCTTCTTCATGGGCACTATCCTGTTCGGCATCGGTTTGCTGGGCGAATACATCGGCCGCATCTTCCAGCAGGTGCGCGCCCGTCCGCGCTACGTGGTGCAGACCATCCTGGAACAGAAACCCGGCCAGCAGCTCGAGGTGCCGGCCGGCGTGGAGAAACGCACCGTGGGCCGCAACCATGAGTGATCTCGACCACCGACCGCGCGCCGTCGTCTTCGGCTATCACAATGTCGGCGTGCGCTGCCTGAAGGTATTGCTGGCCGGCGGCGTCGATGTCGCGCTGGTGGTCACCCACGAGGACAGCGCCAGCGAAAACATCTGGTTCGAATCGGTGATTTCGCTGTGCCAGGCCGAGGGCATCCCCTACATCACGCCGGCCGACGCCAAATCGCCGGAGCTGCTGGAGCAGGTCCAGGCCGCCAAGCCGGACCTGATGTTCAGCTTCTACTACCGCAACATGCTGCCTGCCGAACTGCTGGCGGTGGCGCCGGCCTTCAATATGCACGGCTCGCTGCTGCCGGAATTCCGCGGCCGCGCGCCGGTCAACTGGGCGGTGCTGCACGGCGCCACCGTCACCGGCGCCACGCTGCACGAAATGACCGTCAAGCCGGACGCCGGCGCCATCGTCTCGCAGATGGAAGTGCCCATCCTGCCCGACGACACCGCGTTCGAAGTGTTCGGCAAGGTCACCGTGGCGGCCGAGCAGGCGCTGTGGCGCGTGCTGCCGTCGCTGCTGGCCGGCACCGCGCCGCGCCTCAAGAACGACCTGAGCAAGGGCGGCTACTTCGGCGGCCGCAAGCCCGAGGATGGCCGCATCAACTGGCTGCTGCCGGCGCAGGACGTCTACAACCTGCACCGCGCCGTCGCCCCGCCCTACCCGGGCGCCTTCACCGATCTGGGGGGTGTACGCTACGTCATCCAGCGCGCCCGATTGTCTGGCAATTTCGGCAATGTTGTATCGCTAAGTTTGCCACCGGGCTTGACAGTAGTGGATAATTGCATCTTTGGCGTGTGCGGCGATGGCCGCATGCTGACGATTTCCGCCTTGACGGCCGACGGGGAACCCGTAACGGCCGAGCAGTTGCAATCCCGCCTGGCCGCGCTGGCCGCCGGCGGATAACGAACATTACCTGGGTAAACTCACATGAAAAAAGTCCTCATCCTCGGCGTCAACGGCTTTATCGGCCACCACCTGTCCAAGCGCATCCTGGAAACGACCGACTGGCATGTCTACGGCATGGACATGAGCACCGACCGCATCACCGACGTGCTGGAAAACGAGGCCTACAAGTCGCGCATGCACTTCTTCGAAGGCGACATCACGATCAACAAGGAATGGGTCGAGTACCACGTCAAGAAGTGCGACGTGATCCTGCCGCTGGTCGCCATCGCCACGCCGTCGACCTATGTCAAGGCGCCGCTGCGCGTGTTCGAACTGGACTTCGAGGCCAACCTGCCCATCGTCCGCTCGGCCGCCAAGTACGGCAAGCACCTGGTGTTCCCGTCGACCTCGGAAGTGTACGGCATGTGCCACGACGAAGAGTTCGATCCGGAGAACTCGGAACTGATCTGTGGCCCGATCAACAAGCCGCGCTGGATCTACTCCAACGCCAAGCAGCTGATGGACCGCGTGATCTGGGGCTACGGCATGGAAGGCCTGAACTTCACGCTGTTCCGTCCGTTCAACTGGATCGGCGCCGGCCTCGATTCGATCCACACGCCGAAAGAAGGCTCGTCGCGCGTGGTGACCCAGTTCTTCGGCCACATCGTCCGCGGCGAGAACATCTCGCTGGTCGACGGCGGCGCGCAGAAACGCGCGTTCACCGACATCGACGACGGCATCGACGCGCTGATGAAGATCATCGACAACAAGGACGGCGCCGCCAGCGGCAAGATCTACAACATCGGCAACCCGGTCAACAACTACTCGATCCGCGAACTGGCCGGCATGATGCTGAAGCTGGCTGAGGAATATCCGGAGTACGCCACCGGCGCCAAGCAGGTCAAGATCGTTGAAACGACGTCCGGCGCCTACTACGGCTCGGGCTACCAGGACGTGCAGAACCGCGTGCCGAAGATCACCAACACCTGCGAAGAGCTGAACTGGAAGCCGACCACCACCATGGCCGACGCCCTGAAGAAAATCTTCGACGCCTACCGCAGCCAGGTAGCCGAAGCACAAAAACTGATGGACTGAGATTTGACCGAGACTTTGAACAGCAAACCGCTGATGGTGTTGAAGATCGACGTCGACACTTATCGCGGCACCCGTGAAGGCGTACCTAACCTGGTGCGCATGCTGAAGGCGCACAACGCCGGCGCCACTTTCCTGTTTTCGCTGGGGCCGGACCACACCGGCTGGGCGCTGCGCCGCGCGCTGCGTCCCGGGTTCTTCAGCAAGGTCTCGCGCACTTCCGTGGTCGAACACTACGGCTTCAAGACGCTGATGTACGGCACCCTGCTGCCGGGCCCGGACATCGGCAAGGATTGCGCCGCCGAGATGCGCGCGGTGCGCGACGCCGGCTTCGAATGCGGCATCCACACCTGGGACCACGTGCTGTGGCAGGACAATGTCGCCAAGCGCGACGGCAAATGGTCCACCAGCATGATGCGCAAGGCCGCCGCCCGTTTCACGCAGGTGTTCGGCACGGCGCCGCGCACCCACGGCGCGGCCGGCTGGCAGATGAACAACGCCGCCTTCGCCGAGCACGACACGGCCGGCTACGGCTACGCCTCCGACGGCCGCTGCGTGCTCAACGACAACGGCAGCCTGGCCAATCCGGCCGACGGCCCCCACCGCCTGTCCGACGGCGGCAAGGTACTGGCCCACATCCAGCTGCCGACCACGCTGCCGACCCTGGATGAGTTGCTGGGCCGCGACATCGACGGCACCATGGTCTCGACCGGCAACATCGCCGCCTTCCTGCTGAAGCTGACCGAAGGCGCGGCGCGCGACCACGTTTATACTTTGCATGCTGAGCTTGAAGGCCAGAAACTCGCCCCCATATTCGAGCAGTTATTGGCTGGGTGGCAGGCGCAGGGTTACCAACTGGCGTCCATGGCCGACTACTATCAGAAGATCCAGCACTCGACCGTGCCGGTCATCCCGATCACCTGGGGCGAACTGCCCGGCCGCTCGGGACAGCTGATCGTACAAGGCGCCGCCCGTTCTTAAATACCGTTCAGGAGAAAGCCTGTGGCTGATAGCCAAAACGTAGTGAGCGACTTTTCCGCTGCAATGACCAGCGGCCTGACCTTCCAGCTGTCCGGCCGGCCGGCGCGCCACACCGTGCTGTTCTTCTACCCGAAGGACAATACGCCCGGCTGCACCACCGAAAACATGGCTTTCCGCGACCTGTACCAGCAATTCCAGGCCGCCGGCACGGAAATCTACGGCGTCAGCCGCGATTCGCTGCGCTCGCACGAAAGCTTCAAGGCCAAGCTGGGCCTGCCTTTCGAACTGATTTCCGATCCGGACGAAGCGCTGTGCCAGCAGTTCGGCGTGATGAAGATGAAGCAAATGTACGGCAAGACGGTGCGCGGCATCGAGCGTAGTACGTTTGTGATTGACGCTAATGGTCAATTAGTGAAAGAATGGAGAGGCGTGAAGGTAGCGGGTCACGTCGATGAAGTGCTGGAATTTGTAGCGCGTCAGGCTTAGTTGTTGTGCGCGTTGCAGCTTCCAGAGTTGCTTAACCGTAGCAGAACCATGCGTAACAGCCCTTGAGTCATCACTGTAATCCTTCCCACCCTACATGGTGGCCAACCGGCCACCACGCGGTACTTTCTCCGGGCGAGATGAGAGCCCGTCGGCAGTCTTATAACCTGTTTTACCCAGCATCCACCCCATCCGGTCAAGAGTTCGCTGTGTTCGCTCGCGCGCGCACTGCGCGCTCTCGCCCTATGGGCGGATTCCTCCAGATTTTTTTTGAATGAGATCCTGATGCCACTGCCAAAATTACCTAGTAAGCCAGCGACTTTACTTCTGGCCAAAGATTATCCAAAAGCGACAGGGCCGCGCCCGGTTCCCGCCATAGTAGCGGTGGCTGAGGTTGCGCCCGCGCCGAAGAAAGCGGCGCCTGTCAAAGCAGTGCCTGTAGCGAAGACCAAAGCAGTTCCCCCGAAAACCACAACCAAGTCGAAAACCGTCGCCGCCGTGCTGAAGGCTGCGCCGGAAGTATTGAAGAACGCCGCCGCCGGCATCGCTCCAGCCGCGGCTCCTGCCACCAAGGCAAAATCCGCACCGGCCGCGCGCAGCAAGGTCACGCCGATCAACGCCGAGGCGCCGCATCCGGCCAAGCACAAGCCGCATGAAGTGTCGATCAAGTCGTCGACCAGCCGCCACGCCGACCAGACCGGCACCACCAAGCTGTTCGTGCTGGACACCAACGTGCTGATGCACGATCCATCGTCGCTGTTCCGCTTCGAGGAGCACGACGTCTACCTGCCGATGATGACGCTGGAAGAGCTGGACAACCACAAGAAGGGCATGACCGAGGTGGCGCGCAATGCCCGCCAGGTGTCGCGCACTTTGGACGCGCTGGTTTCCAACACCGACGACGACGCCATCGAGAACGGCATCCCGCTGTCCAAACTGGGCAACAAGGACGCCAAGGGCCGCCTGTACTTCCAGACGCGCCTGCAAACGGCCGACCTGCCGGTGGGCCTGCCGGTCGGCAAGGCCGACAACCAGATCCTGTCCGTGGTCCGTTCGCTGGAAGCGGAACAGGAAGGCCGTCCCGTGGTGCTGGTGTCGAAGGACATCAACATGCGCATCAAGGCGCGCGCGCTGGGCCTGCCGGCCGAGGACTACTTCAACGACCACGTGCTGGAAGACACCGACCTGCTGTACTCGGGCATCGTCCAGCTGCCGGACGACTTCTGGACCAAGCACGGCAAGGACCTGGAGAGCTGGCAGGAAAACAAGAACGGCCAGAGCGCGACGTTCTACCGCGTCACCGGTCCGTTCGTGCCTTCGCTGCTGGTCAACCAGTTCATCTTCCTGGAGCCGAAGAATGGCGAAGCGCCCTTCTACGGCCAGGTCAAGCAGATCAACGGCAAGACCGCCGTGCTGCAGACCCTGCGCGACTTCAGCCACAACAAGAACAATGTGTGGGGTGTCACCGCCCGCAACCGCGAGCAGAACTTCGCCTTGAACTTGCTGATGAATCCGGAGTGCGACTTCGTCACCCTGCTGGGCCAGGCCGGTACCGGCAAGACCCTGCTGGCCCTGGCCGCCGGCCTGGCGCAAGTGCTGGAAACCAAGCTCTACAACGAAATCATCGTCACCCGCGTGACGGTGCCGGTCGGTGAAGACATTGGTTTCCTGCCGGGTACCGAGGAAGAGAAGATGTCGCCGTGGATGGGCGCCTTCGACGACAACCTCGAAGTGCTCAACAAGTCCGATTCGGACGGCGGCGAGTGGGGCCGCGCGGCGACGCAGGACCTGATCCGTTCGCGCATCAAGATCAAGTCGCTCAACTTCATGCGCGGCCGCACCTTCGTCAACAAGTTCCTGATCATCGACGAAGCGCAGAACTTGACGCCGAAACAGGTCAAGACCCTGGTCACCCGCGCCGGTCCGGGCACCAAGATCCTGTGCCTGGGTAACATCGCGCAGATCGACACGCCTTACCTGACCGAAGGCTCGAGCGGTTTGACCTATGTGGTGGACCGCTTCAAGGGCTGGTCGCACAGCGGCCACGTGACGCTGGCGCGCGGCGAACGCTCGCGTCTGGCAGACCACGCAAGCGACGTCCTGTAGTAGAATAAATCCGTACCTGTTAGCCCCGCCCGCAGCAATGCCGGCGGGGCTTCTTTTTTGTCTTCGAATACATTTAAGATGCAATAGAGCATTTATTTCGTGGCAATGCAGACAATTAGTGATGTCAACGATTTAATGCAGTGCACAATACAGACGAAGTCAGCCACGAAAGTGCTTGAAACCGGCAGCAAGCTGTATGACACTAGACATCCCAAGTCATTGATTTTCGCCCGTTTTTTACGCCACAGCCGAGGTACGACCATGGACATCCCTATCCTGATCCAGAAGCACGGCGGCAGCAAGTACGGCGTCACGGTCCCGGACATTCCGGGCTGCGTGTGCAGCGGCGAAACCGTGGACAAGGCCATGAGCAACGCCACCAAGGCCATCTACGGCCACGTCGGCCAGCTGGTCGAGCAAGGCAAGGCCTTCGAGATCAAGCCGTCGGAAGTGGAATACCTGTCGCGCGAGCCGGACTACGCCGGCGGCATCTGGGCGCTGGTCAGCCTCGACCTGGCCAAGCTGGACGATCCACCGGAGAATTAAACTGTTCTTGCGCAGATAGTCCCCCTTGACCTTCCCATCATTGGAAGGGCTACAGTATGATCATCGAAACTGTTCAGGGAGTACGGCGATGTATCAGCTGCAAGTGGAAAACATGAGCTGCGGGCACTGTGTGGGGGCGGTGACCAGGGCGGTGCAGGCGGTCGATGCGGCGGCCAAGGTCGATATCGACCTGGCCAGCAAGACCGTCAGGATCGCCAGCGCCTGCGCGTTGGCGCCGCTCAAATCGGCCATCGCCGATGCCGGCTATCCGGTCACCAGCGCGGCCTGATTATTTATCCAGCTCGGGATAGTGGCGGAAGATGCCGTCTTCGTTGAACGGTATCCGCCGCTTCGACGCGACATAGGCGGCGATATTGGGCCGCAGCGCCACCTTGTCGCGCAACGCGATCAACGCCGGATACGAAGGCTCCAGCCTTGCCATCGCCTTCGGGAAGGCATAGCGCAGCCCCTCGATCAACTGGAACAGCGACAGGTCCACATAGGTCAGCCGCGAACCGATCGCATAACCGCCCCGTCCAGGATTGCGCACCACCACGCCCTCGAAATAATCGAGGAACTTCGGTATCCGCTCCTCGCGGAAGCACTTGGCGCGCGCCCTCGCTTCCTTCTTCTGCTCTTCGTAGTATTTGCTGGTGGAGATGGGATGATGCGTGTCGTGCACCTCGGCGACGATGTCGGCGATGGTCAGCTGCAGCTGGCTGGCCCACAAGCGTCCCGCTTCCGCGCGCGGCGCCAGGCCATGGCGGGTGCCGAGGAACATCAGGATGGTGGCGGTCTGCCCGATCAGCAACTCGCCCGCGCGCAGCACCGGCGGCGCGAACGACGGATGATCGACCTGGCTGCCATCGAGGCTGGCCAGCAGCGCCGGCATGCCCTTCTTCTGCCGCGCCACATCGACATACGGCACCGCTGCCTCTTCCAGCGCCAGCCGCACGAACTCGCCGCGGCCCTGCAGGCCGTCCCAATAATAAAGTTGGTATGGTGTCGTCATGCCAAGATGGTAGCACCGACAACGACGGGGCAGCGCCCGGAACGATATGCGCTGCCCGGTTATAATCCATGGTTACCCCGTTTACGCCTGTCCAGTCATGTCACCAGTTCCCCCGCTTGAAATGCATATCGTCCTGATGGTCGCCGCCGCCGGTTTCCTCGCAGGCGTCCAGAACGCGCTGGCGGGAGGCGGTTCCTTCATCACCTTCCCCGCCCTGCTGCTGGCCGGCCTCAATCCGCTGGCCGCCAACATGACCTCGACCATCGCGCTGTTCCCCAGCCAGACCACGTCCGCCTATGCCGGCCGCAAGCTGGTCGACGACGTCGGGCCGCTGACCTTCCGCCAGATGCTGATCATCAGCGGCATCGGCGGCATCTTCGGCGCCATCCTGCTGCTCAATACCCCGCCCTCGTTCTTCGCGCGGCTGGTGCCGTGGCTGGTGCTGTTCGCCACGTCGGTGTTCGCGTGGGGCAGCTTCCGCAAGAAGCCGCTGCACGCGGCCAGCAGCATGCCACGCTGGACGCTGATCCTGGTGCAGACCTGCATCGCCATCTACGGCGGCTACTTCGGCGGCGGCATCGGCTTCCTGATGCTGGCCGCGCTGACCATCGCCGGCCAGCAGGTGCGCGCAGCCACCGCCACCAAGAACGTGCTGGCGATGGCGATGAACGCGGCGGCCACGCTGATCTTCGCCACCTCGCGCCTGATCAGCTGGCCCGCCGCCGTTGCGCTGTGCGCAGGCGGCATCGCAGGCGGCTTGTGCGGCGGCTGGCTGATTCACCGCCTGCCGGAAAAAATGATGCGCGGCTTCGTGGTGCTGGTCGGCGCCGTGCTGACCATCTGGATGTTCGCTAGAACGTAGCCTTCAGCGTCAGGCGGAAGGTGCGCGGCTCCACCGGATGGTAGTGGATGTCGTCAACGCCTTCGGCCGGTTCGCCCGGCAGCCGCGACGCATAGTAGTAGTCCACATCGCTGGCCTTCCGGTCGAACAGGTTGAAGGCGTCCAGCGACACGGCCCAGCGCCGGTCTATCCTGTATCCCACTCGTGCATACGCAATCGCCGTCGTCGCGGAACGCTGGCTGTTATCCTCGATCAACGGACGCGGTCCGAAGTAGCGCATCTGGAAGGCGCCGGACCACGGGCCGATATCGGTGATGGTGGCGCCGAACGAAGCCACCTTGCCGATGGCGCCGGGGATGTAGTCGCCCGCTTCGTCATGCTCCGTATAGTGCGCCCGCGAATAGGCCAGGTCCAGGTCGAACAGCAGCCACGGACGCGCGATGTAGTGGTTGTTCCATTCGATGCCCGAGCGGTAGCTGCCGCGGCTGGCTGCCGTATCGCCGGCGTCGCCGGAGAACACCAGCTCGGACGCAGAACGCAGCTTCCACAAGGCCATCGAGCTTTGCAGGCCGGGGATGAACTCCGTGCGCACGCCCAGCTCCGCGCCGCGCGTCTTGACCAGCGGCGTGACCGGATCGACAGGCTCCAGCTCCTTCGGCGTCAAGTGCACGGTGGTGCCGCGCGCGTCGTTGCTGTGGAAGCCTTCGCCGTAGTTGACGAAGAATTCCGTCTTCGCCCACGGCCCCAGCACCACCGAAATCTTCGGCGACGTCATGCCGTCGCTGACCTTGCCGCCGTTCTCGGCGATGTTGCTGGCGACATCGAAGCGATACCGGTCGTAGCGCAATCCGGCCGTGGTGCGCAGCCATTCGCGCCACTGCACGGTGTTCTCCACATAGGCCGATGCATTGGCCTCCTTCACCTTCGACAGCGTGACGGTGCCGGCGATCTGCCGGTTGACGGTCTTGTACAGCGCCAGCGGCGACAGGTAGTCGTAGCGTCCCTGCAGGCCAACCTTGTTGTTCACCTCCAGCCCGGCCCAGCGCGTGTACCAGGTCTGCGCCACGTCGAAGCCCGCCATGCGGCGCTTCTCGGTCTGGCGCGACTGGTCGCCGTTGACGGGATCGTCGAGGAAGTAGGTGAAGTCGTTGTACAGGTCCAGGCTCGACTGCACCACGTAGGCATTGGCCTGCAACAGCGTGTCGCTGCCGCGCCGGCGCAGCGTGGCGGACAGGCTGTAGCGCGAGGTGATGCCGCCATCGCTGGTATCGACCGCGCCGTATGGACTGAGTGCTCCGCTCTGCACCGCGCGCAGCGGGATCTGGTTGCTGGCGTACCAGCCGCCCTTGTAAAACATGCCGGTCACGCTGAACTGGTTGTCGCTGCCGCCCTGGCTGTAGCGCAGCACGCCCAGGCTTTTGTGGAACGCCTCGGGACTGGTCCAGGGTCCGTTGTTGTGTCCCAGCTCCGCGCCGTACACCAGGTTGCCGTCGCCCAGCGGCGCCGAGCCGGTGACGTTGGCGCGGTAGTACTGGTGTTCGCCGACCGTCACGCTGGCGGTGCTGTCTTTCAGCTTGTTCGCCAGCCCCATGTGGGCGGCGCCGGCGGAAGCGAAATCGCCTTCGTCGGCATAGTACGGCCCCTTTTTGTAGTTGATGCGGTCGACCAGTTCCGGCATCAGGAAATTCAGGTCGGTGTAGCCTTGGCCGTGCGCGTGGGTGCGCATGTTGACCGGCATGCCGTCGATGAAGGTGGCGAAGTCAGTGCCGTGATCAAGGTTGAAGCCGCGCAGGAAGTACTGGTTGGCCTTGCCGTCGCCGCTGTGCTGCGTGACGATCACGCCCGGCACGAACTCCAGCAGTTCGCCGGGACGCAGCGCCGGCCGGTTGGCGATCAGCGCCGCCGTCACCGAGCCCTGGCTGGCGGCGCCGGAAGTGCCGACACCGTTGTCGTAGTGTCCGCGCACTTCCACCGCCTCCACAACGCCCGCCGGAGTCATGGCATCTTCGTCCGCATACGCCGCCAGTGCGACCATCAGTGGACCGATCATAAATACTCCTTCAGCTTACTCAGTTTGTTTCGACGACCGACATAGCCGACGCCGATCAGCGCGGCGGCCAGCGCCAGCAGGGCCAGCGTGCCGACGGTTTTCTGCACCGGCGTCAGGTTGGCCAGCGTTTGCATTTCAAAGCCGTTGACCTTGGCGTCCGCAGCGTCGGGCTTGGCCTGCGGCGCCGGGGCGGCCGGCTTGGATTTGACGTGCTGCGGCTGTGCCGTTGGCGGAGGCAGTTCTTGCGCCTTGGCTTGAAGCTCCTTCAGATCCGCCAGCGCGGCCTGCATGGCGGCGTCGGTTTGCTGCTGCGTCGCCGACGGCGCGGCTTGCGGCTGCGCGGACGGCGTGGCGCCGCCGGCACGGCCGGCAGCGGCGGCACCGCGCGCGATGGCGGCGTTGGTGCCGACGTTGGGCACGAACTGGCCGCTGAACTGCGGAGCGATCTTCAGCGTCGCCTTGCTGCACGAATCCGCGCTGCAGGAGACGCCAGCATCCTTGATCGCCTGCGCATTCTGCTGCGTGAGCTTTTCGCGCACGGCGTCGCTCGGCTTCCAGTAGCCACGCTCGATCGCGCTCAGCATGCGGTCGGTGATCGCCTGGAAGGCGCGCAGGTTGCCGCTGCCGGCGAAGCGCTCGCGCACCTTCAGGCCATGGCGGTCCTCGACGTAGGTGTCGTACATGCGCTGCCATTTGCCACCGTCCACCACTTCCGGCACGGTGACCTGCCAGGCCCACAGATAGTCGACCACACGGTTGATGTAGCGCGCGCCGGAATAACCTTCCTTCAGCATGCTGTCGGCCCAGCGCGGATTCAGGTAGCGCGCCTGCATTTCCTGGCCCATGTACTGTTCCAGCGTCTTGTGGCCCGGCTTGCGGGGGTTGGACAGATCGCTGACCATCACTTCAGGCGTCTTGCCGTCGACGCTGCGGATCGCCATCGCGGTGCCACCCAGGTACTGGAAGAAGTCGTCGTTGTCCAGCGTCGCGAACAGGTTGCTGGAACGGCTGTGCAGCGCGATCTTGCTGCCGCTGATGGCCTGCTTGAACAGTTCGCGACGCTGGCCCGGGTCGGCCTTGTCGTCGCCCCAGTAGCCGGCGCCGAACGGATGGCTCATGCGGTTGATGAACACGTCCGCCACTTCCTTCTCGTTCTGCCAGGCGTTGGTCAGCGGTATCAGCTTTTCGATCTGCGTACCGTAGGCGCCGCTCGGCAAGCCGAAGATGCGTACCGAGGCCATGCGCTGCGCTTCCTCGGCGGAGATGCCGCGCGCCTGCAATGCGGCGACCGTCTTGAGGCTGTGCTCCCGCATCACATTGTCGCCGTCATCATCCTGCCGCTGCGCCAGCTGCGCCGCCTGGTCCATCAACGTCAGCAGATTGCCGAACAAGTCGCGGAACAGGCCGGACGAGATCAGCGTGACGTCCACGCGCGGACGGCCCAGCTGCTTGCGGCTCAGCGCTTCCACGCCGGTGACGCGGCCACGTTCGTCCCACGTCGGCCGTACGCCCATCAGCGCCATCGCCTGCGCCTCCATGATGCCTTCATGGCGCGACGTTTCGACGCCCCACAGGTTCATGCTCAACTTGTCCGGCCAGGCGCCATGGCGCTTGCGGTAATCCTCGGCCAACTGCTGCGCCAGTTTGTAGCCGGCTTCGTATGTGGTCTTGCTCGGGATGCGCGACGGATCGAGGCCGAAGAAATTGCGGCCGGTCGGCAGCGCATCGGGATTGCGTATCAGGTCGGCGCTGGCGCCGGTCGGAATGTAGCGGCCGGACAGCGCCTGCATCAGGCGCTCCAGCTCCAGAGCCGCGCTGCGCTCGATGTCGTTTTCCAGTTGCGCGATCCGTTTGGTCTTCTGCTCGGCGGTCGATGTCGTATCGAGGCTGACCACCGCGCGCGCGGTGGCGTTGCGTTGCCCGGCGTTCGGCGCTACGCCGAAGGTGTGCAGGCCAAACGGCGTCAGCTTGCTTCCGGTGTCGTCCAGGTATTCCTCCAGCCCTTCCATGTCGGCTTCGGTTTTGAGCTCGGTCTTTTTCATGTCCTTCAACACGCCGCTCTTGGCCGCCAGCCGGTTGATCGCCACCAGATGGCTGCGCGCCAGCAGCGGGCTTTTCTGCTCCGCCACGCGATAGTCGTTCAGCAGGGCGCCCAGCTCGCGCAGGTCGGGATTCAGCCCGGCCACGTCGAACGGCGGCGTCATGTGGTCGATGATGGTGGCCATGCCGCGGCGCTTGGCCTGTATGCCCTCGCCCACGTCATCCATCACGTACGGATAGATGTTGGGCATGGCGCCGATCAGCGCTTCGGTCGGATCGCTATCGGACAGGCCGGCCTCCTTACCGGTCAACCATTCCTGCGTACCGTGGGTACCGATGTGCATGACGGCGTTGGCGCGGAAGCCCTTCTGCAGCCACAGGTAGAACGCGATGTATTCATGCGACGGCGGCATGCTGACTTCGTTGTGCAGCTTCTCCAGGTTCTGCTCCCACGCGCGGCCGGGCTGCGGCGCCATCAGCACATTGCCGAAGCGGCGCGCCGGATAGACGAAGAACGGCTCGCCTTTGGCGTTGCGCCACAGGACCGGTGCGTTCTCCGGTTTGCCCCAGGATTTTTCTATCGATGCGCGCAGCGCTTGCGGCAGTGTGGCGAACCACTGCTGATAATCGGCCAGCGGCACCAGCAGCGCCTGGCCGCTTTCGGCCAGATGCGTCAGGCCAGCCATGTAGTCGCCTCTGGATTTGCCGGGGTAGTTGCCCCACTGCTGGATCTCGCCTTGCAGCTCGTCTTGCGACGACGGCAGCGCCGTGCCGGTCTGGTAGCCTTCCTGCTTCAGTCGCTGGACGATCTGCCAAAGGCTCTCCGGCAGCACGTTCAGATAGGCCGCGCCGATGGTCTCGGAACCGTGCGGATAATTAAAGTAGATCATGGCGATGTGCTTGTCGCCGTTGGCCTTCTGGCGCAAGGCCATCCAGGCGGCGACGCGCTCGTTCAGGCGCTCGATGCGCTCGGGGATAGGAGTCTCCTCGACGTAGGCCAGGCCGGTCTGTGCATCGCTGATGCGTTCGCGGCTGGCGACGACGGTCGGCTGGATCAGGCCCGCCACCTCCGCGCCGGCCAGCTGCCAGGTGCGCTCGATGATATCGAGGCCGATTTTCGATTCCCGCCACTGCGCCAGCGACTGCTGGCTCAGCGTGATGGCGTTGATCGCCGGGACGCCGATCTTGTCCAGCAGCGCGCCGGTATTGGCGGTGCCGCCGACCTTCATGCCCAGCGCGACGATCAGGTCGACGCGGCTCTTGCCGTTTTCGTCCAGCAGGAGGCGCAGCGGCACGTCGTACGGATAGCCGAACACCGGCAGCACGTTGTAGCCGCTCGCTTCCAGCCGCGCGACGATGGCGGCCAGCGGCAGCGTTTGTCCCGCCACCAGGCTGGCGCGGTAGAACGGCACGGCGATCCACGGCGCGCCGGTCTTGTAGTTGGCGTAACCGCGCAAGTACTGCTCATAACTGTCCGAAGTGCGATTGGCGGCGACGTCGTACAGGCCCACTTCCGGCATCGCGCGCACCGGCGCCACCGCCACCTTCGAACCGAAGTGGTTGCGCAGGATGTAGCGCAGCAGGTTGCCCATGTTCTCCACGCCGCCTTCGCTGTGGTAGGACTGGATAGTCTTGTCGTCGCGCACGCCCTGCTCGCGCAGGCTGTCGTCGATGGCGCCGCCGACGGCGAACACCGGGCGGCGCGCCTTTTGCAGCGCCAGCAGCTCGGCGCTCAGGCCGGTCATCGCCTGCCGTCCCTTGGCGTTGATGACCACCACGTCGGCGCCGGTCAAGGCCGCGCGATCGGCTGGGGTCATGCCGTTGGCGGGAATGATGCGCACGGCGACGTTCAGATCCTTCAACTCGGACTGCAGGCCGCGTACCGCCAGCACGGCGGGCCGCGACTCGACGTCGCCCAGCATCAGCGCCAAGGTGCGCGGCGCCTGCGCGGAATGCACGTAGCCGCCTATGCACAGGGAGATCAGCAACAGGGCCAGCGCCCCGAATTTGGCAAACAGCTTATTCCGGTACATAGACGACCTTCCCATCCGGCAGTTGATACGCGGTGCCCAGGCGTTTGCCGGAGCCGGACAATGGCTTGTCGCTGACTTTGCTGACCTTGATCTCGGCGCCCTTCTTGGTCAGCACTTCCACGTGACCGTCGGCGCTTTTCTTGGCGATAGTGACTTCGGAATTCGGATCCAGCAGGTCCATCATGTTCCAGGCCGAGAACAGCGCCAGCATCATGGCGACGATGAAGACGATGCTGGCGTCGAACAGGTTGGCCACGCCGGCCAGCGGATCCTCGTTATGCTCGCCGATGCGGCTGTAGCGATGGCGGTTCAGATAGCGCATCTCAGACTCCCGCGCGGACCAGGTGCGGCTTGTGGTCTTGCGCCGCGAGGTGGGCTTCGGCGGCGTAGGCGATCTCGGTCAGGTCGCTGCGCAGCCAGTGCTCGCGCACCAGGCTCAGTACATAGGCGCTGACGCTGCAGGCCAGGCCGACCACGGTGGCGGTGAAGGCGGTGGTCATCGACTCGGCCATCTTCGGCAGGTTGCCCTGCGCCAGGCCGGCCAGCGAGATGCCCATCGGAATCAGGGTACCCATCAGGCCCAGCGCCGGACCGACGCGGACCACGAAGCGCACGCCGTCCAGGCGGCGCACGCCATTGGCATCGGCGCGCTGCACCAGGCGTTCGAGGCGGGCGTCCAGTCCCGGCTCGCCTTCCTGCGCGGTGAGCACGGCGGCCATCTCCTGTTTCGCGGTGGCGACCAGCACGCGCACGCCGCGGCGGCGCTCCAGCCACTCGGCGCCGAAGGTGCCGAAGCACACCAGCATGTGCAGCACCAGCGCCGCGATGCCCAGCAGGACAGGCAGATAAAGGACAGTGGAGATGGAATACAGCAGTGTCTCGATAGAGTGCACGGCCGCGTCGGCAGGCAGGTTAAGCATGGGATGGTCCTGTAGGAAGAGCAAGAGGGAGAAAGAGGGAGGCCGCGGAGGCGCGCGGGCACGCGGACGGCGCGTGCGCAAGGCACGGCCGCCTGCCGGCGTAGCCGTGGCGCGCAAAATCGATGCATATGTGTAGATCAAAACAGACGCAATCCGCTCACTTCCCCGTGCGCGGATTGAAAAGAAATGCCTGGGCATTTCCACCTGTCTGGCCGGTATCCGGGCTGGCAAGCGAAACCGCCTGACCTTCCCATGCCGAGGCACAGTGGTTCAAAGAGGCGGATTGTCGTCGGTGACGACGCTTGTTTACCGTTGCGGGGGCAGCACATGTTGGCTGGCGTGGCCAGCTTCATGTTTCCCGTTTAACTGCGCGCCTGGACAGACGCGCGAGCACCAAAACGTGGCGATTATACGCGATACGCGAAACCCGGGGTCAGGTCCTCCATTTCTACACGAGCTCTGCCATAGCGGCCGCTATGGCAGAGCTCGTGTAGAAATGGAGGACCTGACCCCGGGTTTAATCGGCGAGCGATTGGAGGATCGGGCAGTCGGGCCGGTTGTCGCCGTGGCAGCAGCTGGCCAGGGTTTGCAGCGTGTCGCGCATTTCGGTCAGCTCGGCGATGCGCTGATTGAGCTGCGCCACGTGGCCCATGGCGATGGTCTTGACGTCGGCGCTGGCGCGCTCCTTGTTCTCCCACAGCGACAACAACTCACGGATCTGCTCCAGCGAAAAGCCCAGCGTGCGGGCGCGCTTGACGAAGCGCAGCGCATGCAGGTCGTTGTCGCCGTAGATGCGGTAGCCGGAATCGCTGCGCCGGCCCGGCGGAATCAGGTTGATGCTCTCGTAGTAGCGGATCATCTTGGCCGTGATGCCGGTGGCCGTTGCCGCTTGTCCGATATTCATGGTTGTCCTTTCGCGTGTTCCGGTGTCCAGCGGCGCAGCAGCAGCGCATTGCTGATGACGCTGACGGAGCTGAGCGCCATCGCGGCGCCGGCCACCATCGGGTTGAGCAGGCCGAAGGCCGCCAGCGGTATGCCCACCAGGTTGTAGATGAAGGCCCAGAACAGGTTCTGGCGGATCTTGCTGTAGCTGCGGCGCGAGATCGAGATGGCGGCGGCCACCAGCGCCGGATCGCCGCGCATCAGCGTGATGCCGGCGGCGTGCATGGCGACGTCGGTGCCGCTGGACATGGCGATGCCGACATCGGCCGCCGCCAGCGCCGGCGCGTCGTTGATGCCGTCGCCGACCATGGCGATGCATGCATGCTCGTGCTTCAGCGCGGCGATGGCGGCGGCTTTGTCCGCCGGCAGCATGTTGGCGGTCACGCGCTCGATGCCGAGTTCCTTGCCGACGGCGTCGGCGCTGCCCTGGTTGTCGCCGGTGAACAGGACGGTGTGGATGTTCAGCGCGTGCAGCGCCTGCACGGCCGCGCGGGCCTGCGGCTTGACGCGGTCGCCAAAGGCGAGCAGGCCTGACAGCTGTTTGTCGTCCACGTCGGCCAGCCAGGAGATGGTATGCCCCCTCCGCTCCAATTCCCCCGCGCGTGCCTCCAGCGCGGACATGTCGATGCCCCGCTCCTGCATCAGGCGCGTGCTGCCCAGCACCATGCGCCTGCCGTCAACGGAGGCCGCGATGCCTCGGCCGGGCAAGGCAGCGACATCGGATGCGGACAAGGGGATGGAGTCGGCGTCCTTTGCGGCGGCGTCCACCACGGCGCGGGCCAGCGCATGCTCGCTGCCGCGCTGTATGGCGGCGGCCAGTTGCAGCAGGCGTGCCGAGGCCACGCCCGGCACGGGCTCCAACGCCGCCAACGACGGCTTGCCTTCGGTGAGCGTGCCGGTTTTATCGAAAGCCACCGTGGTAATGCGATGCGCCAGCTCCAGCGCCTCCGCATCCTTGATCAGGATGCCGTAACGCGCCGCCACGCCGGTGCCGGCCATGATGGCGGCCGGCGTGGCCAGTCCCAGCGCGCATGGGCAGGCGATCACCAGCACCGCCACCGCGTTGATGATGGCGAGCTCCATGTCGCCGCTGAACAGCCACCAGCCGGCCAGCGTCGACGCCGCCAGCACCAGCACCACCGGCACGAACACCGCGCTGACGCGGTCCACCAGATGCTGCACCGGGGCCTTGGCGGCCTGCGCGTCTTCCACCAGCCGGATGATGCGTGCCAGCGTGCTCTCTGCGCCGACCGCCGTCACGCGCACCAACAACAGCCCTTCGCCGTTGATGGCGCCGCCGGTGACGTGGTCGCCGCCGTGACGCGCCACCGGCAGGCTCTCGCCGGTGATCAATGCCTCGTCCACGTGGCTGGCGCCCTCCATCACCACGCCGTCAACCGCCACCCGCTCGCCGGGACGCACCACCACCATGTCGCCGACGCGCACCGCGGCGATCGGCACATCGATATCCTGCGTGCCGCGCCGCACCCGGGCCGATTCCGGACGCAACACCTGCAAGGCGCGGATCGCCGATGCGGTCTGCCGCTTGGCCCGGGCCTCCAGCCATTTGCCCAGCAAGACCAGCGTGATGACCACGGCCGACGCCTCAAAGTACAGATGCGGCATGGCGCCGCGCCCTGCCAGCAGTTGATAGACGCTCAGGCCATAGGCGGCGCTGGTGCCCAGCGCGACCAGCAAATCCATATTGCCGCTGCGGGCGCGCACGGCCAGCCAGCCGGCGCGATAGAAACGCGCGCCAAGCCAGAACTGTACCGGCGTCGCCAGCAGGAATTGGATGCGGCCATCCAGCATCCAGTGCACGCCGGCCAGTTCCATCAGCATCGGCAGCACCAGCGGCAGAGACAGCAGCGCCGCCAGCAGGACGGCATAGCCGTCGCGCGGTCCGGGCAGGCCACGCGCATGCGCCGACGCCGGCGCGTTGGCCACGGCGTCCGGCACAACCGGAATACCCTGGTAGCCGGCCTTGTCGATCGCCTGCACCAGCACAGCCAGATCCACCGGCTGCGCCGATTCGACGCGCGCCATCTCGGTCGCCAAGTTGACGCTGGCCGTGTCCACGCCCGGCACCGCCGCCAGCGCCCGCTCCACCCTGCCGACGCAGGAGGCACAGCTCATGCCTTCAATTTTGATCGCTTGCTGATTCATGATGACGCCCGTTGCTATCCGTATGTTGCCAGCATCAAGTATCCCATGATTGGAAGGTCAAGCGTTTTTGCAAATAAAAAAGCCAGGTATCAAACCTGGCCTTCCTGGTATGGCGACGACGGGATTAGCGTACTTCGCAATCGACGGCGTTGGACTTGGGCGCCGAGCTCGAGCCGGAGACCGGCGGCGGCGCGCTAAATGCCGGCGGCAGCGTGAATTGCAGGCCCGGATTCTTCGGCACGATGACCGGCGCCTGGATCGGGGTCGGAGTATAGCCGAACTGGCCGGCGGCGAAGTTCTGGGCGCCGCCCTTGTTGCTCACGTTGATCAGCCCATCGATCACCTGCACGTACAGGCCAGGCGGCAGGACGGGCCCGGAGACCGGGGCCACCGCCCTCGGCAGCGGGATATTGGCCTGTGCCAGCATCAGCGGCTGCACCGGGTAGGCGTCGCCCAGCGCGGCGGTACTGGCCATCAGGTAGGCTTCGCGCGCGGCGACAGCCTGCTCCGACGGCTCGACCCACTCGGCGATGAAGGTGGTGCCGCGAATACCGATGGTGGCGCTCGGCGTCTTCATCGCGAACTTTTCCTTGTTGCGCTTGCCCAGCAGGCCGGTCACCGAACGCAGGCCGCCCTTGACCAGATTGAACGACGCGTTGTCGCCGTCAGGCTTGCCGGCGTCGTAGCTGAAGTTTTCCACCTTGAAGGTGGTCGACGGCTTGAGCGTGATTTCGCTGTTGTCGATGAATTTCACCATGGCGTAGGTGTTCTTCTCCGTCACCAGCGTGTCGCCACTCTCGACCTCCGAGCGCATCGACAGGATGCGCACGACGCCGTCGGCCTTCTTGGCCAGCAGCGGCCCGCTCAGTTGCACGATGGTGCCGGCGACCTGCGCGGCCCAGCTGACGCTGACGACGCCACACAGCGCCAGCAGCATCAGCGCTTTAATTACAGTACATTTTTTTAGCAGGTTCATTTTTGGTTCCGCTCTTGTCATTGGATGCAACTTCTTTGGTGTCGGTCTTGTCCGCAGCCTTGTCAGCTGTTTTGTCGGACTTGGTGTCGTCAGGCGTGGTCGAGGTGGTCGTGCCGCCCGTGGTGGCGCCACCGCTGGATGTGGTCGTGGTTTTCTTCGTATTATCCAGGAATGCCAGCTGATCGAGGTCGGTCTTAGGCGGCGACGTCGTCACCGTCTTGATGACTTCGTTCGACGCTTGCTGCACCGGCTTCACCGGCTCGCTGGCCGTCGGCGGCGACAACACCTGGCACAACGCCGAATTCGGCGCGATCGTGCAGATATCGGCCGATGGTGGCGGCGTTGGAGTTGGCGTAGGTACTGGCGTCGGGGCCGGCGTTGGCGTCGGCACTGGCGTCGGCACTGGCGTCGGCACTGGAGTCGGCGTCGGCACTGGCGTCGGCGTCGGCGTCGGCACTGGCGTCGGCACCGGAGTCGGCACTGGCGTCGGCGTCGGCACCGGAGTCGGCACTGGCGTTGGTACCGGAGTCGGCACTGGCGTCGGTGTCGGCGTTGGGGTCGGTGTCGGAGTCGGAGTCGGTGTCGGCGTCGGAGTTGGTGTCGGCGCAGGAGTCGGTGTCGGCGGCTGCTGGACAGTCGTCGCCTGCGTTACCGGGCCATGGACGTCGGCAACGCTGCCGCCTGCGGTGACCGTGTAGCTGGCCGCCGTCACCGAGATGGTGCCGCTGGTCGACGCCACGGTGGCGCCGCTGCCGATGGTGATCTGGTTACTAGGATCATAGCTGGTACCCGCAGCCAGCGAAATATTGCCGGACGCCGTACTGACGTTGCCATCGATGACCAGAGGACTGTGCGTCTGCAGCGTAATGCTGCCGCTGCCCGTCACTACGCCATAGGCCGGCGCCGGCGACGGGGCTGGCGACGGAGCCGCGGCGATCTTCAAGCCGCCCCAGTTTTCGATCCGGACATCGCCGTCATTGGCGCCGCCGCTGTCGACCTGCAGCGCCTTGTACACCGTCATGTAATTGGCGTCATGGGCAGTGTTGTTGGCGTTGGCGATATTGATGTCGGCGGTACTGTGGCCACCGGCGGTGTTGGTGGCGTACAGCGCCGACACATTGGTCTTCAGCGCGGTGGATTCGGTACCGATACCTTGGGTGGCGTCCATGGTCAGCGTATTGGCGATGATGGCCCCTTGCATCGCCCCCGTGGCGGTACTGATATTGCCCGCCACAGTCAGCGTCACGTCACCGTCGCTTTGCACACCACTGATGTCATACAGCGTAGCGCCGCTGACGTCGCCGCCCGTCAAGCGGCTGATCGCCACGCTGCGGCTATCCGTGAATTGAATGGTCTTGCCGGCCCCGGTCTGCCACATGGCGATGTTATCCACCGCGTTGCCGGCATTGGTCAGGTTGATATTGCCGTTGGTAGCCACGCCCAACTCGCTCACGCTGATCGAGCCGGTCTGCGTGATGTCGCCACCGTAGCTGAGCAAGCCTACGCGCGTGGTGAGCGCGTTGAGCGAATCGACACCGGTGCCGCCCGCGACCAGGCTTTGCACCGTGATATCGCCGACGTTATCCGTCGCGCCCTTGTCGCCGAGGCCCAACGTCGGCGTGACCATGTGATACAGCTTGGTGATTTCCAGGCAGCCGGCAAAGCTGCCCGCCGAGCAACCCGTGCCGCCGACCAGGATCTTGTAGTTGTGGTCAAACGGCGCAATGCTGGCGGTGTTGGACGTGACATCGCCCAGCAGACTCAGGCTGTTGGCGCCGATCGAGGCCACATCGGCCATCGCGGTGCCGGTGGCGCTGATGCTGACCGCCGGCCCGTTCAGATCCAGCTCGCCCGCCACTTTGATGGCGGCATTGACCGTCACCGAACTGGTCGAACGCTTGGACCACAATTCGACGTTTTGGGCGTAGCTGGCCGACGTGCTCAGGTCCACAGCGCCGGTCACCACCACCTGGCCGCTCATGCTGCCGATGCTGACATCGGCATTGTGAATTGCCTTGAGCGTGTTGTCGCTGACCGACATGGCGCTGGTGTCGATGATATCCGCGCCCGCGCCGACATTGACGCCCTGCCCCGATTCGAAACTCACCGTCGGCGCGGTGCCCGTGCCATTGACGGTACCTGCGGCCAAATTGACCTTGCCACCGCGGAAGCGAATATCATTGCCGCTCAACGTGATCCCGCTGCCCAAGGTCGCACTGCTGTTGAACTGCAGGTAGCCGCTGCCTGACGACTGGCTGATGCCGGTGCCGCGCCAGCCCAGCGTCATCGGATTCACGCTTGTCACGCTCAGCGTGCCGATATTCGTGGCGGACAGCGCGCTGATCTGGTTGCTGGCGTTGTTCAGCGTTGCCGCGCCCGACGTGCTGACGCTGAGCCCAGGAGTGTTGAGCATGTCATAAGCTGTGTTCTGCGTGATGTTGCCGCCGGCTGACAAGACGATGCCGGTGGCGCCGCTGATGTTCCCGAGGGTCATGGCGCCGGCCGACGTGTAGCTGAAGTCGCCGATGGAACTATTGCCATGAATCAGGCTGGCCGCATTGGCGCCGGTCAGCGTGACCGTCCCCGCGCTCGCATACAGATCGTTGGCGGTAACCGCGCCGCTGCCGGACACGGTGCCGCCGGTGCTGACCAGGTTCAACCCGTTCAGCGCGGTCAGGCCGCTTTGCACCGTGACCGCCCCGCCGCCCAGCGTCAGGTCGGTGCTGCCGGTGGTGCTGCCCGCCAGGTTGAGGGCGCCGGTGACGACGTCCGAGCCGGTGTAGCCGCTGGCCGTGCCGATGCTCAGATGCGCGCCGTGCAGCGTTTTCAATTCCGTATCGGTCAGGCCCAGCACAGTGGACGAGTCGGCGGCACTAACGCCGAGGTTGATGTTCTTGTCGCTGGTGTAGGTGTCGAGCTTGATGACCGACGACGCCACGCTGCCGCCCAGGCTCATCTTGTCCGCGGTCAATTGCACCGAGCCGCCGCCGGTGTCGGTGCTCAGCGCCGCGCCGGAACCCAGGGTCAGCGTTCCGCTGCCGTCCACGCTGGCCTGCAGCACGCCGGTGCGTCCGGTACCCAGGCTCAGCGCGTGATTCAGATTGATGTCCGCGCCGCTTTCAAGCAGCACGTTGTTCACCGTGTTGAAGCTCAACGCGCCGCCGCTGTTGATGTTGGCGGCTCCGCTGTGGCCGACGACCACGCTGCCGGCCGATACCGTGTCGAAATCAGCCTGGCTCAAGCCCAACGTGCCTGCGGTCTTGGCGCCGAGGGTGATGGCGCGGCTGACGGTGTACGGCGCAAACGACACCGATGCAAAACCGTCGCTGTTGGTCGTGCCGATGGTGCCGGCCGCGCTGTTGAGATTGATGTTGTCGGCCGTGAAGGAAATCAACGGCGCATTGCTGCCGTTGTACGTGGTATGAATCGAGCCGTATTGGCCCACGGTGATGTAGCCATCCGCCGCTTCGGCGCGGGCGTCGAAATCGCCGATGCCCAGCTGGATGCCGCCATTGACGGTGACGTAGCTGCCGCTCAGCGTCAGCTTGTGGCCGCCGGTCTGCACCGCGCCGTCCGCACCGCCGACGTTGGCGATCGTAACGCCGCCCATGCCGCTGGCGTAGCCGCCGCTGTTGTCGTTGGCCTTCAGCGTAATGTCGCCGGTCATCCACAAGGAGTTGTTGACCTTGATGTCGTTGCCGGCCTGCGCCGTCAGGCTGACGCCGGAATTAAGGTTCTGGATGGCCGACGAGAACGTAATATCGTGCTGCGCCTGCAGCGTGACGTTGGCCGAGGCGATGGTAATATCATCGGCGGCGATCGTCGTCACGCCGGTCGTTGGCGTACCGAAGGTGGCCACCGTATTCAACGCGGCGCCGGGAACCCCGGTGATCTCAATATCATACGGATCGAGCAGCCAGCTGCCGGTGCGGCCCCGCGCGGCGGAGGCATTGACGCGAGCGCCCGCCACATCGAGGTAGTGGCCCGAGGTTTCGATCGCACCGCCGTCGCCGCCCAGGGCGCCGCCGCGTGCCGACAGCATGCCGTACATGCGCGTCGCGTCCTGGCTCCACACCACCAGCTTGCCGCCGTTGCCGCTGCCCGTGGCGTCGGCGCTGATGACGACATCCTTGCCGACAAACGTCTGCTGCGCGTTCTGCACGGCCGCGTTCTTGCCCTGGTAGTCGCCGCCGACCAGCACCGTGCCGCCGCCGGCCGCGCCACTGGCGTCGACCACCGCGTTGCCGGTCAAGCCGACCTTGTCACCCAGCAGCTGGATGTCGCCGCCGGTGTTCAGGTTGCTGCCCACCGCCGTGGTCGTGCTGCCCGCTTCGACCATCGTGGTGCCGCTCGATTTCAACACGATCCGGCCATTCTCGCCGCGCACCGCGCTGTTGGCGTTGATGGCGCCGCGCTGGCTCACCAGCGCGCCGTACACGCCGACCCGGCCGCCCTGCGCCACGATCTGGCCCAGGTTGACCGCCTGGTCCGACGGCGACGACACCACCACCTGCACGTTCGGATCCTTCGAGTCGAACAGCTGCACGCTGTGGCCGGCCGCCAGCACCACGTCGCCGTTGGCCGACGAAATGATGCCGCTGTTTTCCACCGCCGGCGCGACCAGGAAGATCTGGCCGCCGGTCGGCGTGGTGATGGTGCCGGCGTTGCTGACCTTGCCCGCGTTGGCGACGTCGGTGAAGTTGTTCTTGCCGGACAGGAAGTCGGCGTTCGAGATCGCCAGGCTGGACGCCACCAGGCCGTTGACGTCGACGCGCGAGCCGGCGCCGAACATCACGCCGTTCGGATTAATCAGGA
Source organism: Duganella sp. Dugasp56 (assembly GCF_047304105.1). NCBI lineage: Bacteria > Pseudomonadati > Pseudomonadota > Betaproteobacteria > Burkholderiales > Oxalobacteraceae > Duganella > Duganella sp. Dugasp56. The sequence goes on from NZ_JBGLYQ010000002.1 coordinate 44,833, forward strand.
ACACCTTGCCGTTCGACTGCAGCGAGCCGAGGATCTGCGTCGGGTCCTGGCCGGTGATCCGGTTCAGCACCTTGCTGTCGGCGCTTTGCTGGATGAAGCGGGTGATTTCGCCGGCATTGATCGAGAAGCTGCGCCAGTCGATGATGGCATTCGGCGTATTGGTGATCGAGTACAGGCTGCCCTGCTGGTTGAAGGTGGCCATGCCGTGCACAACCGTCGGCGACACGGGATTGGCTTGCGCGGCGCCGAACGCCGCGGCGACCATCACCGCCAGTATTTTGCGGCGCAAAGGGATGGAGGAGTAAGCCTGCGCTGCGCGGCCGCTTCGGATATTTTTTTTCATGATCTTCATCAGGCTCAGTAAGCCAGCCCCAATCTCAGGTGCAAGCGATTGGCGTCGGCGCGCGTGGTGGCGCCGGCACGGACCACATGGCCGTAATCGAGCTGCAGGTTGGCGTAAGTGGACAGCACGAAGCGCGCACCGACGCCGGTACTGGCGATGGTGGTGCTTTCCAGTTCGCTGGCCAGCGCGTGATTGCGCTTGGCATAGGCGGTATCGTAGAAGGCCAGCAGGCGGCAATTCCAGCCGGCGCGGCTGCACAGGTTGGGCGTGTAGCCTTCGAGGTTGACGCCGAGGCCGGAGTCGTTGGAAATCTCGCGCTCGGCGAAGCCGCGCACCGAGGTGGCGCCGCCGGCACCGAACTGCTCGCCGGGGATCAGTGCGTCGCTGGTCAGCTGGCCGTTGGCGATTGCGCGCAATTGCCAGTCGCCGGCCAGCGCGCGGGTGATGCTGCCGCCGAAGCGCAGCACGGTGTAGTCGGCCTTGGAGCCGGCGCGGGCCAGCGTAAACGACGCCTGATCGCCCTTGGAACCGCCGGAGATGTTGTGCGCCAGCGTAAGCTGCCCGCTGATCTCGCCCGCCTTGATCGGCAGGCTGGCCTGGTAGCTGACGCTGAGCGGATGCACCGTCACGTCATTGCCCAGCTGCGAACTGCCGCTCTGCACATCCAGCAATTCAACGTTGTTCTTGAACGCCTTGTAATCGACGCCGTAGGTCAGGTGCTGCTCCAGTTCGCCGCGCTTGGCCAGGTTCTGGTTGTAGCGCGCGCCGTACACGGCGCCCTTGCCGCTGACGGCCAGGTTGAAGGCGCCGGCCGACACGGTGCCGGAGTCGACGTTGGAATAGCTGGCGAAGAAGTCCAGCGAATCGCCCAGCGCGTACAGCGGGATATGATAGCCGGCGCCGTACACCTTGACCCGGCCAGGCTCCTCGGCCGAAGTGGTGTACTGCAGCGACGCCAGGTGGTCGCGGCCGAACAGATTGGCGTTTTGCAGGATGAAGCCCAGGTGGGTCTTGCCGGTCTGCTCGGTGCCGGTGTTGTCGGCGTTGGCCATGACCTTCCACGGCGACTGATCCTTGACGTCCAGCACGGCATCGACCTCATCGTCCTTTTCGCCACTTTGCAGCTTCATCGTGACTTCCTTGGACGGATTCTCGTTGCCCTGCTTCAGGTTGCGCGACACCGCCGCCAGATCCGGCGTGCGGCCTTCCTGCAGCGCCGGCAGGCTGCGGCGGATATTGGCCTCGTCGAAATACTGGTTGTTCTTGACGCTGACGCGGCCGATTTTGGTTTCCACTACCTTCAACACCACCACGCCGCGATTGAGCTCCTGCTCGGGCAGTTCGATGGAGACGATGTTGTAGCCGCGCGCATGGTAGACCGCTTCCAGCGCCTCCAGCGCCCGCTGCACGTCGCCGAAGTCGCGCCCGGTGCCGGTGTACTGGGCCAGCAAGGCATCGATCTGCTGCTGCGGCAGCAGGGTATTGCCCTTGACTTCGAAGCGTGAAATTTCAAAACGGATGGGGGCGCTGTCGTCTGCCGGCTCGGCCGCCCAGGCTGAAGTGACGGCGGCGGCGAGGATGGAACCTGCTAGCAGGCGCGTTAAGCTATATCTCATGTGTCGGCTCTTAATTTTGCTAGCTGTTTTGCTAACTTTGATTTTGTATCATCATTAGGTGAGGCAATTTACATTCACCCCAGATGCTAGCATAGCCATATCAGGTAATGCCCAATTGAAAGGTTCGATTTTCACATCGCTGCCGGGACTGTTGCATTTCAGGTCACAAACAGGCCCGCCGGCGTGGCGGGCCCGAAGCCAGCGCCAGCTAGTTGCAATACATTTTCTTGGTCGGCTCATTCTTCGCGACGGCGGTGGTGCCGGTGTCATCCTTCTTGTCGGTTGCCTTGGAGTCCGGCACCTTCTCGTCCGGCTTGCTGTTGCCGCCACTACCGCTACCGGTGCTTGCCACCGTGGTGTCGGGCGCGGCGGGGACGGTGGCCGGCGTGTTCTTGTTGGCCTGGACCGTCGTGGTCACCGTGTTGATGATGTTGACCGTCGAGTTCAGCGCCTGCCCCACCGGCGTCGGCGTGCCGCTGCCCGCTGCTGCTGCGGCGGCGGCCGCATCGGCTGCGGCTTTCGCTGCGGCGTCGGCGGCAGCTTTCGCGGCGGCATCGGAAGCGGCCTTGGCGGCAGCGTCGGCGGCGGCCTGGGCGGCCGCATCGGCGGCAGCTTTTGCTGCGGCGTCGGCGGCAGCTTTTGCGGCGGCGTCGGCTGCAGCTTTTGCCGCGGCGTCGGCTGCAGCTTTTGCCGCGGCGTCGGCGGCGGCTTTCGCGGCCGCATCGGCAGCGGCCTTGGCGGCGTCGGCGGCGGCCTGCGCGGCGGCCGCATCGGCGGCGGCCTTGGCTGCGGCATCGGCGGCAGCCTTCGCGGCTGCGTCAGCGGCAGCCTTGGCAGCTGCGTCTGCTGCGGCCTGGGCTGCTGCCGCTGCGGCGGCGTCGGCTGCCGCCTTGGCGGCCGCATCGGCTGCTGCCTTGGCGGCAGCATCGGCGGCGGCCTGCGCCGCAGCCGCTGCGGCGGCGGCTTGGGCGGCAGCAGCCGCCGCGGCGGCGCCGTCGGTCACGGTCGGCTGGACACCGGTGAAGGTGACGTTAGGCGTGGTCACCGACCCTTGCGGGGCCGCCAGTATGATCGTGCCGCCGCTGCTGTTGATCGAGGTGCCGCTGCTGGCCGTGATGCTGCCCGACGCGGCGGTGGCGCTGATGCTGCCGCCCGATGCCACGCTCAGGCTGCCGCCCAGCACGATGCCGGTACCGGCCGTCAGCGCGATGGAGCTGCCCGAGTTCACCACCGAGCTGCTGTCCATCGCGATGCCGGTGCCGGCGGTCAGGCCGATGGTGTTGGTCGATTGCAGCGAGGTGCCTGGCGCGAGCGTGATACTGGTGCTGGCCGACAGGCCGATGTCGCTGCCGTCGATGGTGTCGTTGACCGTGATCGGGCTGTGCGCGGCGATCGACACCAGCCCGGTGTTGGCGCCGCTGTGGATGGCGTGGATCGTGCCCGCGGTGTGGATGCCGCCGTGGTTGTCGATAATGATGTTGCCGGTGGTGCTCAACGGACCCAGCGCCAGCTCGCCGCTGTTGACGGTATTGTTGAGCCGGATGTCGCCGCTGTAGTTGGTCGCGGTGAAGGCGCCGACATGGTTGCCGGTGTTGGTCAGCGTGATGCCGTTGGTGGCCATCGCATGCAGGCTGTCGGTGACCAGCGGGCCGGTCTGCGTGATCGTTCCGCCCTCGCCCGCGTTCAGCGTGATGCCGCTTTGCGCGCGCACGCTGCCGATGGCGATGCTGTTGCCGTTGATGACATTGAGCGAGCCGCTCATGTCGATGCTGCCGCCGGTCTGCGTCAGGTTGTTGACGTACAGGTTGGCGCCGCTGCTGGTGCCGCTGATGGTGCCGCTGGTCAGCGTCAGGTAGGTCCCGTCCAGCGAGCCATTGAGCACCAGGCTGCCGCCGTTCAGCGTCAGCGTCGCGCCGCTCGCATAGGATTTTCCGCCGGTGCCGGTGACAGTCAGCGCGCCGCCGGTCAACTCCAGGTTGCGGCCGCTCCCGACGCTGAAGTTGGCCAGCGTGGTGTTGCCGGCGCTGGCGTCGTAGGTGATGGTGCCGCTACCGCTCTGGATGGCGGCCGCCAGCACGTTGGCGCCGTCCGGCGCGATGCCGTCGGCCCAGTTGCCGGCATCGCTCCACAGGCCGCCGCTGGCGGCGTTAAACGTCGACAGCGCACGCGCCGTGATGGTGCCTTTGACATTGGTCGGCAGTTGCAGCTGGTAGTTGCCGGCGCTGGCGCCGGACAGGCTCAAGGCGCCGCTGAGATTGACCGCCTTGTCGACGCCAACGTTCTTGTCGGCGAACGCGGCCGCGCCCTGCACCAGCGTGACGCTGTCGATCGGTCCCTCGCCGTAAGCCGCGCTCAGCACGCCATTGAGCGCACCGCCGCTGAGCGTGGCTACGCTGGTGGCGTCGTATGGGCGCGAGGCGACCGTCAGGCCGGAGATCGTCAGCGGGGCCGGAGTGATATTAGCGGTCAGCCCGGTCGGCAAGACGGTGACCTGATAATTGCCGCCGTCGGTGCCGCCCAGCGTCAGCGAGCGTACCGTCACCGGTTTGGCGATGCCGACGTTGCGGTCGGCGAAGGACGAGCTGCTGCCGGCGATGTTGACGACATCAGACCCCAGCACGCCGGACAGCGTGCCGCCGGACAGCGTGGCCGCCGTGCCGTAGGCATGGCCGCCGGTGTCATAGTTCAAGTTATAGACCAGGTTGTTGGCGGTCAGGCCGCTGACCGTCAGCGGCGCGCGGGTGATATCGGCGGTCAACGTCGGGGCAGCCAGTACGTAGTTGCCGGCGTCGGTACCGGTCAACGAATAGCCGCTGAGATTGAGCAGCACATTCTTGCCCTCGCCGACGTTCTTGTTGTTGAAGGTGGCGCTGCCACTGCCGGCCAAGGCCACGTTGTCGCCGTCAACGCCAAGCACATGTGCGGTGCCGGTGACGACGGCAGCGGTCGTGGCGTCGTATTGGCGGCTGGCCGCGCTCAAGCCGCCGACCGTCAGCGTGGCAGGAGTGATGTTACCGGTGCCGCTACCGGTGACGGTGCCCAGTGTGTAGTTGCCGGCCGCCGTACCGTTCAGATTTACGCTGTTGACGGTGAGCGCCTTGTTGCTACCCACGTTCTTATCGACGAACGTGGCGGATAGGCCAACACCAAGCTTGCCTACACCCAGATCGGTCGATATGGCGTCGTCGAATACCACTGTCGGCGTGCCTTCGAACGAAGCATTGCCGTTGTAAACCTTGCTGACGCTGACCGTCGCGTTAATAGCGCGCGGCGAAATGATCAGTTGAGAACCAGCGCCGGCGTAGGTGATATCGTAAGTTCGCGAGTACAGGCCGGTGGCGTTGTAGGTGCCGGCATTGAGTGCGCCGCCGGTGCCGTAGCTGAGAGTGCCATTGATGCCGGTCATCGACGAGCTGGTGCTCGGCGTCACCGCATTACCGTCGTAAATCTTGCTGCCGGAGCCATTCACCGTCACGGAGGTCTGGGTCAAGAAGTCGCGCAGCAATGGCGTGTCCAGGCCCTCATAGATACGCCAGACGCTGCTGCTCTGGTCGCGGCCCAGGCCGCTGATATCGAAGCCGGCGAAACTGGCCGCCGTCATGCTTTGCGCCGTGGTCAGCGCGGTGCCGGCGATGTCGCTGGCGGTGCCGGCCTTCGTCGCATCGAAGTAGCCATGCACCAGGTTGCCGCTCTCATGCGAACCGACCATGCCGTAGACATGCGCGCCGCTGAAGGCGGTGCCGGTGACGCTGCCGTTGCTAAAGCTGTTGCTGACGGTGCCGCTGTTCAGGTCGCCAAGCAGCCCGCCCATATTGGAATGCGAGTAACTGGAATCCAGCGCATTGCCGCTGACATTGCTGGAAGTGTAGACATTGGTGATGCTGCCGTTATTCGTGTTGCGGCCGGCGAAGCCGCCGACATTGCGGCCGCCGTTCACGTCGCCGGTCGAGTAAGCCACGCTGACGGTGCCGCCATTGTTGTCGCCGACCAGGCCGCCAATGATTTCGCCGGTGGCCGTAACGCTGCCGGTGGCGAAGGCGTGACCGATGGTGCCGATGGAATCGCCGCTGCTCTGGTTGCTGCCGACCAGTCCCCCCGCATAGCCGAACCCTGTCGAGTTGACGTTGCTGGAGGACGAGGAATAGCCGATGCTGCCCAGATTCCGCCCGACCAGGCCGCCGATATTGGAAGCATCGGCGCCGGCGATGCCGGTGGCGGTGCCGCTGGAGCTGGAGTCGCTGATGGCGGCGTAATTGGTGCCCGCCACACCGCCGACGTTGAAGACTCCGGTGACATCGACGCCTGCATGCACGTTCAGCACGTGACCTCCGCCGGCGCCGGGGCTGGAGCTGCCATACACCCCGCCAACGTTGTTCTGGCCGGTGACGACTCCGGAATTCAGCCACAAATCCTTGATCGTGCCTGTGCCGAGATACGAGAACAGGCCGACATTGTTGCTGCCGCTGCGGTTGATATGGAGACCATTGATGGCCAGGCTGTTGCCGTCGAAGGTGCCGGTGTAGGCGTAGTCGAGACCGCCGATCGGCTTGAAGCCCTGGCCACTATTCCAGTTGGCGGTGCCGCTGGCGTCGATATTGGTATTGAGTTTGTACGAGGCCAGCATCAGCAGGCTGCCTGCGCCCTGCAGGCCGTAGACATCCTCCAGCAGGTATGGCGTCTGCACGCCGTCGCCGCCGGACGCGCGCAGGAAGGTGCCGCCGCCGATCCTGAAATCGTGGGCGCTGAAAGCGGGCAGTGTGCCGAGTTGCGCCCACGAGCCGTCGGCCAGCGTGAAGGTGCCGCCGACCGAGACGCTGGCCGGCACGCTGATGTTGTTGGTCGTTTGCAGAGTCAGGCCGCCGGCCAGTGACAGAGGCTGGCCGATCGTGATCGAGCCGCTCTGGGCCTCCAGCAGCAGCGTGCCGCTGGCAAGCGTACTGGTCAGATCGAGGTTGCCGCTGACGGCGACATTGCCGGTATGGGCGCCATCGAAGGCGCCGATCGCCAGCTTACCGCCGCCGACGCTAATATTCTGCAATTCAGCCTGGCTCAAGCCCAACGTGCCGGTGGCGTCGGCCGCGCTGCCGCCTAGCGCCACATTGGTACTGTTGGAGTATGGTTGCAGCGTGACCGTATGACCAGTGCTGCCGTTCACGGCGGCGCCGAGCGTCATCTGGTCGGCCGTCAGCGTGATATCGCCGCCGGCGGTGATGGCGCTGTGAGTGGTCAGACTGTTGACGCCGCTGGCGACCAGCGCGCCGCCCACATTGACGGCCCCCAGGCTCAGGCTTTGCGCGGTGACGGTGGCGTTGCCGCTGGTGGTCTGCAACGCAATCTGGCCGCTGACGCTGTTGCCGGTGTTGTCCAGCGAAATGCTGCTGGCCGCGATGGCATTGATGCTGCTGGCCGTCAGCCCGTCGATCGGGCTGGTGACTTGCGTGATCAGGCCGCCGTTGGCATGCAGGTTCAGCGCCGCGTTAGGGGCGTCGATGGCCGCCTTCAGATTGATGTCGGTGGTCGCCTCCAGCGTCAGGCTGTGCGAGGAACTCCAGTTGACCGGGCTGAGGACTTTGATGAAGCCGACGCCGCCGCGGGTGATGTTGTTGATGGTACTTACCGTCACGTCGGTGGTAGCCAGCGCGTTTTGCAGGGTGGCGGTGGTCAGCAGCGAATCGACCCAATAATCCGTTTCGAGGAACACGGTGCTGCCCGACGACGGCACTTGATTATTGCCCTCCATGCCGGCCGCCGTGGCGGTACTGACGGAATTGGCGATATAGACGTCGCTCGGATCGAGCAACAGCTTGCCGGTGCTGCCCTGCGGCGCTCGGGTATCGACCACGCCCTGCATGTCCAGACGGTGCCCGGATGTTTCGACAAAGCCGCCATTGCCGCCGTTGGCGCCGCCGCGCGCGGAAATGCTGCCGTAGACGCGGGTCGCCTCATCGCTCCAGACGATGACCTTGCCGCCGTCGCCGAGCCCGGTGGCGTCGGCCTTGATGACCGCATCCTTGCCGACAAACGTCTGCTGCGCGTTCTGCACCGCCGCGTTCTTGCCCTGGTAGTCGCCGCCGACCAGCACCGTGCCGCCGCCGGCCGCGCCGCTGGCGTCGACCACCGCGTTGCCGGTCAGGCCGACCTTGTCGCCCAGCAGCTGGATATCGCCGCCGGTGTTCAGGTTGCTGCCCACCGCCGTGGTCGTGCTGCCCGCTTCGACCATCGTGGTGCCGCTCGATTTCAACACGATCCGGCCGTTCTCGCCGCGCACCGCGCTGTTGGCGTTGATCGCGCCGCGCTGGCTCACCAGCGCGCCGTACACGCCGACCCGGCCGCCCTGCGCCACGATCTGGCCCAGGTTGACCGCCTGGTCCAACGGCGACGACACCACCACCTGCACGTTCGGATCCTTCGAGTCGAACAGCTGCACGCTGTGGCCGGCCGCCAGCACCACGTCGCCGTTGGCCGACGAAATGATGCCGCTGTTTTCCACCGCCGGCGCGACCAGGAAGATCTGGCCGCCGGCCGGCGTGGTGATGGTGCCGGCGTTGCTGACCTTGCCCGCGCTGGCGACGTCGGTGAAGTTGTTCCTGCCGGCCAGGAAGTCGGCATTCGAGATCGCCAGGCTGGACGCCACCAGGCCGTTGACGTCGACGCGCGAGCCGGCGCCGAACATCACGCCATTCGGATTAATCAGGAATACCTTGCCGTTCGACTGCAGCGAGCCGAGGATCTGCGTCGGGTCCTGGCCGGTGATCCGGTTCAGCACCTTGCTGTCGGCGCTTTGCTGGATGAAGCGGGTGATTTCGTCCGACGCCACCGAGAAGCTCTGCCAGTTGATGATGGTGTTGGGCGTGTTGGTGATCGAGTAAGTCTTGCCCTGGAGGTTGAAGCTGGCCTGCCCCGCCACCACGGTCGGGCTGACCGGGCTGGCCTCGGCCGTCGTGTAGCAGGCGGCCACCAGCACGGCGATCAATTTGCGGCGCAGCGGCGCGGAGGCGGCGCGGCGGGTCTGGGAAAGGGTTTCAACTTTCATAACGACATCCTCTATCCGGTGGGGATTTTGCCCACGCGAGTGCTCATGCACGCCAGGCAAGTTTGTTGGTTATTGTTATTGCAGGACTACAGAGAAGTGCAGAGTATAGCCAATAGGAAACTATTATTTCTATAAGTGTAGTCGGAATTGCTCAATCCGCCACTCTTTTTTAGCGTTTTCAGGCACTTTTTTCCGAAATTACTGACTTGATAGCACTATTACACTGGCATCAGTGTTGTCATCCGAACACTATTTCGTTTCGAAAGTCGTGACCCCATCCCAGCCCTCACCCGGCGGATGAGCCCGGTAATAGGCGATGCGCTCGGTGTACAGCACATACAAGCCGCGGTCGGGCGAGATGGCCTGCAACTCGACAATGATCTCCATGGCCTGATCCCATTGCTGGGCGCGCACGGCGGCCAGCGCCAGGGCCCAGCGCTCCAGTTCGTGGCGGCTGGCCGGGTCCAGGTCCTTGTCGAGCGCCAGCGGCTCGAAGATCGCCACCGGTTCGTTCTTGCCCTTGACGCGCACCAGGTCCAGCTCGCGGTAGGCGAATTCCGGCGCGGCTGCGCGGGTGGCCTCGCCGACGGTGATGCCCACGCCATAGACCTTGGTGATGCCCTCGAGCCGCGAGCCGAGATTCACGGCGTCGCCCATGACGGTGTAGGCGCGACGGATTTTCGAGCCCATGTCGCCCACGTGCATCAGGCCGGAGTTCAGGCCGATGCCAATTTTCAGCGGCGGCCAGCCGCGCGCGATGAAGTCGTCGTTGAGGCGGCGCGCGCTGGCCTGCATCAGCAGCGAGGTGGCGACGGCGCGGCTGGCGTGGTCGGCAAAGGCCACCGGCGCGCCCCAGAACGCCATGACGGCGTCGCCGATGTACTTGTCGAGCGTGCCGCGGTGGCTGTCGCGGATGTCTTCGGACATGGCCGTCAGATACAGGTTGATGTACTCGCGCAGCTGCTTCGGCGTCAGGCCCTCGGAGATGGTGGTGAAGCCGCGCACGTCGACGAACAGCACGGTCAGCTCGCGGCTTTCGCCGTCCATATTGTACTTTTCCGGATCGTCGGCCATCTCGGCCACCAGTTCAGGCGCCACATACTCGCCGAAGCGCGACACCAGCGCCCTGCCCTTGCGCACTTCAAAGAAATAGCCCCAGGCGACATTGAGCACGAACACGCCGGCGATCAGCACCAGCGTCATTGCCATCTTCAACACCCAGTCCATTTCGGTGTAGGCCCAGTAGTTGAAACCGAATACGCCGCCTGCCACCACCGCCGCCAACAGGATCGATGCCAGCGGCGGCATCACCGCCAGCGCGATCGACAGCAGAACGCCGATGACACCGAGCTGTACACCCTCGATGCCGTCGGCAAAGTCAGGCCGCAGCTTGAAGCGCTCGTCGAGGATGGACTTGATCAGGTTGGCATGCACCTCCACCCCTGGATACTCGTTGTTAACCGGCGTCGGCCGCAAATCCAGCAAGCCCGGCGCGGTGGTGCCAACCAGAATAATACGGTCAGCCAGTACTTCCTTCTTCACGCGCCCAGCCAGCACGTCGGCCGCCGACACATAGGTAAAGGCGCCGCCCTTGGGACCGCCGGTACCGCGGAATTCAATCACGCCAGTCAGGTTTTCGCCAACCGGTATCACCAGCGGGGTTTTCTCCTGGCCGACGAACATCAGCAGCTTATCCAGGCCGCCGTTGGCGCGTTCCGAGGCCGTCATTTCAGAGACGTTCTTCGAGAATGACGGCGAGATAGCCCGTGCATGCAAGGCCACGGCGGCAGTCGCCAGCGACAGCGTCGGGTAATAGCCGTCGCCGATGCGCATCAGCAGCGCCGAGCGGCGCAAGATACCGTCCGGATCGGGCAGCGCGGTGAAGATGCCGCCGGTGGCCGCCGCGCTTTGCAAGCGCTCCAGGTTGGCCAGATAACCCTTGGAACCGAAAGCGGGCACCGTACGGCCGTTCAGCGACTCCGCGGTGAAGAATGGATCGGGCAGTTTTCCCTTGCGCTGGTCCTCGGCGATGTTATAGCCAAGCACCACGGGCTGTTCTCGCAGCGCGCTCGCCAGCAGTCCGTCGTAATCGAGCGCTTCCTTCAGCGACTCGACCTTCGTGCGGAAACCGCTGACATCCTTCAGGTCGTGTTGAGCCAGATTTTCCAATACGTCATAGCCGGACGTATTGTCCGCTTCGGGAAACACGATGTCGAAGCCCGCAGCCGCGACTTCATAGTGCTCGGTCAGTTGCGTGACGAGCTGGGCGACGATCTTGCGGTTCCAAGGGAAGTGCCCGACCTCGGCGATGCTTTTCTCGTCGATGTCGACAATGACGATCTTCGGATCGAGCACCGGTTTCACCAGCCGCATGCGCAGGCCGGAAAAGAAGGTGTCCATGCGCTCGATGGAATCGATGTTGATATCGCCCGAAACCTGCAACACGGCGACAGCAGTCAGGCCCAAGCCCAGGATCCAGCGGGCGCCGTACTTTTGCAAGGTTTTGGACCACTTGGCGGGAAGCAGGCGCACACGCGCTCCTTACTGGTTTAGGGCGTGTAGCCGGGGATCTTGGATTCGTCGATGGCGTCGATCTGTTTTTCGTCCATGTTCTTGTGGGCGAATTCCATGTAGATCTTGTTGCGGATGAAGATGTCGAACAGGTCCGGGTCGATGTGGCCGTTGAGCGAGAAGTTGCCCAGGATGCGCAGCGATTCCGACAGCATCTTGCCCTTCTTGTAGGGCCGGTCCTTGGCGGTCAGCGCCTCGAAGATGTCGGCGATCGCCATCAGTCGCGCCTGCACCGACATCTGGTCCTTGGTCAGCCCGCGCGGATAGCCCTTGCCGTCCATCCGCTCGTGGTGGCCGCCGGCGTATTCCGGCACGTTCTTCAAATGCTTGGGCCATGGCAGCGCCTCCAGCATCTTGATCGTCATCGAAATGTGGTTGTTGATTTCCTTGCGCTCGGAATCGGTCAAGGTGCCGAACTTGATGGTCAGGTTCATCAGCTCGTTGTCGCTGAAGAACGCCTGCTCGGCGCCGTCCGGGCCGATCCAGCTGCGCTTGCCGATCTCGCGCACGCGGTCCTGGTCTTCCGGCTTCATGCCCTCGCCGCCGACGTTGGCGACGCGGATGAAATCGCGCTCGGCGCGCAGCGCGGCCTGCTGTTCGGCCAGTTCCGCATCGATGGCGGCGATGGCGGCCTGGTCGGCGCCGGCCTCGAGCTTGCGCTTGAGCGCGGCGATCTCGGCGTCGCGCAGCAGCACTTCGAAACGGGTGTCGACCACGGCGATGCGGTCGAAGATGGTTTCCAGCTTGGTGGCCTTGTCGACCACGTGCACCGGCGTGGTGATCTTGCCGCAGTCGTGCAGCAGGCCGGCCAGCCACAGTTCCTTGCGGTCGGCGTCGTTCATGCGGAAATCGGCCATCGGACCGGTTTCGGTGTTGTGCACGGCCTCGGCCAGCATCATCGTCAGCTCCGGCACGAACTGGCAGTGGCGGCCCGTGTACGGCGACTTTTCATCGATGCCGATGTTGATCAGGTTGACCAGCGATTCGAGCAGCTCTTCCAGCTGGGCGATCAGGCGCTGGTGCGTCAGCGCGACGGCGGCCTGCGCCGCCAGCGCCTCGATGAAGCGCTGGTCGGTCTGGCTGAAGGCGCGGATCTCGCCGGTGTCGGCGTCCTTGGCGTTGATCAGCTGCAGCACGCCGACCAGCTCGCCTTCGTGGTCGCTCATCGGCACCGTCAGGAACGATTGCGAATGGTAGTTGCGCAGCTGGTCGAACTTGACCATGCCGGAAAAGTTGAACACGTCCGCCTTGTAGACGTCCTCGATGTTGACGGACAGGCCGAAGTGGGCGGCATAGGCGGCCACCGAGGCCAGGTTCTTGGCGCCGCTCTCGTCGAACAGCGGCACGCCGGGCGCCGTGATCGGGTCGCCGGTGGCGCCGCCCTGGCGGGTGTTGAGCGTGTCGTTGAGCAGAATCGTGAAATCGAGAAAACGCTTGTCCTCGCTGGGACGGTACAGGGTACCGCCGTCGGCGTTGGTCATGCTTTTCGCAACGACGAGGATGCGCTCCAGCAGCGTATCCGTATCGTGACTGCTGCCCAGTTCGACGCTGAGCTCTGTCAGCTGGTCCAGGCGCTGTGCGATTTGCGTTTGATTCAACTCTTGCATGGTTGTTCTTTTAATACCTGTTTGGGATGGAGACTGCGGCGCGCACGCGCGGACGCAGTTTAGAAGTGTAGCTCTAGCGCAAGCTGTTGTACATCAGGAAATGATCCCAGCCATAAAATTAGCGCGACTGTGTCGGGTTTTTCCCTGTTGCGGAAAAAAAAAGCTATCATCGACCGATAGCAACACACAAAAAAACAAAAGCAAAAACAACAAGTAACAACAGGCGATCGCCAGCAAAAAACAGGGACTCTGTATGAAATTCACATTTTGGGGAGTGCGCGGCTCGATTCCCTCCCCCGGCCCGCGCACGGCGCGCTATGGCGGCAACACCACCTGCATCGAAGTGCGCAGCGACGACGACACCCTGATCATCATCGACGGCGGCACCGGCATCTTTTCGCTGGCCCAATCCCTGCTGCAAAACAAAAAAGAAGGCGGCATCCACGCCAACATCTTCATCACCCACAGCCACTGGGACCACATCCACGGCCTGCCCTTCTTCACGCCGCTGTTCGTGCGCGGCAGCCGCGTGCGCCTGCACGGCGTGACCGACCCGGTGACCGGCAACGGCATCGAGCACGTGATGGGCGTGCAATTGCAGAACAGCTACTTTCCGGTCAGCGAAACGCAGATGGACGCCACCATCGAATACCGCACCCTGCTGGTGGACGAGACCATCGAGGTCGGCGACGCCACCGTGCAGAACGTGGTGATGAACCATCCGGTGACGGACCTGGGCTACCGCATCCAGTGCAACGGCAAGTCGGTGTTCTTCACCGGCGACCATGAACCGCACTACAACATCCATCCCGCCGGCCATCCCGAGCACGCCGCCTACCAGCGATGGATGGAAGAGCGCACTGCCGCCATCGACGCCGTGGTCCAGGGCGTCGACGCGCTGATCGTCGACTGCTCCTATACCCGCGAGGAATACCCGGCCAAGCAGGGCTGGGGCCACGGCACCTTCGATTCGGCGTTCTCCATGGCGCTGCGCACCGGCGCCAAGGCGCTATACTGCACTCATCATGAACCGACCCGCAGCGACGACGAACTCGAAGCCGTGTTCGCCGAAGTCATGGCACGCCATGCGCCGCTGCTGGGCAACTTGAAAGTCTTCCTCGCTTATGAAGGCATGGAAGTCCAACTGACCTAGCGAAAGCGATGATGAACGACGCCGGCTCCAGTCTTCACCCCAGTGATGTCGACCTGCGGCTGGCGTTTTTCCAGAAGCTGCAGACGGTCACCACCAAGATCCACGCCACCAGCAACCTGGACGAGATCATGCTCGACCTGGGCATGGAGTTCTGCGACCTGTTCAACTGCGACCGCTTCACCTTGTACGCGATGGATCACGAAAAGGATTACATCGTCTCCAAAGTCAAGACCGGCCTCACTTCCTTCCGCGACCTCAAGCTGGCGGTCACGCCGGCCAGCATCGCCGGCTACGTGGCGCTGACGCGCAAGACCGTCAACATCGCCGACGTCTACGACCAGGCCGAGCTGGCGCGCCACTCGCCGGAGCTGCGTTTTCAGCAGGGCGTCGACCAGCGCACCGGCTACCGTACCCGGCAGATGCTGGTGGCGCCGCTGATCTCGGTGCAGTCGCGCGAGCTGCTGGGCGTGGTCCAGTTCATCAACAACCGCGAACGCGGGCCTTTCTCCGCCATCGCCGAGGACGGCGTCAAGGAGCTGTGCGAGACGCTGTCGGTGGCCTTCAGCCAACGCATGAAGCCCCCGCAGATGGTACGCACCAAATATGACGGGCTGGTGACCGAGGCGGTGCTGTCGGCGCAGGAGCTGGAACTGGCGACCCGCTCGGCGCGCAAGAAGGATATCGACATCGAGGACGTGCTGATCGACGAATTCGAGGTCAAGCCGGCGGCCATCGGCGCATCGCTGGAAAAATTCTTCGGCGTGCCGTACGAGCACGTCAAGCCGGACCGCATCAAACCGGTGGACCTGCTGAGGAATCTGAAGCGCCAGTACATCGAGGAATCGGGCTGGATGCCGCTGGAGGAAAACAAGGAAGGCATGCTGGTGGTGGCGCTCGATCCGGAACGGGTGGCGCACACGCACATCGTCAACCAGATCTTCCCCAAAGCCAAGCCGGTGTTCCGCGTCACCAGCAACCGCGAGTTCCGCCAGATGGTCGAGCATTTCTTCGGCGCGGCCGGCGACAGCGGCAGCGTCGGCGACTTGCTGTCGGGCATGGACGCCGACGACGAGGAAGGCGAAGGCGGCTCCGGCGAGGTGTCGGAGGCGGTCGAGAACGAGCTGGTCAAGCTGCTCAACAAGATCATCATCGACGCCTACCGCCAGGGGGTGTCGGACATCCACATCGAACCGCTGCCGGGCAAGGGCAAGACCGGCATCCGCTTCCGCAAGGACGGCACGCTGGTGCCTTACATCGAGATTCCCGCTGCCTACCGCAGCGCGCTGGCGGCGCGGGTGAAGATCATGTGCGACCTCGACATCTCCGAGCGCCGCAAGCCGCAGGACGGCAAGATCAAGTTCAAGAAATACGGGCCGCTCGACATCGAGCTGCGGGTGGCGACGATACCGTCGGCCGGCGGGGTCGAGGACATCGTCATGCGCATCCTGGCGGCCGGCGAACCGATTCCGCTGGACAAGCTCGGCGTGCTGCCGTTCAACCTGGAGCGGCTGCGCGCCACCATCGAGAAGCCGTACGGCCTGTTCTTCGTCTGCGGCCCTACCGGTTCCGGCAAGACCACCACGTTGCACTCGGTGCTCAACTACCTGAACACGCCGGACACCAAGATCTGGACCGCCGAGGATCCAGTCGAGATCACGCAGAAAGGCTTGCGCCAGGTGCAGGTCAACCGCAAGGCCGGGCTGGACTTCGCCACCGTGATGCGGGCCTTCCTGCGCGCCGATCCGGACATCATCATGGTCGGCGAGATGCGCGACAAGGAAACCGTCGGCATGGGCATCGAGGCGTCGCTGACGGGCCACCTGGTGTTCGCCACCTTGCACACCAACAGCGCGCCGGAATCGATCGTGCGGCTGCTGGACATGGGCATGGACCCGTTCAATTTCGCCGACGCGCTGCTGGGCATCCTGGCGCAGCGGCTGGCCAAGCGCCTGTGCGGAAAATGCAAGCAGGCGTTCACGCCCGGCGATGCCGAGCTGCAGTCATTGCTGACGGAATACTGCGAGGAATTGCTCAACACCGACAGTTTCATCAAGGACGCCGCCGCCGGCCGCGCGGCCGTGCTGGCCGGCTGGCGCGAGCGCTATGCCAAGGACGGCAAGTTCACGCTGTACCGCGCGGTCGGCTGCGACGAATGCAACAAGGGCTACAAGGGGCGCGTCGGCCTGCACGAGCTGATGACGGGTTCGGACAAGGTCAAGAAGCTGCTGCAGGAGCACGCGCGCGTCGCTCAGCTGCTGGCCGCCGCACTGGAAGACGGCATGCTGACGCTGAAGATGGACGGCATCGAGAAAGTGCTGCTGGGGATCACCGACATCAAGATGGTGCGGGCGGTCTGCATCAAGTAGCCGCGCGGCCTGGCGCGGCGGTCGGCCAGCACGCGCAGGCGGGTCAGTCCGGCCTTGAGGTTGAACGAGCGGCCGGCCAGCAAGGCGTCGACCAGCCGGGTGGCCATCGCCAGCGCGGGCGCGGCGGCGGCCTTGGACGAATACGGCAGCACCAGGCGGTAACGGTTGCGCATGTGCGGCACCACGCCGACAAAGCCCAGCGTCACTTCATTGAACGCCAGCCGGCGCAATTCCATCGCCACCTGCTGCACCAGCTGCACCAGTTGCGGCACGTCGTCCGCGCGCTTGCCGATGAGCGGACGCTGGCGGCGCAGGCCCGGCAGGACGGCCTGCAGACGCCGTTCCAGCGCGGCCATGGCGGCGGGCGTGGGGGTGTCGCGGTCCAGTTCGAGGATGCCGAGCAGGCAGGGTTGGGTGGAATAGCGGTTGTCGCTGGCGAGGTAACGCTGATCGATGATTCTCATGGTCGCAATGCCTTTTAAATGACAGGCAATATTGTGACCTTCAACCCGCCCACACGGAAGCGGCGCCCGGAGCGCGGCCGTGTAAGACCACGCTGACAGCTATCGTGCGCGGGGCCGACCTGTGCTACCTGCCCAGCCGGGACGCCAGCGCCGGATCCAGGCTGGACAGGAAACTTTCCACGGCGTCCGTATAGGGGCCGGGCTGGCCCAGCGCTTCGTTGATTTCACGATGGCTCTTGTCCTGCGGCAGCACCTGGGCGCGGATGCCCAGCTTGCCGGCGCCGGAGGCAAAGCCCTGCGATTGCGGACAGGCATCCCGCCGGCGCGACGAGCATACCGCCAGCAACGGCGCACCGCCGGGCTTCAATTGCGCCAGCGGCGAAACGCCCGCCCAGTAGGCGGGATCTTTGCCGAAGGCCTGATCGTACAGCGGAAAATGCCGCTGCTGCATCAATCCAGGCACGTCCATCGCCGCGCTGTCCAGCGACACCGTGCCCAGCCAGGGCGTGGCGCCGCGCGAGATCGCCGCGGACGGCGAGGCAGCCAGCAGCGCCACCAGATGCGCGCCGGCCGAGTGCCCCATCAACACGAATTTATTGCGGTCGCCGCCCCAACCTGCGGCCCCGGCCTGTACCGCCGCCAGCGCGCCGGCGACATCTTCCGCCTGCACGGCGACGCTGGCTTCCGGCAGCAGCCGGTAATTGACGGACACCACGATGATGCCACGCGCGGTCCAGCGCGACACCTTGTTCCGCACCACCTGCGCATTGGCCTTGTCGCCGGTGCGCCAGGCGCCGCCGTGCACCATGAAGATCACCGGCGCGTGGTCGGCCCTGGGCGGCAGGTAGACGTCGTAGCGCTGGAGCCGGCCGGCGCCGTAAGACTGGTCGGCCAGGCGGCGCACGCCATCCGGCAGCGTGAACGGCGCGGCGGCACCCTCCTCTTCGTCCATGTCGCCGCGCGCCTCCTGGGCGGCCGCACGGCGCTCGGCCAGACGGTCGCCTACCGGTCCCGCCGCCTGCGCGGCCAGCGACAGCATCAACATGCCAGTGAACACGCGGCGTTTAGTCATAATTGTTTTTCAAAACAAACGGCCAGCGGGTTGCCGATGTATTTGCCGTAGTTGGCAATCCGGCGATAGCCGTGCTTTTCGTAAAAATCCACGGCGCGGCGGTTGACCAGCCGCGTCTCCAGCCACAGCGCTTGATAGCCCAGCGCGACCGCCTGATCCTCGAGGAAACCCAGCACGGCACTGCCGACGCCGCCGGTGCCGTGGCGCGCATACATGCGCTTGAGCTCGGCCACGCCGGGTTGCAACGGCCGGAAGGCGCCGCAGCCCAGCGCCGCGCCGGCCGCATCGCGGGCCACCGCGAAACAGGCCGTCGGGCCGCGCACATCGTCCGCGTCGAACGAGGCGTTGCCGCTGTCGCCGGTGATCGCCGCCAGCGCTGTCGACAGCTCCGCCATCAGCGCCACCGCATCGGCGGCCCCGGCGTCTTCCCTGGAAATATGTATCGTTGTCTGCATAGCGCAAATTATTGCACAGTACAGATCACCAGTTCCGGATCGGCGTTGATGCGCACAGGCACGCCGCTGCAGCCGACGCCGCGGCTGACGATCAGCTCGCCGTTGCCGCGCACGGGAAAGCGGCCGTAGTGATAGGGACGCGACAGCGGGCCGGTCGGCATCACCAGGGGCGTGCCGTCGCGCAGCGCGATCTGGCCGCCGTGGGTGTGGCCGGCAAAGCCGATGTCGTAGCGTTCGCCGTCCAGCATCAGCAAGCCATCCGGCGCGTGCATCAGCAGCAGGCGCACCGCGCCGGCGCCGGCAAAGGTGGCGGCGCCGTCCGGTTCGCCGGTCCAGGGATCGTCCATGCCGCAGACCGAGACATTGCCGAACGGCGCAGGCAGCGCGACCGCGCGGTTGACCAGCATCTGCACGTCCACGGCCTCGAACAGGCGCGCGATCTCGCCATCGTCGGTCGACAAATCATGATTGCCGAGCACGGCAAACTTGCCCAGCGGCGGACGGCAGGCCGCCAGCGCCGGGCACAACACCGCGGCATTGCCGGCCGGCCCGGAGACATAGTCGCCGCCCAGCAGCAGCAGGTCCGGCTCTTCGGCGGCGATGCTGGCGAATAAATCCGCGAAGATGCCCGGGTGGGTGGGCGCGCCGGCGTGGAAGTCGGACGCAAAGGCGATCTTCAGCGGCTGGGGCAGGCGCAGCTGAACCGGCAGCGCCAGCTCATGGCGCGTAACGCCCAGGCGGCCGTGCAAGCCGCAACGGTAACTCAGGGCGCTGACCAGGCCGCCCAGCAGGGCGATATTCAACAGCGCTTCAAGCTGGTGCTGGCGCCGGGAATAACGCTTATTGCGGGGAACTTTCATGGCAACCGGACAAAACTGGAAAGAGGCGGAATGATAGCGTATTTGGGACGCGGCAGGCCGACAAGCATCGACAGGCCCAGCCAACGCCCGCCAATGTTTCAGGCATCGGCGATCGGCGCGGCGGCCGCTTCGGCCATGCCGGCCGCGGCCATGCGGCGGCAGTAGTCCTCCAGCTTCGCGGTGTCGCAATGGATCACCATCCTGTGCACGCGGCCCCAGCGCAATTCGAATTCATGCACGCCCTGGTTGGAGCCGGTGCTGCCGTCCGGCAGCGTGAAACGGTCCTTCCAGGTCACCGTGGCGACGGTGCGCCACGGCCAGCCGGCGACGGCGATGGCGGCGATGTCGAAGCGCAATCCAGGCAGCAGCCGCGCCAGACGCGCATACCACTGCGCCGTCGACGCCACCGTGCGGCGCTCGCCGGCCAGCGGATGGGCACCGTACATCACATGGCGGTGCGACGCCGCGAATTGCGGCAACACCCGCTCGTACGCTCCCGCGTTAATGTATCCAAAAGCGCGCCGCAGCTTGCGGCCGACAATAAAGTGGTACATGATCGCCCCTAATCTTTACAGTGGAAAGATATGTATAGTGCGATTATATCTTTCCCCTGTCAAGATGACTTTATGACCACTAAACCCTATCACCACGGCAATCTGCGCGACAGCCTGCTCGATGCCGCCGACGCGCTGCTGGCGCAGGACGGCGCGCAGGCGCTGACCTTGCGCGAGGTCGCCAAGGCCGCGGGCGTGTCGCACGCCGCGCCCTATCATCACTTTGCCGGCAGGGAGCAATTGCTGGCCGCGGTGGCGGCGCGCGCCTTTGCCGCGCTGGCGGCGGCGATGGCGGCGGCGAATGACGCAAGCGCGCGCAGCCAGGGCGAGCGGCTGATGGACATCTGCGAGGTGTATGTCGAATTCGCCCGCGCGCGGCCGGCGCAGTTCCGCCTGATGTTCGGTCCCATGCTGGCGCAAAAGTCCCGCCATCCGGAGTTGAAGCAGGCCGCCGAGGCGGCGTTCAATGTGCTGGTCTCGGCGGCCACCGCCTTCGATGCGGCGCGCGGCCCGGAACTGGCGCTGACCGGATGGAGCCTGGCACACGGGCTGGCGAACCTGGCGATCGACGAGGCATTCACCGACCTGCCGGTCGAGGTTCCGCCGCCGTCCGTGCTGGCGCGCGCGATGGCGGCCAGGATGCTGGGGCTCGACCAGCCCGGCGAGACGATGCGCAGCTAGTCTTGCGTGTAACGCCACAGGTTGACGGCAAAACAGATCACGCCAGTCGCCAGCGTCACCGACGCCAGGCCCAGCAAGGGAGCGACCGCCGTGCTGCCGTTCAGGAACAGCGCCAGCGAAATCATCTGGACCGGCAGCGCAACGTTGTAGAGCCAGAAATGCGCCTTGGCCAGCCGGGTAGCGGCAGCCGCCGGCACGCTGCGATAAAACAGCCCGAACAGCGCCAGGCTGACCCAGCCGAGCAGGTTGACGTGCGCATGGACCGGGCGCATGACGAAGTCCTGCGACGCCGCCATGACGATGCCGAGCGCGATGCCGGCGAGGAAATACACAACGGCGATACGCAGAAAGCGATTACCCATGAAATTCTCCTCATTCGCATGATAGGCCGGCGGCGCCGGGCGCCATCATGCTGACACGAAGGAGTTGTCAAGGCAATAAGCAAGTCGCATGAGCTGGTTTTTTTACAACGGCGAAAAAAAGGGAGCCGAGGCTCCCCTTGTTTTACATGATGTGGTGACCGACCCACCAGGCCAGCGCGGCCACGAAGGCCGAGGCTGGAATCGTGAACACCCAGGCCCAGACGATGTTGCCCGCCACGCCCCAGCGCACCGCCGACATCTTCTGCGACGAGCCGACGCCGACGATGGCGCCGGTGATGGTGTGCGTGGTCGAGACCGGGACGCCGAAGTGCGAGGCGATCAGCAGGGTCAGCGCGCCGCCGGTCTCGGCGCAGAAGCCGCCCACCGGTTTGAGCTTGGTGATCTTCTGGCCCATGGTCTTGACGATGCGCCAGCCGCCGAACAGCGTGCCGAACGAGATCGCCGTGTAGCACGACACCACCACCCACAGCGGCGGCGCCGCTTCGCCGGCCGGCACCTGGCCCACCGCGATCAGCAGCATCCAGATGATGCCGATGGTTTTCTGGGCGTCGTTGCCGCCGTGGCCGAGGCTGTACGACGCGGCCGACACCAGCTGCAGCCGGCGGAACCATTTGTCGACGCGGCGCGGCGTCGAGCGCACGAAGATCCACGACACGATCAGCATGATGATGGAGCCGAACACAAAGCCCATCAGCGGCGACAGGATGATCCATTGCACCGTCTTCAGCAGGCCGCCGCCGACCAGCGCGCTGGTGCCGGACTTGGCCACCGCCGCGCCCACCAGGCCGCCGATCAGCGCGTGCGACGACGACGACGGGATGCCGTAGTACCAGGTGAACAGGTTCCACGCGATGGCGCCGACCAGCGCGCCGAAGATCACGTACTGGTCGACGATGCCCGGGTCGATGGTGCCCTTGCCCACCGTCGAGGCGACGTGCAGGCCGACCACGAAGATCGCGGTGAAGTTGAACACGGCGGCCATGGCCACGGCGGTCTGCGGCTTGAGCACGCCGGTCGAGACCACGGTCGCGATCGCGTTGGCGGCGTCGTGGAAGCCGTTCATGAAGTCAAACACCAGCGCCAGGGCAATCAACAGGCCCAGCACGTAGATGCTGATTTGTAGGGTATGCATGTTTTGGACAGTTCTTTGTAATTATGCGTTTTCGACGATGATGCCTTCGATGATGTTGGCCACATCTTCGCAACGGTCGGTCACGGTTTCCAGGATTTCGTAGATGGCCTTCATCTTGATCAGGTTGCGCACGTCCGGTTCGTCGCGGAACAGCTTGGACATGGCGGCGCGCATCACGTGGTCGGCGTCCGACTCCAGGCGGTCGATCTCTTCGCAGATGGCGACGATCTGGCGCGAGTTGTCCATGTTGTGCAGCAGCGCCACGGCGTCGCGCACCTTCTCGGCGCAGGCCAGCACCAGCTCGGCCAGGCGCTTGGCTTCCGGCGTGACCGAATGCAGGTCGTACAGCGAGACGGTCTGGCCGGCGTCTTCCAGCAGGTCGAGGATGTCGTCCATGCGGGTGATCAGCTTGTGGATGTCGTCGCGGTCGATCGGCGTGATGAAGGTCTTGTGCAGCAGGTCGACGGTGGCGTAGGTGATCTTGTCGGCTTGCTTTTCGATCGACTCGATCGCGTGTACGCGGTTTTCCAGGTCGTCGAAATTGGACATCAGGCCCAGCATCTCTTTTGCACCTTTGACGCACAGGTCGGCGTGTTGGTTGAACAGGTCAAAAAATTTGCCCTCGGTGGGCATCAAGCGTCCAAACATGTCTTTCTCCGTTTATTAATTTGCTGCGGGCGCCGGCCTGGTGGGCCGGCGTAAAGATTAGTCGCCTTGGTACAGCGCCAGATTACCGACGTAGTTACCAAACTTGGTGTACTGGCCGATCCAGGTCAGACGCACCGCGCCGATCGGGCCGTTACGCTGCTTACCGATAATGATTTCGGCCGTTCCTTTATCGGGCGAGTCCGGATTGTAGACCTCGTCGCGATACAAGAAGATGATGACGTCCGCGTCCTGCTCGATAGCGCCGGATTCGCGCAAGTCGGACATGACGGGACGTTTGTTGGGGCGTTGCTCCAGCGAGCGGTTCAGCTGCGACAGCGCGATCACCGGGCACTGCAGCTCCTTGGCCAGGCCCTTGAGCGAGCGCGAGATCTCCGAGATTTCGGAGGCGCGGTTGTCGCCCTGGGTCGAGCCGGTCATCAGCTGCAGGTAGTCGACGATGATCAGGCCCAGCTTGCCGCACTGGCGCGACAGGCGGCGCGCGCGGGCGCGCATCTCGATCGGGTTCAGCGCCGGGGTTTCGTCGATGAACAACTGGGCGTCGTTCATCTTCTGGATGGCGTGCGTCAGGCGCGGCCAGTCCTCGTCGTTCAGGCGGCCGGTGCGCAGGCGGTGCTGGTCGAGCTGGCCGACCGAGCCCAGCATACGCATCGCCAGCTGGGCGCCGCCCATCTCCATCGAGAAGATCGCCACCGGCAGGCCGGCCTCGATGGCGACGTTTTCGCCGATGTTGACGGAGAATGCGGTCTTGCCCATCGACGGACGGCCGGCCACGATGACCAGGTCGCCCGGCTGCAGGCCGGAGGTCATGCGGTCGAGGTCGATGAAGCCGGTCGGCACGCCGGTGATCTCGGACTGGTTTTCACGCGAGTACAACTCGTCGATGCGCTCGACCACCTGGGTCAGCAGCGGCTGCACGGCGGTCCAGCCGGCGGCGCCGCGGGCGCCCTGCTCGGCGATGGCGAAGATCTTCGATTCGGCCTCGTCGAGCATCTGCTTGACTTCCTTGCCCTGCGGGCTGAACGCCTGGCCGGAAATCTCGTCGGCCACGGTGATCAGCTGGCGCAGGATGGAACGGTCGCGCACGATCTCGGCGTAGCGGCGGATGTTGGCGGCCGACGGCGTGTTTTGCGCCATCGCGTTCAGGTAGGCCAGGCCGCCGACGTCCTCGGCCTTGCCCAGCTGGGTCAGGGTTTCAAATACGGTGATCACGTCGGCCGGCTTGGAGCCGTTGATCATCTTGACGATCTGCTCGAAGATGATGCGGTGGTCGTAGCGGTAGAAATCTTCCGGATGCATCATGTCCGCGATGCGGTCGAACGCGGCATTGTCGCGCAGCAGGCCGCCGATGACGGACTGTTCTGCTTCGATGGAATGCGGCGGGACGCGGAGTGAATCTACTTGCGGATCGGAAGGGGCGTTCATGGCGCGAATTATACCTGCTTGTTTGTGCCATACTACAAAATTATGACGAGAAAAAAGCCGGGCTAGCCCGGCTTTTTTCTCGATGTTGCAAGCTTGGCAGGCGTTGCCGCCCGCTCAAATCTTAGGCAGCTTCGCCTACGACAGCAACGGTCACTTCCACCACCACGTCGGTGTGCAGAGCAACGCTCACCGGGTGCTCGCCAACGGTCTTCAGAGGACCGGTAGGCATGCGCACGGCAGCTTTTTCAACGGCGAAACCAGCTTTGGTCAGCGCTTCAGCGATGTCGAAGTTGGTGACGGAGCCGAACAGACGGCCGTCAACACCAGCTTTTTGCGAAACGTTCACGGTCATGCCGTTCAGTTTCTCGCCTTGGGCTTGCGCGGCGGCCAGTTTGGCGGCAGCAGCTTTTTCCAGTTCAGCGCGCTTGACTTCGAATTCAGCAACGGCCGACGCGGTAGCGCGGCGAGCCATTTTTTGCGGAATCAGGAAGTTACGTGCGTAACCGTCTTTAACTTTAACGACTTCACCCAGGTTGCCCAGGTTGACGACTTTTTCTAACAGAATGATTTGCATAGTTCTTCTCCAGGATCTTATCTAGACTACGCAATTAAGCGTGGTGCAGATCGGTGTAAGGCAGCAGCGCGAGGTAGCGGGCGCGCTTGATTGCGGTGTCAACTTGACGCTGGTAGTGCGCCTTGGTACCGGTCAGACGTGCTGGCATGATTTTGCCGTTTTCCTGGACGAAGTCCTTCAGGGTGTCGACGTCTTTGTAGTCAACTTGTTCAACGTTTGCTGCGGTGAAGCGGCAGAACTTCTTACGTTTGAACAATGGGTTTTGTTGCTTGCGCTTTTCTTTCAGCTTGAGCTTGTTTTTGTCGAACTTTTTACCGAATGCCATTTTAGGCTCCTGTATTTAAATTGAGCTGTCTGGGACAGCACTAAAATCAATGATGTGAAACACCAGGCTTTTGCTATTGCGATTCTTCTTGTTCAGAAAACCGGTGAACTGATACATGCCTGCCAGTGGCGCCTGACTGAAGCGGCCTGAAATCTCGCCCGCGGCAACCGCGGAAATTTCAAACTCGCTCAATCGGGCAATGCCCGCCTCCATCTGCTGCGACCGGTGCTGCAGGACAGCGTTCACGATCGGCATGCCGGCCGGGGTATAGCGCAAGGCGTCCCGTTCGGCGATCAAGGCGATGAATTGGCTTACATTCACTGGAGCTGATTCAGCCCGGTTCTGAAACAATTAGGCCGCAGGAGCAGCAGCGGCTGCTGGAGCTTCGGTGCGATGCGATTTCGCTGCATCTTCACGTTGTACCGACTTCATCATCGGCGAAGGAGCGGTTTCCGCTTTCTTCATCTTGACGGTCAGGTGACGCAGCACGGCATCATTGAATTTGAAGGCGGTTTCCAGCTCGACCAGGGTCTCGTTGTCGCATTCGATGTTCAGGCAGATGTAGTGTGCTTTAGCCAGTTTCTGGATCGAGTAAGCCATCTGACGACGGCCCCAATCTTCAACACGGTGCACGGCGCCGCCGCGGGTCGTTACGGTGGTTTTGTAACGCTCGATCATGGCGGGCACTTGCTCGCTCTGGTCCGGGTGGACGATAAATACTATTTCATAGTGACGCATGCAAACTCCCTTAAGGACTGTGAATATAGCCCACCCTGGCGTCAAGACAGGTGTGGGAAGAGGTAAGCCCGCGACTATATCAGCTTTTGGGCCAAAAAACCAGCCCCGGCCCGCCGCCGAAATTCCCCGCCCTATGAGGCCGCATGAATTTATTTCGCGCAAAGCAACAAATCCTCTTGCATTTCCTCTCACACTGTACAAAAATACAGACTGTCTATATACACAGGCCCAACGGACTCTATGATCAAGCTCACCGCACGACAGGAACAAATTCTCAATCTGATCAAGGATGCCATCGAAAACACCGGCTTCCCGCCGACCCGTGCCGAGATCGCCAATGAACTGGGCTTCAAATCCGCCAACGCGGCCGAGGAGCACCTGCAGGCGCTGGCGCGCAAGGGCGCGATCGAGATCGCCGCCGGCACCTCGCGCGGTATCCGCCTGCTGGGCGTGCATGCCGAGCCGGCGATGCCGAAGGTGCCGCCGTCGCTGATGATGTCGCTGCCGCTGATCGGCCGCGTGGCCGCCGGCTCGCCCATCCTGGCGCAGGAAAACCTGGAAACCAGCTACAGCGTCGATCCGGCGATGTTCTCGTCCAAGCCGGACTACCTGCTCAAGGTGCGCGGCGAATCGATGCGCGACGCCGGCATCATGGATGGCGATTTACTTGCGGTGAAGAAGGTGGACAGCGCCAAGAACGGCCAGATCGTCGTGGCCCGCATCGGCAACGACGTCACCGTCAAGCGCTACCGGAAGACGGGATCCACGGTGGAATTGTTGCCGGAGAATCCGGACTTCAAGATCATCAAGGTCGATCCGGAAGCGGACGAGTTCGCGCTGGAAGGCCTGGCGGTCGGCCTGATGCGCAGCTGGCACTAAGTTCGCGCCAGCTACCCGGACGCCGCTATGGTCTTAGCGGCGGTTGTCCGCGGTCGGACGCTGGCCAGGCATGGCGCTGCCGACAACGTAGGAAGCCATGCCGTTGTCGCTGTTGTTGACCGAATAGTAGTTCTGTTTGAAGTGCTTGACGTAGCTCGGGTCCTTCAGGAATTCCGAGGTGGCCTGCGCCCACAACTCCGCCTTGACGTCCAGCGCCTGCGCCTTGCGCTGCATCTCCATGGCGATCTCGGTATAGGCCATATCCATGCGCGTGGCCGCGACCTTGCGCTCGGCATCGGTCATCACCGCCGCCACGTCGGCCGGAATGGCTTTGCCGGCCGGCAACAAGGCGTTATAGCTGCCGATGAACTGGTTGTAGCACTCACTCCATTCAGCGATATTGTTACGCACCTGCTTGACGCCGTCGCGGGAAGCGGAATGGGAGGGCATCGCCGGCTCGGCGCAGTTGGCCTTGGCGGCCAGGTCGGCACCGTCGTAGCGGCTGGTGTAATAGTCGATGTCCGCCTGGTGCGCGCGGCGCTTGGCCACGATCTGGTCCACATCGGTCGTCCCCGCAGCCCAAGCCTGCGTGCCCATCACCATCATCAGACCAGCAATTATTGCAACTCTCATCGTTTACTCCCGGTTATCACATCGTAGTTATTTGGTGCTCTTGCCCATGATAGAACTGCCGACCCGCATGTTCTGGTCCCAGTTCTGCTGCTGGTCGGTTTCCGCCTGGCGCTGGGTCAGCGCGTTCTGGCTGCGGGCGCTGGCGGTCTTGACGTACTCGGTGGTCTTGGCTTCCCAGGCTGCCTGCGCCAGGTTCACGCTGTCGGCCTGCTTCTTCGCATCGGCGCCGGCGGCCGCGTAGGCCTGGTCCATGCGCGCGATGGACTGGGCAAATTCGGCATCCGTCATCAGGTTGGGCAGGTCGGCCGGGATTGCCTTGCCGGCTGGCAGCAGGCTGTTCAGGTTCTTGACGAAACCGTTGTAGCAGGCCAGCCAGGCGTCGACGTTGACGCCGACCGCCTTGATGTCCCTGGCATTGGTGGACATCGCTGGAATGTCCGGCTTGACGCAGTTGAACTTGCTCAGCGTAATATCCGAGCCGTCGTACTTGTTGGCGTAGTAGTCGATCTGGCTCAGCTTGGCCTGGCGCTGCGGCGTCATCTGCAAGGCCGCCTTGGCGTCGGCCACGCCCGCATCGGCGGCCTTCTTGAACAGCTCGTCGCCCTTGGCCATATCCACCGCCGTGCCTTCGCCGTACCAGTACAGTTCGCCCATGTGGAATTGCGCGACGGCGTTGCCGCCGGCGGCCAGCCTGGCGTAGATCGGCAGCGCGCGGGTGTAGTCCTTGGCGGCCATCAACTTGTCGGCATCGGCCAGCTCATCCGCCAGCACGCTGCCGCTGACCAATACCATGCACAACCCGATTATCGACGAAGCTTTCATGTCACACCTTTTTAGTTATAGTCTGAAAAACCAAGTGTATAACCAAACTTAAGGATTTGGCAAAACAATTCAGTGCTTGACCGCCAGCGTGGGCACCGGACCCGACGCGCGCGCGGTCGAGGCGCCGTTGCGGGCCTCGGTCTGCTGCACCAGGGCGACCTGCTGCGTGCGGGCGTTCTCGGTGGCGACGAATTCGTTGGTCTTGGTTTGCCAGGCTTCGCGGGCGGCCATGATCTGGTCGGCGCGCTGCTTGCCTTCGGCGTAGACGGCGGCGTAGGCGTGATCCAGCCGGGACAGTGCTTGCTTCAACTCGTCGTCCGTCATCAGGTCGACCAGATCGTCCGGAATGGCTTTGCCGACAGGAAGCACGTCGTGCAGTTTTTTGACGAAACCGTTGTAGCAAGCCATCCAGGCGTCGATGCCGGCGCCGACGGCCTTGATGTCCTGCTTGGTTTCGGAGCGGGTGGGAATGTCGGGCTTGACGCAGTTGAACCTGGCCAGCGCGACATCGGCGCCGTCGTAGCGCTGGGTGTAGTAGTCGATGTCGGACTGGCGGGCCCTGTGCTGGTCACTCTGCAGGTCTTCGGCCTGGACTGCGCCGGCCGCGGCCAGCGTTAACGCAAACACCAAAGCAGTTTTCATTGTTCCGCCCCTTGGCTTTAAATATATTAAAGCCAAGTGTATAGAAAAAGATAACTGCGCACAAATATTCAAATGTGCAGTTTTGTATCAGCAGCCTTCCAGCGCGCAGGCGAAGTCGTCCAGCAGATCGTCGGCGTCTTCGATGCCGACCGACACCCGTATCAGCGATTCGGCGATGCCCATCGACGCGCGGCGCTCGGCGCCCATCTCGTAGAAGATGGTGTGGGCCACGGGAATCACCAGCGTGCGCGTGTCGCCCAGGTTGGACGCCGGAATCGCCAATTTCAGGCGATTGAGGAAATCGAAGCAGTCGATGCCGTCCTTCAGCTCAAAGCTCAGCAGCGAGCCGTAACTGCGGAACAGCTCGGTCGAGATGCCATGTTGCGGGTGCGACTTCAGCCCCGGATAGTGAACCGCGGCGACGCGCTCGTCCGCCTCCAGCATCCCGGCCAGCGCCAGCGCGTTGCTGCTGGTGCGTTCCATGCGCAGCGCCAGCGTTTCGGCGCCGACGGCGATGTGGTGCGCCGCTTCCGGCGCCAGCGAGGCGCCGAAGTCGCGCAGGCCCTTGGCGCGGATCTGCGCCAGCCCCCATTGCGCGGGCGCGGCCTTCTTGTAGTTCTCGTAGATATTCGGGAACCTGCTCCAGTCGTAGACGCCGGTGTCCGTCAGGCTGCCGCCCAGCGCGTTGCCGTGGCCGCCGATCGACTTGGTCAGCGCATTGATCACCAGGCCGGCGCCGACCGATTTCGGACGGAACAGATACGGCGTGGTCATCGTGTTGTCGACGATGTAGAGGATGCCGCGCTGCTGGCACAGTTCGCCGATGCGCCGCAAATCCGCCACCTGCGTGCGCGGATTGGCGATGGTTTCGACGAACACCACGCGGGTCTGGTCGGTGATGGCGGCGGCGACGTTGGCGACGTCGGTGGCATCGACGAAGGACACGGCCACGCCCTGCCCCATCGTGGTCTGCCACAGGCTGTTGGTGTTACCGAACAGGAAGGCCGACGACACCACGTGGTCGCCGGCGCGCAGCAGCGACTGGAACACGGCGCCGATCGCGCCCATGCCGGTGGCAAAGCACAGCGTGCCGACGCCCTGCTCCATCTTGTTGACCTTGTCTTCCAGCGCGGAGATGGTCGGGTTGCCCTGGCGGCCGTAGCGGAAACCCGGCTCCTTGCCCTGGAACACGGACGCCAGCTGGCGCGCGTCGGCGTAGCCGAAGGCGACCGAGGTATGGATGGGCTTGTGCAGCGAGCCGTGCTCGATGCCTTTCAGGCGGTCGTTGTGCAGGATGGTGGTGGTGAAACCGTAGTTTTTCTTGTCGTTCATGTGCATTCTCGCACGTCGTTCCCGCGCAGGCGGGAACCCATAGAACGCGAGCACGCAGGCTCAGTATGGATTCCCGCCTGCGCGGGAATGACGAAGGTTAGGCTTCGGTGACAGCCAGGTTCAGGTTCAGTTGCGAGCGGCCCGCGTCTTCCGGCGCGGCGGCCTTCGGATGGTGGCGCGCGTACTCCAGCTTGTCCAGGTAGTCCTTCGAGATGTCGCCGGTGACGTAGACACCGTCGAAGCACGAAGCCTCGAAATTCTTCAGCGCCGGATTGACGTCCGAGATCGCCCGTTTCAGCGCGTCGATGTCCTGGTAGACCAGGTGGTCGGCGGTGATCTCGCGGCACACTTCCTCGGTGGTGCGGCCGTAGGCGATCAGCTCGTCGCGGGTCGGCATGTCGATGCCGTACACGTTCGGGTAGATCACCGGCGGCGCGGCCGAAGCGAAGATCACTTTCTTCGCGCCCGCTTCGCGCGCCATCTGCACGATCTCGCGGCTGGTGGTGCCGCGCACGATCGAATCGTCGACCAGCAGCACGACCTTGTCCTTGAACTCGGAGGCGATGGCGTTGAGCTTCTGGCGCACGGATTTCTTGCGCGCGGCCTGGCCCGGCATGATGAAGGTGCGGCCGATGTAGCGGTTCTTGATGAAGCCTTCGCGGTACTCGACGTTCAGCGCCAGCGCCAGCTGGATCGCGGCCGGACGCGACGAATCCGGAATCGGCATGACCACGTCGATCTCGCCGTCCTTGAATTCGCGCTTGATCTTCTCGGCCAGGTACTCGCCCATTTTCAGGCGGGTGGCGTAGACCGAGGCGCCGTCGATGACGGAATCCGGACGGGCCAGGTAGACGAACTCGAACACGCAAGGGTTGAGCGACGGATTGTCCGCGCACTGGCGGCTGTGCAGCTGCTTGTCGGCGTCGATGAAGACGGCCTCGCCCGGCGCGATGTCGCGCACGAAGCGGAAGCCCATGCCTTCCAGCGCCACCGACTCGGAGGCGATCAGGTATTCGGCGCCCTGCTCGGTTTCGTTGATGCCCAGGCACAGCGGACGGATGCCGAACGGATCGCGGAAGGCCAGCAGGCCGACGCCGGCGATCTGCGCCACGGCAGCGTAGCCGCCGCGCACGCGGCGATGCAGCACGGTCACGGCTTCGAAGATCGTGTCGGCGTCGATCGAGATGCCGGTGGTGGCTTTCTGGATTTCGTGGGCCAGCACGTTCAGCAGCACTTCCGAATCGGAATCGGTGTTGATGTGGCGGCGGTCGTTCTGGAACATTTCCTTTTTGAGCTGTTCCCAGTTGGTCAGGTTGCCGTTGTGCGCCAGCGTGATGCCGAACGGCGCGTTGACGTAGAACGGCTGCGCTTCTTCCTCGCTCGACGAGCCGGCCGTTGGGTAGCGGCAGTGGCCGATACCGGAATTGCCTTGCAGCGTACGCATATTACGGGTACGGAAGACGTCACGAACGAGGCCGTTGGCCTTGTGCATGGCGAACATGCTGCTGTGATTGGTCGCGATACCCGCCGCATCCTGGCCGCGGTGCTGCAGCAGCAGCAGCGCGTCATACAGCAGTTGATTGACAGGTTGATGGGATACGACGCCGACGATGCCACACATGATGTTGCTCCTGGACTTGGTGCTACGGATTTAAAGAATTCAAAAATTTACATGCTGCGCCATGGCAGCGGGAAGGAAGGCTTTCACCATATGCGCCCCGGTCTCCGCGAGCGGACTCAATAGCGCATTCTTCCAGAATGCCTGTTGCGGTATCGACGTCATCCCACACAAGATGACGCCGGCCAACACGATTACAAGGCCGCGGCCGAAACCGAACACCATGCCCAGCAAGCGGTCGACCAGCCCGAGGCCGCCGGCATCGAGCAAGGCGCCCAGCGCCATGCCCAGCAGGCCCATTAAAATTCGCACGCCGATAAACAAGGCGATAAAGGCCAGGATCAGACGCAGCACTTCGCCCGGCACCACCGGCGGCAGCAGCTGCGCCAGCGCGGCGGCGTAGGCGTTGGCGACCACGAAGGCCACCACCCAGCCCGCCAGCGACAGCACTTCCTTCACCAGTCCGCGCATCATGCCGATGATGACCGACGCGACCAGCACGAAAATCACCAGGTAATCAAAAATCGTCACGTCGGGCAGCCGGCTGGATCAGACGGTTTCGAGACGGCCGTTCAAGCCCATCGCGGTCAGCTTGGCCTTCACTTTTTCTGCCTCGTCCCTGCTGGTGAACGGCCCCACGCGGACGCGGGTCACCTCGCCCGACGGCGCCTTCTCCGTGAAGGAGTTGATGCCGGCTTTTTTCAGCTTGTCGCGCAGCTCATCGACCTTGCCCTTGTCCGACAGCGCGGCCACCTGCAGCACGAACTTCTGGCCGGACTCGGCGGCGGCCGGCTTGGCGGCGCTCTTGCCTTCCAGGATGGCCAGCGCGCGCGCGTCTTCCGACGTCGCCGCCGGTTTCTCGGCTTGCTTGGCGGCCTTCGCCTCGGCCAGCTTGCGTTCGGCGTCGGCCTTGGCCTTCGCTTCCGCCTTCACCTCGGCCTGCTTGCGCTCCAGTTCCTGCTTGTAGTCGGCGTCCTGGCGGGCCTTGGCTTCGTTGTCGGCCTTGTTCTTGGCGATCTGGTCGGCCTTGGCCTTGGCTTCGGCCTTCAGGTCGGCTTCGTGCTTGGCGGTGTCAGGCTTGGCAGGTGCGGGCGCTGGCGCGGCAATGGCCGGCGACGGTTTCACGGCCAGCTTGGCGTCGTCGACGATTTCTTCCTTGCTGTCGAGCGCGGCGCTGTTGGCGACGGGGGCGGCGGCGGGGGCTTCGGCAGGCTTGTCCTTGGACGGAATCTTGATTTCAATGTCGGACGCCAGCGGCTTCGGCTCGGAATCGAGCACCATCGGCAAGCCGATCGCCACGCCCAGCGCCAGCGCGATGGCGCCGACGAGACGGCGGCGCGCACGTTTCTTTTCCGGCAACACCGGATCGTCGGCCTCGTTGTCCCGCGAACGGCGGGATTTGGCGTTGCCATCGGCCGACGAGGCGCGCTTGGAGCGCGCGCGCTCCGACATCGCCTGGTCATCTGCGCTGGTGTAATAGCCGCTGTCTTGCGCAGCAGTTTCTTGCTTGTTTTTACCGAGTTTCGAGAACAAGCCCATGCGTGATTTCAGTCCTGTGCGTTCAATGGAATGAGGATTTTCGCGTCGCCATGACGCCGGCGACCGTGAGGAAAGATCCAAAGACCACAATTCTATCATTCTCCCCGGCCCGGCTGATCGCATTTGCGTAGGCTGAGGCCGGATCTTCGAAGATATTGATGGTGCGCTCCGCTTTGTCGGCTTGCACAATTTGCACTTTTGCCGCCAGTTCGGAGGCGCTGGCCGCGCGCGGCGACGGCAGCGTGGTCAGGCACCAGTGGTCCACGTGCTCGGACATGGCGGCGACCACGCCGTCGATATCCTTGTCGTGCATGGAGCCGAACACGGCATAGGTGTAGGGATGGAAGCCCATGTTGCCCAGGTTCTGGTTCAGCGCCGAGGCGGCATGCGGGTTGTGCGCGACGTCCAGGATGACGGTCGGACGGCCCGGCAGCACCTGGAAGCGGCCCGGCAGCTCCACCGTCACCAGGCCGGTGCGCACTTCCTGCGCGCCGACCGGCAATTCCAGCTTCAGCGCCTCCAGCGCGGCCAGCGCGGCCGAGGCGTTGAGGATCTGGTTGGCGCCGCGCAGGCTCGGATAGGCCAGCGAGTTGCGCCGCTGCGAGCGGCCGCCGTAGTTCCACTGCTGCTTGTCGCCGGAATAGTTGAAGTCGCGGCCCATCAGCCACAGGTCGGCGCCGATGGCCGCCGCGTGGTCGATCAGCGATTGCGGCGGCACCGGGTCCGAGCAGATCGCGGTCCGGCCGGGACGGAAAATGCCGGCCTTCTCGAACCCGATCGCTTCCCGCGTGTCGCCCAGGTAATCGGTGTGGTCGATATCGACGCTGGTGACGATGGAAACGTCGGCGTCGACGATGTTGACCGCGTCCAGGCGGCCGCCCAGGCCCACTTCCAGGATCACGACATCCATGCCCGCGCCGGACAGCAGATGCATGATGGCCAGGGTGGTGAATTCAAAATAGGTCAGCGTGGTGTCGCCGCGCACCGCCTCGACGGCGTTGAAGGCGGCCACCAGCACCTCGTCGCTGGCCAGCTCGCCGTTGACGCGGGCGCGCTCGTTGAAATCGAGGAAATGCGGCTTGATGTACAGGCCGACCTTGTAGCCGGCGCGCATCAGTATCGATTCCAGCATGGCGCAGGTCGAACCCTTGCCGTTGGTGCCGGCCACCATGATGACGGGGCAGCTGAAGCTCAGGTTCAGGCGTTCCTTGACGGCGAGAACGCGATCCAGACCCATGTTGATGACGGTTTCGGCATGGCGCGATTCAAGCAGCGCAAGCCAGGCGGGCAAAGTAGTTGGGTTCGACATGATGGTGGCTCAAAAGTGAAAACGGCGCGCAGGCCGGCATGATAGCCGATTGCGCGCCGCAGCGTCGGGAAGCGAGGGCGGTTGCTTCAAAATGAGCGCAGCAAGGCGCGGCGGCGAAGACAGTGCGTTAGCACGGCGAGACGCCGCAACGCCGCTGCGGTCGTTTTGAAGCGACCGCCTTACGCGATCACTTCGACGGCTTGATTCTGCAGCAGAGCCAGCAGGTGGGCGATTTCTTCGCGCATCTTGCGGCGGTCGACGATCATGTCGACGGCGCCCTTGGTGACCAGGAACTCGGCGCGCTGGAAGCCTTCCGGCAGTTTTTCGCGCACGGTGTTTTCGATCACGCGCGGGCCGGCGAAGCCGATCAGCGCCTTCGGCTCGGCGATGACCACGTCGCCCATGAAGGCGAACGAGGCGGACACGCCGCCCATGGTCGGGTCGGTCAGCACGCTGATGAACGGCAGCTTCTTGTCGGACAGCTTGGTCAGCATGGCGGTGGTTTTCGCCATCTGCATCAGCGACAGCAGGCCTTCCTGCATGCGGGCGCCGCCGGTGGCGGTGATGCAAATGAACGGCACCTTCTGTTCCAGCGCCACTTGCGCGCCGCGCACGAAGCGCTCGCCAACCACGGAGCCCATCGAGCCGCCCATGAATTCGAATTCGAAGCAGGCCACGACGACCGGCATGCTCATGATGGCGCCGCCCATGACGATCAGCGCGTCGGTCTCGCCAGTGGCTTCCATCGCCTGCTTGAGGCGGTCAGGGTATTTCTTGCTGTCTTTGAACTTCAGCGTATCGACCGGCAGCGTGTCCATGCCGACTTCGTAGCGGCCGCCGGCGTCGAGCAGGCTGTCGAGGCGTTCGCGCGCGCGGATGCGCATGTGATGGTCGCATTTAGGGCAAACGTGCAGGTTCGATTCCAGATCGGTGCGGTACAACACGGCTTCGCAGGACGGGCATTTGACCCACAGACCCTCGGGCATGGTCTTGCGCGCGGCAGCGTCGGAACGCTGGATTCGTGGGGGCAGCAGTTTTTCCAACCAACTCATAAATTCTCCTTGCAGCTAACTTTGTGGCCGAAGTGTAGCCGTTTCTCGCC
This sequence comes from Duganella sp. Dugasp56, assembly GCF_047304105.1. NCBI lineage: Bacteria > Pseudomonadati > Pseudomonadota > Betaproteobacteria > Burkholderiales > Oxalobacteraceae > Duganella > Duganella sp. Dugasp56. The sequence goes on from NZ_JBGLYQ010000002.1 coordinate 80,727, forward strand.
CCCCTGTCGAACTTTGCAGTACAACAATTTTTAAACTTCGTCATGGAATTGACGGGTTTTTAGAGGTATTCCCCTAGGGGGCGAGGCAAATCAAGCGTCGAGTGCGGATCTGATGCCAGAAACGAAAGATTGCACAGCTGCTACTGCGCCTTCTTTGCCTGCGGTTTCGATTTCCTGGATGATGCGGCTGCCGATGACGACGGCGTCGGCCACCTCGGCCACGGCGCGCGCGGTGGCGCCGTCGCGGATGCCGAAGCCTACGCCGATCGGCAGCTTGACGTGCTTGCGAATCGCCGTCAGGCGCTTCGCCACGTCCACCGTGTCGATGTTGCCGGCGCCCGTCACGCCCTTCAGCGAGACGTAGTAGCTGAAGCCGCCGCCGACCTTGGCCACCTGCGCGATGCGTTCCTCGGTCGAGGTCGGCGCCAGCAGGAAGATCAGGTCCAGCTCGGCGGCGCGCATGGCGGCGGCGAACTCTTCGCACTCTTCCGGCGGGTAGTCGACCACGATGGCGCCGTCCGCCCCCACCGCCTTCGATTTGGCGATGAAGGCTGCCGGACCGATGCGCTCGATCGGGTTCGCATAGCCCATCAGCACCACGGGCGTGGTCTGGTTGGTCTTGCGGAACTCGGCCACGTAGCCGAACACGTCGTGGATGCCGACGCCGTGCGCCAGCGCCCGCTCGCAGGCGCGCTGGATCACCGGGCCTTCGGCCATCGGATCGGAAAACGGCACGCCGAGTTCCAGGATGTCGGCGCCGCCGGCCACCAGCGCGTGCATCAACGGCACGGTCAGCTCGGGCGCCGGATCGCCGGCGGTGATGAAGGTGACGAGCGCGGTCTTGTTTTGCGCCTTCAGGGCGCTGAAAGTTGCTGCGATGTTGGACATGCCGATTCCTTAATTAAAATTCAAACCCATACGCTCTGCGACGGTATGCATGTCCTTGTCGCCCCGGCCCGACAGGTTGGCCAAAATTATTTGATCTTTCGGCAAGGTTGCCGCCAGCTTGGCCGCGTAGGCCAGCGCGTGCGACGATTCCAGCGCCGGGATGATGCCTTCGATATGGCAGCAATCGTGGAAAGCCTGCAGCGCTTCCTCGTCCGTGATCGACACGTATTGCGCGCGGCCGCTGTCCTTCAGGTAGGCATGCTCCGGCCCGACACCCGGGTAATCCAGGCCGGCCGACACCGAATGGGTCTCGATGATCTGACCGTTCCCGTCCTGCAGCAGATAGGTGCGGTTGCCGTGCAACACGCCCGGATAGCCCTTGGTCAACGAGGCCGCGTGCTTGTCGCCATCCAGCCCTTCGCCGGCCGCCTCCACGCCGATCAGCTTGACGTCCTTCTGGTCGATGTACGGGTAGAAGATGCCCATCGCGTTCGAACCGCCGCCGATGCAGGCGACCACGTAGTCCGGCTGGCGGCCGGTCATTTCCGGCATCTGCACCAGGCATTCCTCGCCGATCACCGACTGGAAGTCGCGCACCAGCATCGGGTACGGATGCGGGCCGGCCACGGTGCCGATGATGTAGAAGGTGTTTTCAATGTTGGTGACCCAGTCGCGCATGGCCTCATTGAGCGCGTCCTTCAGCGTCTTGGAGCCGGACTCCACCGGCACCACGGTCGCGCCCAGCAGCTTCATGCGGTAGACGTTCTGCGCCTGGCGCTTGACGTCCTCGCTGCCCATGTAGACCACGCACTCGAGTCCGAAACGGGCGCAGATGGTGGCCGTGGCGACGCCGTGCTGGCCGGCGCCGGTCTCGGCGATGATGCGCGGCTTGCCCATGCGCTTGGCCAGCAGGGCCTGGCCGATGACGTTGTTGATCTTGTGCGCGCCAGTGTGGTTCAGGTCTTCGCGCTTGAAGTAGATCTGCGCGCCGCCGGCGATTTCCGACCAGCGCTTGGCGTGATAGATCGGCGATGGACGGCCGACAAAGTGCTTGAGCTCGTAGCGGAACTCTTCGAGGAACTCGGGATCTTTGCTGTAGCGCTCGTAAGCTTCGTTGAGCTCGGCAAGCGCGTATGTGAGGGTTTCGGCAACAAACGAGCCGCCGTACGGACCGAAATGGCCTTTCGTATCGGGCAGGTCGTAGTCTTTAGCGTGGAACAGGGCCTTCGCTGGAGCGTTCATGATGGGTTTCGCTTTCAATAATGGCATCTCCGGCCCGCACCGCCGCGACAAAGTCGGCGATCTTGCGGGCATCCTTGATCCCCTTGGACGCTTCGACACCACTGCTGATGTCGACGGCGTAGGGGCGTACACCTACCACCGCGTCAGTCGCGTTGTGTACGCTCAAGCCACCACTTAAAACGACCCGAGGCGCGAGATCTTTTGGAATGAGAGACCAATCAAAACCCTTTCCTGCACCGCCATAGGCATCCACATAGGTATCCAGCAACAGGCTGGTGAACAAGGGACTGGCGGCGCGGCATTGCTGCTCGTATTCTAACAAATCGGACGGCAGAGTGTCAGGTTTGACGCGGAACACGCGCATGAATTGTCGTCCGGCCGCCGCGGCGATGGCGGCGGACTGCGCCACCGTTTCGTCGCCGTGCAGCTGGATCAGCGAGATCGGCGCCACCTTGACGATGGCCGCCACCTGCTCCGGCGAGGCGTTGACGAACAGCCCGGTGCAGGTGATGAACGGCGGCACGGCGCGGATCAGCTCGGCGGCCTGCTCAGCCGTCACGTAGCGCGGGCTCTTCGGATAGAACACGAAGCCGATCGCATCGGCGCCGGCGGCCACGGCCGCTAACACGTCTTCCACACGGGTCAGGCCGCAGATCTTGATACGGGTGCGCATACTCTTCCTTTAAAACCAGGGGAGCGCGCTGGTGGTCTCCAGCGGCAGTTCCCATTTGGGGTCGTAATCGATTTTGGCCAGGTACAGGCCGTCCGGCATGAAGGTCGGCGCGGCGGCGTGGCGGTCTTTGGTTTCCAGCAGCTGGCCCAGCCATTCCGGCTTTTCGCGCCCGGTGCCGATGTAGACCAGCGAGCCGACCAGGTTGCGCACCATGTGGTGCAGGAAGGCGTTGGCGGTAATCGTGAACACCACCAGCTCGCCGTGGCGCTTGATCCGGATATCGTGCATCAGCTTGACCGGCGACTTGGCCTGGCACTGGGCCGCGCGGAAGGCGGTGAAGTCGTGCCAGCCGAGCAGCGGCGCGACGGCTTGCTGCATCAGTTCCACGTCCAGCGGGCGGAAATAGAAACCGGCGCGCCCTTCCAGCAACGGCGAGCGCGTCGGGTTGTTGTAGAGCACGTAGTGATAGGTGCGGGCGCGGGCGCTGAAGCGGGCATGGAAGAAATCGTCGACCGTCGGGTCGCCCCCCAGTTCCTTGGCCCAGCGCACGGCGATCGACGGCGGCAGGAAGGCATTGACGCCGCGCACCCAGGAATGGACGTCGCGGTTCAGGTCGGTGTCGAAGTGGACGACTTGTTCGAGCGCGTGCACGCCGGTATCGGTGCGGCCGGCGCAGGTGGTGGCCAGGCGCACCCTGGCAAATTTCTCCAGCGCCTGTTCCAGCTGGTCCTGCACCGTGTGGCCGTCTTCCTGCTTCTGGTAGCCGTGCCAGGCGCTGCCGTCGTACTGGACGCCGATTGCTATCCGTTTCAATTGCTGCCCGATCTGATGTCTGAGTCAGCCATTATATACGGAGCGGCATTACCCCAATTGGGCCCGCATCGCGTTGGCCTTGGCGATCTGGTCGTCGCTGCCGCCGCGCAGCACCTCGTCCAGCAGCTCGCGCGCGCCTTCCTTGTCGCCGATCTCCTGATAGGCGATCGCCAGGTCCAGCTTGGTGTCCATTTCCATGTGGTGCGCCGACAGCGTGTCGTCGCGCGCATGGGCTGGCGCCGCCTCGGTTGCGGCCGCGGGGGGGCCCCCCCCCCCCGCGGCGGGCGGGTGCACGGGGGGGGGGGGCGCGGGGGAAAAAAACGCCCCCGGTGGGGGGGGCGGGGGCCCCCCCGCCGCCCAGGGCGCTGTCCAGGTCCAGGTCGATGCCGGACAGGTCGAACTCCTGCGCCGCCGGTGGCGGTGCCGGGGTGATTTCCTCGGCGGCCGGGAGGTCGAAGTCGTCGGGACTCAGTTCGGCAACGGCTGGCGCAGGTGCGGCCGGCACGTCCGGAATATCAAAGCCCATCAGGTCCAGGTCGAGCGGGTCGGTGCTGGCGGACGGCTTGGCCGTTTCCGCAGTCGCCATCGCTTCCGCAGGCAGGTCCAGGCCGAAGTCCATGCTCAGGTCCTCGGCAGCCGGGGCCGGCGTAGGTGCGGCGGCCGGCTCGGCCGCAGGCGCAGGCGCCGGTGCGGGGGTGTCGAAAGCCAGGTTGAACGCGTCTTCCGCCGGATCCGGCTCGGCGGGCGCGGCCGGCATTTCAATCGGCGCGCCAACCGCCGGCACCGGTTCGAAGCTCAGGCCGCCCAGGTCGAAATCCATCAGGTTGTCGGATTCCGCCGCCACGGATGCCGGCGAGATCGCCGCATCGGCCGCTTGCGGCAAGGCCGTTTCCATGTCGCTGCCGAAGTCCATGCCGTTGCCGTCGGCGGCCGGGGCGGCATCCATGCCCAGATCCAGGTCGAGGCCGCCATCGGCCGGCGCAGGGGCCGGGGCGGGTGCGTTGAAATCGCTGCCGAAGTCGGAAGCCGAGAATGCGGCTGCGGCGGCGCCTGCGGCAACAGCCGGCGCGGCGGCGGCAAACATGGTCGAGCCATCGCCGGAGCCATTGCTGTACAGCGGATTGGATGGATCCAGCGACTGACCCATCGCGGCGGCCTGCGCCCATTCGTCGCCCTGGCCGCGCGTCATCGAATACAGTTCGCTGGCCTGGTTTTCAAACGAGCGCGCATCCTTGCGCGTCACATAGATTTCCAGCAGCTTCAGGCGGACCGCGTGGCGTTCCGGATGGGTGCGCAGCGCTTCCTTGAGGATTTCCTCGGCCTGCGCATCGCGGCCGTAGGCGATGTACACGTCGGCCTCGGCCACCGGATCGACTTCATTGGTGTCCAGCTGGCTGGCCGACGGCGCGAAGTTGGAATTGAAGACGCTGTTGTTGGTGTCGACGCTCTGGCCGCCGGCCTCGGCGATCAGCGACTGCGACGGCATGGCGGTATCGCCCAGGATGCTCGGCTCTTCCGCCGGCACCACGAACTTCTTGCGGCGGCGCGAGGCGATCATCGCTCCCGCACCGACCAGCAGCGCGGCGGCGGCGAGGCCGACATAGTTCAGATTCTCCATCAGCGTTTCGTACAGGCTAGGCTCGGCGATGCGCTTCGGCGGCACCACCAGCGTACGCTTGGGCTTGGCCGGCGCGGATGCTTCGACCGAGGCTGCGGCGGATGCGGAGACCGCAGTGGAGGCGGAGGCCGAAGCCTGCTTGGCATCGGCTGCGGTCTTGCTCTTTACCGCCATCAGGCTTTCCAGGTCGCGGGTGTTCTTTTCCAGCTCCTTGATGCGCGCGGCGGCGTCGTCCAGTTCCTTCTGCTTGGCGATCTTGTCTTCCACCGCCAGGCCGGTCTTGCCCTGCACCGGCGCGCTGGCCGTGGTTTTCGACAGCGTCAGCTTGTCCTTGGCGGCATTGACCGCGTTCGGCTTTTCCTCCACCTTGGCGGTGATCTTGCCCGACACGTTTTGCGTGGCGTCCGGCTCCTTGGCCGGCGTGCTGTTGGCGACCTGCCCCGCCAGCTTGGCGCGGTAGGCGTTGAAATCAGCCGCATGCGCGACAACCACGCCGCGCGCCTCGCCCTCGGGCGCGGTGTTGCGGATGGTGTCCGAATCCGGCACCGCCAGGATCTGGCCCGACTTCAGGCGGTTCATGTTATTGCCGGAGAACGCTTCCGGATTGGCGCGGTACAGGGCCACCAGCATCATGTCCAGCGACACATCGACCGGCTTGACCTGGTTGGCGATGCGGGTCAGGTTGTCACCCGCCTTGACGGTGTATTCGCTGGCGGACTTGCTGGACGGCGCAGGCGGCGACACGGCGGCCGGCTGGCGTGCCGGCGCGGGAGCGCTCGGCGCGACCGGTGCCGCGGCCGGGGTTGCGGGCGCGGCGGCTGGAGCGGCCGCACTGCGGCCCAGATCCACCGGCGCGGCCACTTGCGGCGACTGGGTCGCGCGCATCTCGGCCGGGTCCAGCAGGAAGGTGTATTCGCGTACCATGCGGCCGCCGGTCCAGTTCAGCTCCAGCAGCATGTCGACGAAGGGCTCGTTGACCGGCTGGGACGACGTGACGCGGATAATCTGGCGGCCATTGCGCTGCTCGATCTCGAAGCGCAGCGACAACAGGGTGGGGTTGAAATCGATATTGGCGACGCGGAACGCCTCGGCCGGCGCCAGCTTGGCGACCAGCGCGCCGGCTTCGTCGGCCGACACGGCGGTCAGCTCGATCTCGGCCCGCAGCGGTTGTCCCAGCGAGGACAGCACGGTCAGTTTGCCAAGGCCGGCGGCGTTGGCCGTAGCAGCCACTAACACCGCACTGGCGACAGCGCCGGTGAGTGTCTTCAACGCGAATGAAACAATGCTGGAGCGAGTCGGTACGGGCATAGTGGGCGGCATTAGGTTGTCAGAGGGAAAATGTTACTTTCCCAGATATACCAACATATCATCATGCTCCGGGGCACGCAAGCTTTGCACGATGTTTCTCTAGTGATACATGAGGATGTGTAACGTCTACGCCAACTTTAAACCAAAAAAAGGGGTTTTCCCTATGAGAGCACATAGAGAAAACCCCTTCAGCTTTAACAATTGACGCCTGGTATTACTTGTCCAGCACGATGCGCAGCATGCGGCGCAGCGGTTCGGCCGCGCCCCACAGCAGCTGGTCGCCGACGGTAAATGCCGACAGGTAATCATCGCCCATGCTCATCTTGCGCAGGCGGCCGACCGGAATGGTCAGGCTGCCGGTGGCGGCGGCCGGCGACAGGTCCGTGACCGACGCTTCGCGGGTGTTCGGCACCACTTTGACCCACTGGTTGTTGGAAGCGATGATGTCGTGAATCTCGTCGATCGGCACGTCCTTCTTCAGCTTGATGGTCAGCGCCTGCGAGTGGCTGCGCATCGCGCCGATGCGCACGCACAGGCCGTCGACTGGAATCGCTTTGGAACCGAAGTCCGCGCCCAGGCCCAGGATCTTGTTGGTCTCGGCGCCGCCCTTCCACTCTTCCTTCGACTGGCCGTTGCCCAGGTCCTTGTCGATCCACGGGATCAGGTTGCCTGCCAGCGGCGCGCCGAACTGCTTGGTTTCCTCGGCCGACAAGCCGTGCTGGGTGGCCAGCACCTGGCGGTCGATTTCCAGAATCGCCGACGCCGGATTGTCCAGCAGCGCCTTCACCGACGAATTGATGGTGCCGAACTGGGTCAGCAGTTCGCGCATGTGCTGGGCGCCGCCGCCCGAAGCCGCCTGGTAGGTCATCGAGGTCATCCACTCGACCAGGTTGTGCTGGAACAGGCCGCCCAGGCCCATCAGCATGCACGACACGGTGCAGTTGCCGCCGATGTAGTTCTTCACGCCCTTGCCCAGCGCGTCCTTGATGACGTGCAGGTTGACCGGGTCCAGCACGATGACGGCGTCCTTCTCCATGCGCAGGGTCGACGCGGCGTCGATCCAGTAGCCGTTCCAGCCGGCCGCGCGCAGTTTCGGGAACACCTCGGTGGTGTAGTCGCCGCCCTGGCACGAGATGATGATCTCGCACTTTTTCAGTTCGTCGATGTCGGTCGCGCTTTTCAGTTTGGTTTCATTCTTCGCCATTGCCGGCGCGTTGCCGCCCGGGTTGGACGTCGTGAAGAACACCGGTTCGATGTGGGCGAAATCGCCCTCTTCCTGCATGCGCTGCATCAGGACCGAACCCACCATACCGCGCCAACCTACCAAGCCTACGAGTTTCATTTTGCTCTTCCTTGTCTTTAAATTTTTATGCCAGTGCCTTGACCACCGCGTTGCCCATTTCCTCGGTGCCCACCTTGGTGGTGCCTGCCTCGTAGATGTCGGCGGTGCGCAGGCCCTGCGCCAGTACCTTCTTGACGGCGGTCTCGATGCGGTCGGCCTGTTCGGCCTTGTTCAGCGAGAAGCGCAGCATCATCGCGGCCGACAGGATCGTCGCCAGCGGATTGGCGATGCCCTTGCCGGCGATGTCAGGCGCGGAACCGTGCGACGGCTCGTACAGGCCCTTGTTGTTGGCGTCCAGCGAAGCGGACGGCAGCATGCCGATCGAGCCGGTCAGCATCGCGGCCGCGTCGCTGAGGATGTCGCCGAACATATTGCCGGTGACGATGACGTCGAACTTCTTCGGCGCGCGCACCAGCTGCATCGCAGCGTTGTCGACATACATGTGCTCGAGCGCGACGTCCGGATATTCCTTGTGCACGTCGGTGACGATGTCTTTCCAGAACTGGAAGGTTTCCAGCACGTTGGCCTTGTCGACGCTGGTCAGGCGCTTGTCGCGCTTTTGCGCGGCCTGGAACGCCACGTGGGCGATGCGGCGGATTTCGCCTTCGGCGTAGCGCATGGTGTCGAAGCCTTCGCGCTGGCCCTTGAACGGACCGTCCGGGCACTCGCGCACGCCGCGCGGCTGGCCGAAGTAGATGTCGCCGGTCAGTTCGCGGATGATCAGGATGTCCAGGCCGGACACCACCTCCGGCTTCAGCGTCGAGGCGCCGGCCAGTTCAGGGTAGAGGATGGCAGGACGCAGGTTGGCGAACAGGCCCAGGTTCTTGCGCAGGCCGAGGATGGCCTGCTCCGGACGCAGCGGGCGGTCCAGCTTGTCGTACTGGTAGTCGCCGACGGCGCCGAACAGCACCGCGTCGGCCGCTTTCGCCAGCGCCAGCGTGCCCTCGGGCAGCGGATGGCCGTGGGCCGCGTAGCCGGCGCCGCCGACCGGCGCGCTTTCCAGCTCGAATTTTTCGCCCAGCACATTCAAGACCTTGACTGCCTGCGCGATGATTTCCGGGCCGATACCGTCGCCCGGGAGGATTGCGATTTTCATGTTAGTTCTTCGAAATTAGATGACGTTGGCCAACCAAGGTTGGGTTGCCAGATGGCGCTCTTCGAAGCCGCGGATAGCGTCGGCGTGACGCAGGGTCAGGCCAATATCGTCGAGCCCGTTCATCAGGCAGTATTTGCGGAAGGCGTCGATCTCGAAGGGATAGGAGACGCTGCCATTGCTGGTGGAGATGCGCTGCTGCTCAAGGTCGACCACCAGACGGTAACCGGGGAAGGCCTTGACTTCATTGAACAGGTGATCAACCTGCGCTTCAGGCAATACGATCGGCAACAAGCCGCTCTTGTAGCAGTTGTTGAAGAAGATGTCGGCAAACGACGGCGCGATGATGGCGCGGAAGCCGTACTGGTCCAGCGCCCACGGCGCGTGCTCGCGCGAGGAGCCGCAGCCGAAGTTCTTGCGCGTCAGCAGGATCGACGCGCCCTGGTAGCGCTGCTCGTTGAGCACGAAGTCCGGATTGAGCGGACGGCGGCTGTTGTCCTGGCCGGGCTCGCCGTGGTCCAGGTAGCGCCACTCGTCGAACAGGTTCGGGCCGAAGCCGGTGCGATGGATGGACTTCAGGAATTGCTTCGGAATGATGGCGTCGGTGTCGACATTGGCGCGGTCCAGCGGTGCGACCAGCCCTTCGTAGATCGTAAATTTATCCATGATGCTTTATATGTGGACCGCGCGGCACGGGGCGGCGCGCGGTCGGGTCGGGTTCAATGGCCCGCGGCGCCCTGCACCGCCTGGCCGGCTTTCTGCACATCCTTGCCCATGCCGGCAATGGTGTTGCAGCCGGTGATGGTCAGAGCGAAGATGGTCAGAGCGATCAGTTTTTTCATGTTGGTCTCAATGGGTGGTGGAAGACTTAACGTAGCGCGCGCACGTCGACAAAATGGCCGGCGATACCGGCTGCCGCCGCCATGGCTGGAGACACCAGATGGGTGCGTCCGCCCTGGCCTTGGCGTCCTTCGAAATTGCGGTTCGAGGTCGACGCGCAGCGCTCGCCCGGTTCCAGGCGGTCGGCGTTCATCGCCAGGCACATCGAGCAGCCCGGATCGCGCCATTCGAAACCGGCATCCTTGAAGATGCGGTCCAGGCCTTCCTTCTCGGCCTGATCCTTGACCAGTCCGGAACCCGGCACCACCATCGCCAGCTTGACGTTGGAGGCGCGGTGCTTGCCGCGCACCACTTCCGCCGCCGCGCGCAAATCCTCGATGCGCGAGTTGGTGCAGGAGCCGATGAAGACCTTGTCGATGCGGATGTCCTCGATCGCGGTGTTCGGCTTCAGGTTCATGTAGACCAGCGCCTTTTCCATCGCGTCGCGCTTGACGCTGTCTTTTTCCAGGTCCGGATCCGGCACGCGGCCGTCGATCGAAGTCACCATTTCCGGCGACGTGCCCCAGGTCACCTGCGGCTTGACCTCGGCGGCGTTCAGGGTGACGACCAGGTCGAACTTGGCGCCGGCGTCGCTGTGCAGCGTACGCCAGTAGTCCACCGCGCGGTCCCAGTGCGGGCCCACCGGCGAGAACGGACGGCCCTTGACGTAATTGATGGTGACGTCGTCGACGCCGATGATGCCGGCGCGCGCGCCCGCCTCGATCGCCATATTGCAGACCGTCATCCGGCCTTCCATCGACAGCGCGCGGATGGTCGAGCCGCCGAATTCGATGCAGTAGCCGGTGCCGCCGGCGGTGCCGATCTTGCCGATGATGGCCAGCACGATGTCCTTGGCGGTCACGCCGGCCGGCAGCGGGCCGTCGACCTGCACCAGCATGGACTTGGATTTCTTTTGCAGCAGCGTCTGGGTCGCCAGCACGTGCTCGACTTCCGAGGTGCCGATGCCGTGCGCCAGCGCGCCGAACGCGCCGTGGGTGGACGTGTGCGAGTCGCCGCAGACCACGGTCATGCCCGGCAGGGTAGCGCCCTGCTCCGGCCCGATCACGTGGACGATGCCCTGGCGCTTGTCGTTCATGTTGAAATAGGTCAGCCCGTAGGACTTGGCGTTCTTGTCCAGCGTTTCGACCTGCAGCCGCGAGACCGGGTCGGCGATGCCGTCGGCGCGGCCGGTGGTCGGCACGTTGTGGTCGGCCACCGCCAGGTTGGCGGACACGCGCCACGGCGCGCGGCCGGCGGCGCGCAGGCCGTCGAATGCCTGCGGGCTGGTGACTTCGTGCACCAGGTGGCGGTCGATATACAGGATCGTGGTGCCGTCTTCCTCGGCCTTGACCACGTGCGATTCCCAGAGTTTGTCGTAAAGCGTCTTCATGATGATTGATGAGTACCCAATTAAGGGAACTACTTCTGCCTGTGTGAGTGATCCACTTCGATTATGCCATATTGTGCAATGCAATAGCAGCCGCCGCTGGCCGGCCTCGTGAGCCGACTCGGTTCCGCCTGTTGATACACTTTTTATGACTCCTTTTACAAAATTCGGTATTGCAAATAAAAACGCGAACGAAAAAAAAGCCTGCGTGGACGCAGGCTTTTGGTCTTTCTGACTCAGTCCCGAGACTAAGCCGCCATGCGTACACTACCTCGACATCCGTCCATTAGGAACGATAGGCCCACCACTAGCACCAGTTCGCCCTCGGCCGAGCGCGCGGTGCCGGTAATGCCCTCGACGGCGATCGCCGTCATCGGTTTAATCACCAGGTCGGCGGTACCGTCGACCGCTTCCACCGCCAGGATGTACGGCTGTGGCGCAGCGACAACAATACCCACCTTCTCGCGGCAGCTCTCGTAACCCAGCGAATCGGCCAGCGAGCGTACCGGCAGCGGACGGCCCTGGTCTTTCAGCACCGGCGCGCCGCCCACTTCCATGAACACTTCCGGCAGCTCGACCACGCGCTGGACCACGGCCATCGGCAGCGCCAGCGCGGCGCCCGAGGTCGATACCAGCATGGTCGGCACGATCGACAGTTCGATCGGCAGGCGGATGGCGAACTTGGTGCCCTTGCCCAGCGACGATTCGATATGGATGGCGCCGCGGTTTTTCTCCACGGCGGTCTTCACCACGTCCATGCCGACGCCGCGGCCGGACACGCTGGAGGCCACTTCCTTGGTCGAGAAACCCGGCAAGAATACCAGCTGGAAGCATTCGTCGTTGGTCAGCTGCGCGGATTCGGAGATCAGGCCCTTCTGCTGGGCCTTGGTGCGCAGCACCACCGGATCCATGCCCTTGCCGTCGTCCTGCAGCACAATCATAACGCTATTTGCTTCCTGCCATGCTTTGAGCGAAATATACGACTTGGCCGGTTTGCCTGCGGCTAGGCGGTCCTCCGGCGATTCGACGCCGTGGTCCAGCGAGTTGCGCAGCATGTGCACCAGAGGATCGTACAGGCTGTCCACCACCACGCGGTCGACTTCGGTCTCCGCGCCTTCGATGGTCAGCTCGACGTCCTTGCCCAGGTCTTTGGCCAGCTCGCGCACCAGGCGCGGGAACTTCTGGAACAGGCGGCCGACCGGCTGCATGCGGGTCGCCAGGGTGGCGCGCTGCAGTTCGGTGGAGTAGCGCGAGGCGCGTTCCAGCGTTTCCGCCAGCGTCGCCATCAAGGTCTGGGCCTGGCCTTCGAATTTGAATTGCAGCAGGCGTTCCAGCAGCACGGCGGCCTGGTTGGCGGCCTGCACCGATTCGCCGGCCACTTCCAGCAGCGCGTCGAGCTTGACGGCGTCGACGCGGATCGACTCTTCCTTGACCGGCGCGGCCTGCGGACGCTCTTCGCGCGCCTCGCGGGCCTTGGCCGGAGCGGCGGCCGTGGTTGGCGCGCCGGCTTGCACGGCGGCCACGACAGCGGCGAGCTCGGCGGCGGGGATCGCCGACGCCGATGGCGCGGCTGCGGCGGCCGGCGCTGGCGCCGAACGCGTGTAGCTGCCAGGCGGCATCACGGTTTCGTACATGCCTTCCCAGTCCAGGCCATCGGCCGACGGCGCGGCGGCCGGAGCTGCCGCGGCGGCGACCGGCGCGGCGGCCGCAGGCGCGGGCGCCGGGGCGGCTGCCTTGGGCGCGGCGGAGCTGGTCTTGCCTTCGATGGCGTCGGTCAGGATGATTTCCAGATCCTTCGGCATCGCCGGCAGGCTGTCCGGCTCGGCGCCGTTGTTCAGTTCGGCGAGCTGGTCGGCCACGAAGCCGGACGCCTGCAGCGCCGCCTCGATCGCGATCGGCGTCACCGGCGCGGCACCGGTGCGCAGCGCGTCGAACAGGTTTTCCGTCAGGTGGCACGCCGCCACCATCGCAGGCAGGCCCATGAAGCCGGCGCCGCCCTTGATGGTGTGGAACGAGCGGAACACCGCGTTCAGCGTCTCTTTGTTGTCCGGGTCGCGTTCGAGCCGCAGCAGATGCTCTTCAACGTTGACCGCAAGATCCATCGCCTCGACGACGAAATCCTTGAGCATATCGTCCATTAGAATCCCAGATCAGCAAGCAGGTCGTCGACATTGTCCTGGTTCAGCGCTACGGTCGGAGCCGATGGGCCGGACATCAGAGACACTTCTTTTTGCGCGATTTTCTCGCGTACCGCCGGCGGCGCATTGTCGCGCAGCAGTTCTGCCAGTTCGTGCTCCACCGTCTTGGTGATGTTCACGACTTTCTTGATCAGTTGGCCGGTGATGTCCTGGAAGTCCTGGGCCATCATGATTTCCAGCAAACGGGCTTTTTCGGCCTCGGTGGCGGCCGACACGGCCACCGCAAACGCCTGCGAGTCGCCCGCCAGTTGCTTGAACTGCTCCAGGCTCAGCTTGCCGGCGAACAGGTCGGCCCAGCGGTTTTCCATGTCCTTGGATTTTTTCGACAGCGAGTCCTGCTCAGGCATGCCCTCGTCCAAGGTGTTGAGCACCTTGTTGGCGGCTTGCTCGGTCAGCGTGGCGACGTACTCGAGGCGGTCCTGGGCGTCGTTGATTTGCGACGACGCCTCGGTCAGCGCCTTGTCGTAGCCCAGTTCGCGCAGCGAATCGTGCAGCAGGCGGACGATGCCGCCAAGGCGTTCGAACATCGGCTTGTCTTCGCCGTCGGCCGCGGCTTCGCCAGCGGCGGGAGCAACCGCGGCGGCGGTCGGGGCCGGAGCGGCTACGGGGGCGGGAGCCAGTGTGGCCGAAGAGACTTCGTCAAACAGACTTTCCAGGTCGTCTTCCGCGGCGGCTGGTGCGGGGGCAGGCGCTGGAGCGGGCGCTGCGGTCTTGCTCTGAGCAGACACTTCATCAAATAATGCGTCGAAATCATCAGCGGCGTTGGTCATAATCCCTGCTTCTCCATAATTTGTAAAATTGCTGCCCGAAACTTGCATGCCATTGATGCAGCTTGGCAATATAACGCACGTACCCGAGTGTAGCAGGGCGCAGCCAGATTATTCAATCCCAGAGTCGGCTAGCCTGCCCTGCGCTCCGGGTGCTGGCCAAGTTTCGTTGTATTTGGAGATACTAACATCGGATACATCGTCAAAACACGCCTTGAGACACAAAAGTAGTGCCCCTATGCAAAAAAAAGCGGTAAAAAGTATGAAAGCCGACACTAGTACCATGGGATAAAGCGGATTTATTTGATAAACATCAAGTATTTCCAGACTAATAATAATGTAAATCGCGACTACAATTAAAGTAGCGCGTTGGTTTGAAAAGGAGGTTCGCCATGTACCGGAAAATCTTGATCACCACCGACGGTTCGGCCGTATCCAGTAAAACCGCCTGTGCCGGGGTCGCTTTTGCCGAGCAGATGAAGGCAGAGGTGCTGGTGCTGTTTGTAGCGCCGGAATACCAGTACCCGATCTATGTGGAAATCATTCCTCCCAGCTACCCCAGCGAGGAGGAATACCGGGCCTCGATGCTGCGAGCGGGCAAGGAGCACACGCAGGACGTGGTCGATTCCTGCGCGCGCCGCGCCGTTCCCTGCGAGGCAATGACGGTGTTTGCCGAAAGCGCGGCGCTGAAGATCGTCGACGTGGCGGAAAAACACCATTGCGACCTGATCTTCATGGGCTCGCACGGCCGCAGCGGCTGGGGCCAATTGTTGCTGGGCAGTGTAACCAACAAGGTATTGTCGCACGCCAAAATTCCTGTGCTGGTTCACCGCCTCATCAAGGAGCCAGGCAAATAAAAAGCGCATATCAGATGCTTTTTATAGTAAGATAATAAGCTTAGCTCAAGCACAACCATAAATACCATTAATCACTTTTTATAGCAGCCCTTATGATTCGAATTGTCATCGCCGACGACCACACCATCATGCGCGAAGGTCTCAAGCGCATACTCGATGGCGCGCCGGACATCGATATCGTGGGGGAGGCCATCGACGGTTTCGAGGTGCTGGGCCACGTGCGACAGGGCGGGTTCGACCTGCTGCTGCTTGATTTGTCGATGCCCGGCCGCAGCGGCGTCGACCTGATCCGCCAGATCAAGGCGGAGGCGCCCAAGCTCGCCATCCTGATCCTGACCATGCACGAGGAAGAACAGTACGCGGTGCGCGCCATCCGCGCCGGCGCCCAGGGCTATCTGACCAAGGAAAGCGCCGGCACCCAGCTGGTCGGCGCGATCCGCAAGGTCGCTTCCGGCCGGCCCTACATCAGCACCGAAGTGGCCGAGCAGCTGGCCTTGAACATCATGATGCCGAACGAGAGCCTGTTGCATAAACAGCTGTCGGACCGCGAGTTTGAAGTGTTTTCTTTATTGGTCGCGGGAAAGTCGATCACTGAAATCGCCAACAGCCTGCATCTGAGCGTTAAAACCGTCAGCACGCATAAAACCCGGATTATGCAGAAAATGGGCATGAATTCCCTGTCCGAAATGGTGCAATATGCTGTCGCGCACCGCTTGTTATCCCCGTTCAAAACCTGACCTCCGACCGGATCAGTAGGAGTACTCCTACAATCCTGCGCTAGCTCCTACGCGCATATTCAGCCATTGCTGATATCTATCTCCCCCCTCCGTTGGCATACTGAAACCATACGATTTTGCTGCACAGCTACAAGATCCGCAGCACGGTGCCGCATGACAAACCAACAGGAAACAAAGCAACGCGGCACACCCCAGTTCCCTTCCATTCGAAAAGCAATACCTGTACACAGGAGAACAACATGCTGTCTACGCATACGTCTGAAATTCGTCCAGCCACCACCACGACGATGCAGTCCTCGTCGATGGAAGCGGGCCGCCAGCGTCAGGGGCGGCTCTGGTCGAACCTGAAGGAAGTCTGCGACCTGCTGCATATACCGGCGGCCTGCTCGGTCACCACGGAAGAACTGCTGTTCCAGCACGTTCAGTTCAAGACCGGCCAGCGCATCCACACCATCGGCCAACCCTTCGACACCTTGTACATCGTCAACTCCGGTTTTCTGAAAACCGTGCTGATCGACGAGTTCGGCAATGAGCAGGTGCTCAGCTTTCCGATGAAGGGCGATATGCTAGGCGTGGACGGCATCCACACCCGTCATTATTCCTCAGAGGCCGTGGCATTGTCCGATTGCGACCTGATACTGCTGCCGTTCAAAAAACTGACAGCGTTAGGAAGAGTCCATCTTGAACTGGAGAATATGATGTACGGCGTTATGAGCCGCGAACTGGTGCGCGAACAGGCGATGATCGGCATGCTGGGCGCGCTCAGCGCCGAGGCCCGCGTGGCGCGTTTCCTGGTGTCGCTGGCGGAGCGTTTCGCCCAGATGGGCTATTCCAGCAAACTGTTCAACCTGCGCATGACGCGCCATGAAATCGGCAGCTACCTGGGCCTGACCCTGGAAACGGTGAGCCGCACGCTGTCGGCCTTCAACGAGATCGGCCTGATCAGCGTCGATCAACGCACCATCGGCATCAAGGATCCGGAGGCTCTGAAAACTCTGCGCCGCCTGCCGCCGTCCCGTACCCGCGCCAAGCAACTGGCGGCCGCCAAGACCAAGGGCAGCGAAGCGGTACCTCCGGGACAGTTGCTGGCAGCGCTGTAGCCGCGCAGCCCACAGCGCAGTCCGACAAATTTACCCAGCCTTCGGCCCGGCCTCCCAGCTGGGTCTTTTTTTGTCCCGCCTCCGCGCAGTCCCGCACGATAGCCAAATAAGGCTTGCATTCCGTTCCGCCTTCCTCAATAATGAATACAAATGCGAATCATTCTTATTTAAGGAAGGAAGACTATGTCCACCACCCTGCCCGCCACACCACCGGCAATCGCCGCCCGTCCCGCCGCCAGCGCCACCGCGCACGCCATGGCGCCGGTCAAGCGCATCAGCAGCGCCGGCCTGATGGACGGTGGGCGCGAGGTCGAAATCGAACATGCGGGGCGGATTTACCGCCTGCGCATCACCCAGCTCAACAAGCTGATTTTGACCGCCTGACCAGGCGCGTTTGATCGCGTACCCGGGCGCCGCCGCGCCCACTCCCCTGAGTAGCCAGCAGTACCGCCAGCCAGACTCCCCTTTCGAACCAAAGGAGCGTTTGATGGCCATAGACCGTAGCAATCCGATTTTTCTCGCGCCCTCGCAGGGCGGGCATAATCCAGAACTGATGCTGTCCGCCGTGCTGCATCTGATGTCGCACTACACCGCCGGCAGCGACGACGCCGGCGGCTGCGTCAAGCTGGCCTCCGTGATCGAGCGCCACCTGAAAGCGCTGGCCGGCCTGCCCGACCTGGCGCCGGTGCTGACAGCCACCTGCCAGCAGTTGTCCGAGCAATGGGCACAGGTGGTCGAGCGCAATATGCAGTTGCAGGAGAAGAGCAATTTCCTCAGCCGCATCATGGCGCGCGCCCGCACCGCGCCGGCCACCGCATAGGAGCCGGCCATGTGCGACAAACACGATACGCCGGCTGCCATGTTCCAGCCCAACGACGACACGCAGGCCTCGCGCCGCCGCCGGCTGTGGGAACTGAGTCACGCCTGCCATTGCCCGCTGGTCGGCGTCGGTTTTCCGCTGGGCGTGCTGCGCAAGCTGGTGGACAAAGTCACGTCCGGCAAGGTGGTGGCCGACGATTATGAAGTGCACGTGGGCGCCGTCACCGAGTGCGGCAGCCGCAACCGCTTGTCCGAGGCGCTGCAGAAGGAGCTGGAGCGCCGCTATGCCGCCGTGCTGCTGCGCTTCCGTGCCGCCAAGACCACCGAACAGGTGGCCGCGATGTGGCGCGTCGCCGTCGCCAACGGCGACGTGGCCGGCGCGTTCTGGGCCGGCCTCACGCATCCGCGCTGCAGCGCCGAGCTGGAAGAGCAGATGTGCCGCGACCTGCACATGGTGCAGCACCAGGCTGGCGCCTGCGTGCGTGCCGATATCGGCAAGTTCAACGCCACGCTGGCCGAGAACGCGCGCCTGGCGCACGACCTGAACAAGGCGCAACAGCGCGGCGCCGCGTTGTTGGCGGAAAAGACCGCCGACGCCGAAAGGCACGCCGTGCAATTGATGCAGCTGCGTGCGCAGGCGGTCGGCAAGGACAGCATGATCGATTCGCTGCGGACGGAGCTGGAGCAGTTGCGCCAGTCCATCCCCGGCCTCGAATCGCGCGCCAAGCTGGCCGAGAGGCTGGCGCAGATGGAGGAGCGCGAACGCGCGCTGCGCAACCAGATCGTCGAGCTAAAAGTGGAAGCGATGCGTGCCGCCGAACCGGCAGCGCCGATACAAGAAGAGACTCGCCAGGTCGTCGAGCACGTGATGAAAATGCCCCTGCGCCTGAGCGACCGCTCGGTGCTGTGCGTGGGCGGGCGCAGCGGCAACGTCGCCACCTACCGCGAACTGATCGAACGCGAAGGCGCGCAGTTCTCGCACCACGACGGCGGCCTGGAGGACAACGCCAACCGCCTCGACGCCAGCCTGGCGGCGGCCGACCTGGTGATCTGCCAGACCGGCTGCATCAGCCACAGCGCATACTGGCGGGTCAAGGACTACTGCAAGCGCAACGGCAAGCGCTGCGTCTTCATCGACAACCCCAGCATCTCCAGCCTGGCGCGCGGCCTCGAACAAGCCGGCGCAGAGTAAAGACGACGATGCGGAACGCGCGTCAATAAACGGTCAATAAACGTCGCGCCGGTAGCGGCCGGCGGCGGCCAGCTGGTCCAGCCGCTCGCGGCCCAGGATGGCGGCCAGCGCCTCGTCGACGCCGCCGGCCATGCCCTCCAGGCTGCCGCACACATAGATGGCGGCGCCATCGTCGATCCAGCCGCGCACCGCCCCGGCGTGCTCGGCCAGGCTGTCCTGCACGTAGCGGCGCTGGGCCTGGTCGCGCGAGAACACCATGTCCAGTTGTTCCAGCATGCCGGCCTGCCGCCATGCTTGCAGCTCCTCGCGGTAGTGGTAGTCGTGGGCTTCGTTGCGCTCGCCGAACAGCAGCCAGTTGCGGCCCTGCCCCGCCAGCGCGCGCGCCTTCAGATGGCCGCGCAGTCCGGCGATGCCGCTGCCGTTGCCGATCAGGATCAAAGGCCGCGCCGCGTTGTCTTCCAGGCGGAAGCGGCGATGCTGGCGCAGCCGCAGCTGTATCGTCGCGCCGATGTCAGCCTGCCGCGTCAGCCAGCCCGAGGCGACACCATGACTGCCATCCTCATGGCTGTGCAGGCGCACCAGCAGGTGCACGCGGCCATCCGCCGGAATCGAGGCGATCGAATATTCGCGCGGACGCTCAGCATCGGCCGGCGCGGCAATCTGCACCAGGTCGCCGGACTGCCAGTCGGCCAGTTCCCCGCTCTGCGGTTCCAGTTCCAGATGGTAGACCGGCGCGCCGGCGCTGCCGGGATTGAGCAGCACGCGCCCGGCCAATCGCCAGTTGTCGAAAGCCGGCGCGCTCCAGTCCGGCGCGTCGCTGGTGCCGGCCAGATGGCTGAGCTGCTGACGCCATGCACCGATCGCGGCGGCCGAACTGCGATTGACTTCGATGCGCGGGAACAAGCTTTGCGCCCCCTGCGCCTGCAGCCACTGATCGAGCGCGCGACCGAAACCGCAGAACTGGGCGTAAGCGCTGTCGCCCAGCGCCAGCACGGCGTAATGCAGTTGCGGCAGCGGCAGGTTTCCGGTCATCAGGCGGCCGGCGAAATGCGCGGCGGCATCCGGCGCGTCGCCTTCGCCGTAGGTGCTGACGAGGAACAGGATGCGTTCGGCGCGCTGCAGGTCGGCCGCATGCAGCTCGGACAGCTCGCTCAGTTGCGCGGGAATGCCGGCCAGGCGCAGCGTGGCCAGAGTCTGTCCGGCCAGTTCTTCGGCGTTGCCGGTCTGGCTGGCATAGGCGATGATCCAGCCTGGTGACGCGGCCGCTTCATCTTTGGCGCGCTGCGCCGCTTCGCGCTTGCGGCGCGTGCGCAGGTAAGGCGCCAGGCAAACCAGCCCATAGCTCATCGCAAGGCTGGCTACCAGCATCAATCGGGTGGGGTCGTTGGTCCAGATCATTCGTCCAGCATGTTTCGTAAGTGGGTGCTCAGGTGTTCGGCGCCGCCGCGCGCGACAAAGCGGGCCGCCAGACCAAGGCGCTCGGCCAGCCGCAGTCCTTGTTCGGCGCCCAGCACGGTCAGCGCGGTGGACCAGGCGTCGGCGGCCATGCATTGTGGATGCACAACGGTAACCGAGGCAAGGTCATTGGCGATGGGCATGCCGTTGCGCGGGTCGATGGTGTGCGAATAGCGCCGGCCATCGAGCTCGAAATAGCGCCGGTAGTCGCCCGACGTCGCCACCGCCAGGCCGTGCAGCGCCAGCACCAGTTCGTCCGCCGCCATGCCCGGCACCTGCTCCAGCGCCACCCACCACGGCTGGCCATCGGGCTTGACGCCGGCGCCGCGCAGCTCGCCGCCCACCTCGACCAGAAAATGCAGGATGCCCTGGCTCTTCAAATAAAACGCCAGCCGGTCCACGCTGTAACCCTTGGCCACTGCCGACAGATCCAGCTGCACGCCGCCCGGCTGCAACGCTCGCCTTCCCTCGCGCTCAAGCAGCACCGGCCGCGCGGCCAGCGCAGCTTCTATCCGCCCGCCCGAAGGCGGCACAAAACCGGGCTGGTCGAAGCGCCCATGGGGGCCGAAGCCCCACAGGTTGACCAGTTCGCCGGCGCAAGGATCGCAGGCGCCGCCCGACTCGCGCGCCACCTCCATCGCAAACGCCAGCACATCGAAAAACGCCGGCGGCAACACGTGCCAGCTGCCGGCGGCGGACCGGTTGAAGCGGCCCAGGTCGGAATCGCTTTCCCAGTGGCTCATCTCCGCCACGACGCAATCGAGCTGCCGCTGCAGCCCTTGCGCGATATGGGCCAGTGCGTCGCCCGGCGCGGCCACCAGCCGCACCGACCAGCTCGTGCCCATGCTGCGGCCGGCAAAATCGCGGATCGCGCCGCCTGCCGGCGCCGGGTCTTCGGAAATAATATGAGGCAGGAGTACCCGGCGCATTATTGTTTATTGCGGCAGGATTTCCACCGTCGCCGCGTAGCTGACGCGGCGCGGCGCCATCTGCGGCGGCTGGCCCGGCGTTTGCGGCGCGGCGGCCGGCCACGCGCTGCTGACCAGGTACATGCCCGCCGCCGGCAGATCAAACGTGATCTCGCCCTTGGCGTCGGTGCTCTTGCGGATTTCGCCCAGCGTGCCGCGATAGCGCACGCCGCCGGGAATCAGGCTGAACGCCTGGTTGGCCGCCGGCTTGCCGTCCAGCAGGAAGCGCCAGGTGGCTTTCTCGCCCGCGCGCAGGTCGTTCGGATGGGTGACCGGCACCAGCTCCAGGCCGACACCGGTCGGCTTGAACACCGCCATGTCCGGCGTGCCGGTGGAAACGAAAGTCTCCAGGCGGCTCTGCATGCGCGACAACTTGACCTCGGTCGCGTCGGACGGCACATCCCTGGCCAGCGATTCCTCGGTGCCGCGGAAGCGCTTCATTTCGCCTTCCTTGTTCTTGTAGCTGCCCATCACGCCTTGCGACACCAGCGCGATCTTGTAGGTCCCCGGCGCCGGCAGCTTCAGGTCGAAGGTGTTGCGCAGCTTGCCGTTGCTGACGTTCTGCAGCTCCAGCTTGCCGCCGTCCGGGCCGGTGACGACGATGCCGTCCAGCTTCAGCGGCTGGTGGTCGATATCGAACAAGCCTTCCGAGATGGCCGCATCGACGGTGACCCAGGCTTCCTTGCCTTCGACGTTGGTGGACGAAGGCAGCAGCCACGGCTTGTGCGCCTGCGCGCTCAGCGACAGACCAGCCAGCGCCAAAGCGATCAGGGTTTTATTCAGTTTAAGTTTGAACATGGCGCGCCTTAAGGTTTGAGTTGTACCACCACGGCGCCCAGTTCTTCCTTGCCCTGGCCGGTGAGGTTCTGCGCCGACTTCGGCGGCCATTGCAGCGGCACCTTGACCACTTCGCGGCCGCCGGCTTCGCGCGCCGCTTCCACCAGCAGCGTGTACTGGCCGGCCGGCAGCTTGTCCAGCGCGGCTTTCGACATGGTCAGCGTATGCTCGCCCGGCGCCTTGGTCGCGCCGCTGACGCCGTCCATCGGCATCTCGACATCGCGGCCGCTCTTGCGCCACCACTGGCGCACATCCTTGAGCCACTTGGTGCCCGCGTTGTCCTTCTTCTTGACGTCGTACAGCACGGCCAGGTTGGCGACCACTTTCTGGTCGGCGTTTTCCAGCCACGCGGCGATGTAGGGACGATGATATTCCGCCACGTTCAGCTGCGGCACGTCAAGTTTCAGCGCCAGATCGGCGGCCATGGCCGATGCGCTGGCCAGGGGCAGGCTCAGTGCGATGGAATAGCGTAATTTCATGTAGGTCCTGTCGAAAAAGAATGTATAAACTTAGTGAATGAACAGCAGCGCAATAACAAACGGAATCAGGATGCCCAGGCCCACCATCGGCCAGGTGAACGGCCGGTTCGCCGCATGGAACTTGAGGATCAGCAGGCCGGTGATGCAAAACACCAGGCAGGCCACGGCAAAGATATCGATGAACCAGTTCCAGGCCGCGCCCGTGTTGCGCCCCTTGTGCACGTCGTTGAGCCACGAGATCCAGCCGCGGTCGGTGTTTTCGAATTCGGTGGCGCCGTCTTCCAGCGCGATGCGCACCCAGGCGTCGCCGCCGGCCTTGGGCAGCGGCAGGTAGACTTCATCGGCCGCCCATTCGGCGGGGCGGCCGCCGGCCTGCACCTTCCAGGTGTCGTTCAGCCATTGCTCGACGGCGGCCGGCAACGGATCCTTGGCGCCATCGTGCGCCTGGGCATACACGCGCAGCTGCGCCGTCAGCGGCGCCGGCAATTGCGCCTGCTTGCGCACCACGACCGGCTTGGCCTCGATCTGCGACGAATGGTTCAGGGTGATGCCGGTAATGCTGAACAGGAACATGCCCAGCAAACACATTGCCGAGCTGATCCAGTGCCATTGGTGCAGGTTCTTCAGCCAGACAGCGCGGCTGGCATTTTGTGCGCTCACACAGTTTCCTTTTACGAACAAACACAAATGATAATTATTATCATTTGGGAAGTCAATCACCTTCATGTATTAAGAATGTAAAGCTACGTGCAGTTCCGTACAGAAGCGTGCGGCGGCACAGGCTAAGGTTAGCCAGATCCATCCACTATTATCATGGAGGCGCATCATGCCGCTCTATACCCAGGAACAAATCAACACCCTTGCCGCCAAGATCAAGAGTGTGCGCTTCGGCATGTTCACCACGACCGACGATAGCAATGTGCTCAGCAGCCGTCCGCTGACCACCCAGCAAATCGACAACGAAGGCAATATGTGGTTCATCACCTCGGACGAGGCGGGCTTCATCAACGATTTGCAGCAGCATCCCAACGTCAACGTGAGTTTCTCCGACCCCGGGCACCATACCTATTTGTCGGTGTATGGCCAGGCTTATCTGCTGAAGGACCGCGCCAAGGCGCGGGAATTATGGAATCCTATGGCACGCGGCTGGTTCCCCGGCGGGCTGGACGATCCGCATCTGGCGCTGATACGCCTGAAGATACAGTCGGCCGAATACTGGGACGCAGGCTCCAGCAAGATGAAGCAGCTGCTCCATATCGCCAAGGCCGCCGTCACCGGCCAGCCTGCGCAGGAAGTGGGCCGGCATACCATCTGCCTGTAAAAAAAACCTGCAGGCGCTTGCCTGCAGGTTTTTCAGCGTTGAACACTCGGAGGATCAAGCGTCAGGACTTGGAGCCCGAGCCGCCCGATGAGCCGCCACGGCTACCCTTGCCGCGGTCCTCGTCTTCCTCCTCGCTGCCGGCTTTTCCACCGCTGCGCGATGCGCTGCCGGGCGAGCTGCTCTGGCTGCTGCGCGTATCGTTCTTGTGGCTCATGCTGCCGGCACGGCGCGCCTCTTCCGAAGTGAATTCGTGCGCCGTACCTTTTTCATGCGCCGCGCGGCCGCCTTCAGCCGCTATCTCGCGTTGCTGTTCCGGATCCATGGAAGCGAAGCCGCGCTTGCTGGTATCGCTTTGCTGGCTGCCGGATTTGCCGCCCTGCTTGTTGCCTTGATCCTTACTTTGATCCTTGTCTTGATTCGTCGCCATGATGGGTCTCCTTTGATCGCGTCGCCTGCTTGCTACACAGGAGCAGCCATCGTAGTGCACAGCCCAGCCACACAATATAGGACGTGTGCAGTGAGCACTGTAGGATCATTCCGGGTACCGGTTTTCCCACCTGAGCGAAACTCAATTACGCTGGGCCCGGCACTTCGAACACGGCGTCGCCAGTGCTGACAACGATGCGCTCCGCAGGTTGCGGCGCCACCGCGTGGCCGCCGGTAAAGGCGCCGAACGACGGCAGCACCATGCGCGTGTCGCCGATCAGGAAGCATGGCAGCGTCAGCAACTCCCAGCCGCAGC
This sequence comes from Duganella sp. Dugasp56, assembly GCF_047304105.1. Lineage (NCBI taxonomy): Bacteria > Pseudomonadati > Pseudomonadota > Betaproteobacteria > Burkholderiales > Oxalobacteraceae > Duganella > Duganella sp. Dugasp56. Next base: position 105,442 of record NZ_JBGLYQ010000002.1, read on the forward strand.
GCAAGCGGTACAGCGGATGCACATGGCCCGCCAGCACGTAGGACGGCACCAGCATGTCCGGATGATGGCAGAACGCGAACGGCGCCAGCACATGCGGCTCGTCGACCATTGCGATATCCAGCGCGGCGGGCGGATCGCCGGCGTGGGCGTCATGGTTGCCGCGCACCACCGTCAGGCGCAGCGCCGGATGACGCAGGCGCCAGCGCAGCATGACGGCCAGCGTGGCGTCGGCATGCGCCGCCTTCGCATGCAGGAAGTCGCCGAGGAACATGATGTGCCGCACGTCGCAGGCCGCGATCAACGCATCGAGCGCGGCGACATTGGCCGAGGTGGTACCGCCGGGGACCGGCACACCCAGCTTGCGGAACGAGGCCGCCTTGCCGAAATGGATGTCGGCCACGACCAGCATCTTTTCGCGCGGCCAGTACAGCGCCCGTTGCGCCAGCAGCAGCACCTCTTCTCCGGCCAGCTGCAGCGGCAAGGCCGCGTGGTCTTCGCGTTTCATGGTCCGGCCGCCTTTTCCAGTTCGCGCACCATGCGGGCGACGCGGTCCGACAGTTTCTCGGTGCTGAGCTTTTCACGGAAGCGCTCCACCATCAGCGCGAAGCCGAACGGCGTGGCGCGCTTGACGGCGTTGAAGCTGATGGCGCGGCCATGCAGCTCCTCCAGCGTGGCGCGCAGGCGGCCCAGCTCCAGTTCCTGCTCCAGCACTTCCCGCTGCGCCTGCGTCAGCAGCAGGTTGCCGGCGTCGTGCTGGCTGAACACCGAAAAGAACAGCGACGACGACGCCTGCAGCTGCCGCGCGCTTTTCGGCTGGCCGGGATAACCCTGAAACACCAGGCCGGCGATGCGGGCGATCTCGCGGAAGCGGCGCCGCGACAGCTCACTCGCGTTCAGGCTGGCCAGCACGTCCTCCAGCAGGCGCCCGGTGCCAAGCAGCGGCACCTGGTCGCCGCGCTCGCCGCCGAACAGCGTCGCCCAGTCCAGCGGCTGCGGCGCCAGCAGCTCGAAGCCGTAGTCGTTGACGGCGATCGAAAACGTCACCGGCATGATGCAGCCGACGCGCCACGCCAGCAGCGACGCCAGCCCGATATGCACCGCGCGGCCGGCGAACGGGTAGACGAACAAATGGCAGCCCTCCCGGCTTTGCATGCTCTCGACGACCATGGTATCCGGCGTCGGCAATGCGGACCAGCGCCGCTGGATCGCCAGCAGCGGTCGCAGCGCCTGCATCTCGGGGCCGTCGTAGCGGTCGTGCGCCGCCAGGCGCAGTTGCTCCAGCGCGGCGTGCGCCAGTTCCGACGACAGCGGCATCTTGCCGCCTTGCCAGCGCGGCACCGCGCCGCGCGCGCCGGTGGCGCGGCGCACGTAGGCCGTCATCTCGTGCAGGCGCACGAATTCGAGTACGCGGCCTGCGAACAGAAAGTGATCGCCCTGGCGCAAACGGGAGATGAACGATTCCTCGACGCTACCCAAACGCCCGCCGCTGACGTATTTCACCTGCAGCGACGATTCCGACACGATGGTGCCGATGCCCATGCGGTGCCGCCTGCCCAGCGCCACGTCCGGCACGCGGTAGACGCCCTCCTCATCCTGCAGCACGCGCCGGTACTCGGGATAGACGGTCAGCGCCTGGCCGCCGCGCGCGACGAAGTCCAGCGCCCACTGCCATTCCTCTTCGCTCAGATCGCGGTACGACCAGGCGCTGCGCACTTCCGCGTAAAGGGCTTCGGAGCGGAAGCCGCCCCCTAGCGCGATCGTCACCAGGTGCTGGACCAGCACATCGAGCGGCTTTTCCGGCACCTGCCGCGCTTCGATGTCGCGCGCGGCCACCGCCTGCCTGGCGCCAGCCGCCTCCAGCAGCTCCATGCTCTGCGTCGGCACCAGCGTCAGGCGCGACACGCGGCCCGGCGCGTGGCCGCTGCGGCCGGCCCGCTGCAGCAGGCGCGCGATGCCCTTGGCGCTGCCGATCTGCAGCACGCGCTCCACCGGCAGGAAATCGACGCCCAGGTCCAGGCTCGACGTGCACACCACCGCCTTCAACTGGCCCTGCTTCAAGCCCTGCTCCACCCAATCGCGCACTTCCTTGTCCAGCGAGCCGTGATGCAGCGCGATCAAGCCGGCCCAATCCGGCCGCGCATCGAGCAGGTGCTGGTACCACAGCTCCGCCTGCGAACGCGTGTTGGTAAACACCAGCGTGGCGGCGTGCCGCTCGATCTCGGCGATGACCGGCGCCAGCATCTGGATGCCGAGATGGCCGCTCCACGGGAAGCGCGACGGATTTTCCGGTATCAGCGTGTCGACGCGGATCTCCTTGGCCACATGGCCTTCGACGATCACGCCGTCCGGCATCAGCACCTCGCGCGCGCGGGCCAGGTTGCCCAGCGTGGCAGACAAGCCCCATACCAGCAGCGCCGGATTCCACAAGCGCAGCCGCGCCAGCGCCAGCTGCGTCTGCACGCCGCGTTTGTTCCCCATCAGCTCATGCCATTCGTCGACGACCACCATGTCCAGCTGCGCGAACTGCGCGCGTGCGTCGGCCTTGCTGAGCATTAGCGTCAGGCTTTCGGGCGTCGTGATCAGGGTTTCGGGCAGGCGCTTGTTCTGGCGCGCGCGCTGGGCCGACGAGGTGTCGCCGGTGCGCGATTCGATCTGCCATTGCGGTGCCAGGTCGGCGGCCGATTGTTCCAGCGCACGCAAGGTGTCGGCGGCCAGCGCGCGCATCGGCGTGATCCACAGCACGCGCAGGCCGGCCCTGGATTTGTTCGCGGCAGCGGCGCGCCGCAGGGCGGCGAACCACACGGCGTAGGTCTTGCCGGCGCCGGTGCTGGCGTGCAGCAGGCCGGACCGGCCTTGCGCCGCCGCAGCCCACACCTCGCGCTGGAACGGAAACACGCGCCAGCCGCGCGCGGCAAACCATGCCTCGACCGCCCCCTCGCCCTTCATGGCGCCGCCAGCAGGCTTTTCAAGACGTCGAGCGTGTCCGCATCCTCTATCGATTTATCCTCGCGCCGGCGCAGGATGCGCGGGAAGCGCACGGCGATGCCGGACTTGTGGCGCGGCGAACTGGCGATGCCCTCGAAGCCGATCTCGAACACCATGCTCGGCGTGACGCTGCGCACCGGCCCGAATTTTTCTATCGTCGTCTTGCGGATGGCCGTATCGACCTGCGCGATCTCGGCGTCGGTCAGGCCGGAATAGGCTTTGGCGAAGGGCACCAGCTTGCGCTCGCCGTCGGTATCGGCGTCCCACACGGCAAAGGTGTAGTCGGTGTACAGCGAAGCGCGCCGTCCGTGGCCGCTTTGCGCGTAGATCAGCACCGCGTCCACGCTGTAGGGATCGATCTTCCATTTCCACCAGGTGCCTTCGCTCTTGGTCCTGCCGACGCCGTAGCGCGCGTCGACAGCCTTCAACATCATGCCCTCGACGCCGCGCTCGCGCGACTCGTTGCGGATTTCCGCCAGCTGTTCCCAGCTTTCCGCCGCGATCAGCGGCGACAGGCGCAGCTGCGGCGCGCCCTGCAGCTTGCGCACCAGCTTTTCCAGCAGCTGGCGCCGGCCGGACTGCGGCAGGTGGCGCAGGTCCTGGCCATCCAGCTCCAGCAGGTCGTAGGCTACCATCACCGCCGGCAGCTCGCCCAGCAGCCGCGCCGAGACCTGCTTGCGCCCCATGCGCTTCTGCAGGTCGGCGAACGGCGCCGGGGCGTGGCCGTTCCAGATCAGGATTTCGCCGTCGATCACCACGCCATCCGGCAGCCGCAGCGCCGCCAGTTCGGGAAAGCGTTCGGTGATCAGGTCCTCGCCGCGCGACCAGATCCAGTTCTGCCCGCCGCGGCTGACCAGTTGCGCGCGCATGCCGTCATACTTCCATTCGACTTGCCAGTCCGCCAGCTGGCCCAGCGTGGCGGGGTCGCGCTCCAGCGCGTGGGCGAGGAAGAACGGATAGGGCTGGCCGCCGCGCTGCGCGTGCTCGTCCTCGCTGTGGGCCGAGATCAGTTGCAGGAAGCCGGCCGCCGTCGGGCTGACGCTGCCATCGGTCCAGCCCATCAGGCGTTGCGCCAGCACCTTGCTGTCCACCTTGGCGACGGCGCTCAGCGCTCGCGTCACCAGCAGGCGCGACACGCCGACGCGGAAGCCGCCGCCGATCAGCTTGGTCAGCAGGAAGCGTTCGCGCGTGTCGAGCTGGTCCCAGTACAGGAACAGCGCGGCGCGGATCGCTTCCGGCGCCGCGCCGCGCAGGGGGGCGATGGCCAGCTCGATCCAGTCGGCCAGGCCGATCCCGCTGTGCTGGGACGGCGGCGGCAGGATCAGCGCGATGGTTTCGGCCAGGTCGCCGACGGCGTGGTAGCACTCGTCGAACAGCCAGTCGTCCAGGCCCGAGTATTCGATGGCGTACTGGCGCAGCAGCTTGGTCGGCACGGCCTGGCGCGGCTTGCCGCCGGCCAGGAAGTAGACGGCCCAGGCCGCGTCCTGCGGCGCGGCGCTGGAAAAATACGCCTGCAACGCGGCCAGCTTGCGGCTGGTGGCCGTGGTCTCGTCAAGCTCCGCATAGAGACGGGAGAATTCATGCATCGCTGCCTCCGTCCGGCGGGGCTGCGACAGACTCGTCCGCCTCGTCGTCGCCATATTCGGTATCGAAGCCGCTTGCCTGCAAGCCCTGCTGCTGCAGCCAGCGCACCAGCACCGGTATCGAGCCATGCGTGACGATCACGCGCTGCGCGCCGGTGGCGGCGATGGCCTGCATCAGCCCCGGCCAGTCGGCATGGTCGGACAGCACGAAGCCGCGGTCGACGCCGCGCCGCCGGCGCGCGCCGCGCAGCTGCATCCAGCCGCTGGCGAAGGCGTCGCTGAAGTCGCCGAAGCGCTTGATCCACGGCGACCCGGCCGCCGACGGCGGCGCGATGACGATGGAGCTGCCGATGGCATCCCTGGGCACGTCGGTCACCATCACCGTGGGCGGCAGCGCCACGCCTTCGTCACGGTAGACCTGGTTCAGGGCCTGCACCGCGCCGTGGCAGATGATGGGGCCGATGGACGGATCGAGTCCGCTCAATATCCGTTGCGCCTTGCCGAAGCTGTAGCATTGCATGACGCTGGCGCGGCCCTGCCCGGCGTTGGCACGCCACCATTCGTTGATGTCGGCAAACACCTCGCGCTCCGGCTGCCAGCGATACACCGGCAGGCCGAAGGTCGATTCCGTGATGAAGGTGTCGCAACGCACCGGTTCAAAGGCCGCGCATGTGCTGTCGGGCTCGATCTTGTAGTCGCCCGACGCCACCCAGACCTCGCCCTGGTATTCCATGCGAACCTGAGCCGAGCCCAGCACATGACCGGCCGGGTGCAGCGACAGCGTCACGCCGTTGTGCGTGACCCGCTCGCCGTAGGCCAGTCCATCGACGGAGATCGGCCCCAGCCGCGACTGCATGATGCGCACGCCGGGCGCCGCCGTCAGATAGTGTTGATGGCCGCCGCGCGCGTGGTCGCCATGGGCGTGCGTGATCACGGCGCGCTCCACTGGACGCCATGGATCGATATAAAACCGGCCGGGGACGCAGTACAAGCCTTCCTTGCGCACTACCACCATATCGGACATGGGCTGCTTTCGAAATTCGATGCCCGATTGTAGTGTTCGCGGAATGTCTTCTCTGTCCGTCACCGCACCAAGATCACACAGGCTCGATAAATTCCGTCATGAAGCCGATATTCTCATCCATTTCCTGGTTGATTAAAACATGCTCGTCACCAATCATCAGCATGGCCTCGATTTCCGGTGACAGCCTCGGCGGTCCGCCCGGCACGGTTCTGTCCGCACTTGACGATAACCTGTGCTTCCCCTGACGCAGCAGGACTACGTTCTTTTTTCTGGTCGGCATAGCGAATCCGTTTTCTTTGGTCAACAAAAGCGCCGGTCTGGAAGCACGGCGCACTGCCAACCAGAGTATCGCGGGTCGCGCTGACGCGCCATCGGAGGGTGCCTACAAATATCGTAGGAGTGCCTCGGAAAACGGCTAGGAGTCGTTAGGAATAGCGGCCTCGACTGCTCTCATGCATTCAAGCCCTTCATGCCTTCCTGCGGATAGCGCTCGCCTGCGGCCATCCCCGGCGGCAGCGCGGCGTCGATGCGGGCCAGTTCGGCGGCGCTCAGCTGTATCCGCAAAGCGCCCAGGTTCTCCAGCAGGTAAGGGATGCGCTTGGTGCCGGGGATGGGAATGATGTCCTCGCCCTGCGCCAGCAGCCAGGCCAGCGCCAGTTGCGCCGGCGTGCAGCCCTTCCCGGCGGCGAGGTCGCGCACGATGCCGGCGATGCGCTGGTTGGCCTGCAGGTTGGCTTCGGCAAAGCGCGGGCTGAGCTTGCGGAAGTCGCCGTCCTCCAGCGGCGCGACGGTACCGGTGAGGAAGCCCCGGCCCAGCGGGCTGTAGGCGCAGAACACGGCGCCGACGTCGCGGCAGGCCTGCAGCACGCCGTCCTCCGGATCGCGCGTCCACAGCGAGTACTCGCTCTGCACGGCAGCGATGGGATGGATGGCGGCGGCGCGGCGCAGCGTGGCCGGCGAGACTTCGCACACGCCGACGGCGCCGATCTTGCCCTGCCGTGCCAGGTCGGCCAATGCGCCCATGGTATCTTCCAGCGGCATTTCGGCCAGGTTGAAACGGTGTATATAGTATAGATCGATATGCTCGACGCCCAGCCGCCGCAGCGACGCCTCGCAAGCAGCGCGGATGTAGGCCGGCGTGTTGTCGACGCGGCGCTCGTAGCTGCCGGCCCGGCGCACCAGGCCGAACTTGGTGGCGACGGTCACCTGCTGCCGTTTGCCGCGCAAGAAGCGGCCCAGCAGTTCTTCGTTGTGGCCGATACCGTAGCTGTCGGCGGTGTCGTAGAGGGTAACGCCGGCCTCGTACGCGGCCTCCAGCGTGGCCAGCGATTGGGCGTCGTCGGTGGCGCCGTAGAATTCCGACATGCCCATGCAGCCCAGTCCCATGCGCGGTAGTTTCATGATGTGCTCCAGTTGGTGAGTGATGAAGCCAGTCTAGGCGCGCGCGGCCGGCGGCGGAATGTCAAAAATCGTGATACCTTTTCAGTATCATGAGAAAACTCGATACCCACGCGCTGCAGATCTTTGTCGCCGTCGCGCAGTGCTTGAACTTCCGCCAGGCCGCCGAGCAGCTGCACATGACGCAGCCGCCGCTCAGCCGCGCGGTGCGGCAGCTGGAGGAGCGGCTGGGCGTCAAGCTGTTCGAGCGCGATACCCAGCACGTGGCCCTGACGCCGGCCGCCGCCGACCTGCTGCCGCGCGCGCTGCGCATCCTGGCGCTGCTGGACGACGCCGAACTGGCGCTGCAGGCGCGCCAGCCCGGCATGCGGCAGCAAGTGCGGCTGGGCCTGACCTCGTCGATGGAGTCCGACCTGTTCCGCGCCTTCACCGATAGCTTGTCGGCGGCGACCGGCGGCGCCGTGGCGCTGGATGTGCTGTTCGACGCCTCGCCGCGCCTGGTCGCCCGCCTGCGCGCGAGGCGGCTGGACGCGGCCGTCATCGCCTTGCCGACCAAGACCTTCGACCTGCCTGTGCTGGAACTGGGAAAACAGCCGACGCTGGTCGCGCTGGCCAGCCGCCATCCGCTGGCCCGGCGCCGCAGCCTGGCGCTGGCCGACCTGCAAGAGCAGCCGGTGTACTGGTTCGAACGGGCGCGCCAGCCGGCCTTCTTCGACCACTGCCACGCCGTGTTCCGCAAGCATGGCTTCGCGCCCCGCTTCCTGCTGGAGCCGCACGATCATCACGTGCTGCTCAGCGACGTGGCGGCCGGCAAGGGCATGGCGCTGCTGCCGGCCTCCTTCGCCGCCATCCGCCGCCCCGGCATCGCCTACCGCAAGCTGAAGGAAGGGGACGAGCTGGCGGCCGGCCTCGGCCTGATCGTCGCCGACGACCATCCCGCCGCCGCCCTGCTGCGGCGCCTGGCCGGCGAAACGCTGGCGTGACCGGCAGCGCGCCGGCGCCGAAACGGCTACCATATCGGCTTAGCGAATTTTTTCTTAGAAGAAAACCATGACTTTCACCCTCAGCGACACCGCCTACAGCACCGACTCCCCCGAAGCCAAGATCGCCATGTTTGGCGACCTGCGCTCGCAACTGAGCGGCCTGGTGCACGGCGAGAGCGACCTGATCGCCAACACCGCCAACTTCAGCTCGCTGGTGTTCAACAGCATGCCGGGCCTGAACTGGGCCGGCGTCTACTTCCTCAAGGGCGACGAGCTGGTGCTCGGACCGTTCCAGGGCAAGCCGGCCTGCATCCGCATCAAGAAGGGGCGCGGCGTCTGCGGCACCACCGTGGTCGAAGGCAAGTCCATCGTCGTGCCGGACGTGCACGCCTTCCCCGGCCATATCGCCTGCGACGTCAACTCCCGCTCGGAGCTGGTGGTGCCGGTGCGCGGCGCCGGCGGCGAGATCGTCGGCGTGTTCGACCTCGACAGCCCGCTGCCGAACCGCTTCGACCAGACCGACGCCGACGGCATCGAATCCTTGGTAAAAATCCTCGAAGCCACCTTCTAAACAATCCGGGGTCAGAGCTGACATTTGGACACGGGCTCAGCCGTAGCCGGCGCTACGGCTGAGCCCGTGTCCAAATGTCAGCTCTGACCCCGGATTTTTCACTTGCCAGCAGACCGACCGGTCTGTACAGTCCATGACATGACTACTTTACCCACCCGAGACCGGCTGATTCGTGCCATGGGCGATGCGCTGCAGCGCAAGGGCCTGCATGGCGCCGGCATCAGCGAAATCCTGGCCGCCGCCGACACCCCCAAGGGCGGCCTCTATCATCATTTTCCCGGTGGCAAGACCGAACTGGCGGTGGCCGCCATCCAGCAGCAGGTGGCCGACCTGTGCGCCCTGCTCGACAAGCTGCTGCCCGCCTCGCCCGACCCGGTGGTCGCGCTGGAACTGTGGACCAGCAAGGCGCAGCAACTGCTGGCCGCCAGCGGTTTCCAGCGCGGCTGCCCGCTGGCCACCGTGGCGCTCGAATCGGAAGTCGACGATGTCGCGATCCGGCAGGCGCTGTCGGACGGCTTTGCCGCCGTGCGCGATCGGCTGGCGCAGGCCTTCGAGGCCTCCGGAAAAATCGCCAACGCCGGCGGCCTGGCCGCGCTGATCGTGGCGGCCTACGAGGGCGCCCTGCTGCAAGCCCGCGTGGCCGGCAGCGTGGCGCCGATGGAACTGGTCAGCGCCACCCTGTTCCCCCTGCTGCGCGCACAACTCCAAGGAAAACCGTAATGATCAAACAGCAACTCATGCTCAAGGCCGCCGACGGCTACCCGATCGCCGCCACGCTCTACCCCGCCGCCGGCGACATCCGCGCGCACCTGATCGTCGCCAGCGCCACCGGCGTGCCGCAGGGCTACTACCGCCGCTTCGCCGAGTTCGCGGCGGCGCGCGGCTACCGCGTGCTGACGCTGGACTATCGCGGCATCGGCCTGTCGCGCCCGGCCACGCTGAAGGGCTTCAAGATGGATTACCTGGATTGGGGCCGTCTCGACCTGGCCGCCGCCGTCGAGCACATGGACGCCAGCAAGCAGGACGGGCTGCCATTGTTCATGATCGGCCATTCCTACGGTGGCCACGCGCTCGGCCTGCTGCCTAACCAGCACAAGATCGCCGCCTGCTACCTGTTCGCCACCGGCGCCGGCTGGCACGGCTGGATGCCACCGCTGGAACGCATCAAGGTCTGGATCATGTGGAACATCGCCGGCCCGATACTGACGCGCTGGAAGGGCTATCTGGCGTGGAGCAAACTGGGCATGGGCGAAGACCTGCCGCTGGACGTCTACCGTCAATGGAAAGGCTGGTGCCGCTACCCGCACTACTTCTTCGACGATCCTGACATGCACGGCATCCGCGCCAGCTACGACCGCGTGCGCATGCCGGTGATGGCCGTCAACGCGCTGGACGACCTGTGGGCACGCCCCGCCTCGCGCGACGCCTTCATGGCCGGCTACCGCAACGCCAGCGTCACCGCCGTCACCATCGACCCCGCGCGCGCCGGCGTTGGCGCCATAGGCCATATGGGCTACTTCAAGGCGAAGGCGCAGCCGCTGTGGGAGGACGCGCTGGCCTGGTTCCAGGCCCGGCTCATTTAGCGCCGGCGCGCGCCAGCAGCAGCGCGCGTTCCCGCTCGTTTTGCGTCAGCTCCGCCGCGCGCTGGAATTCGATGCGGGCTTCGTCGTGGCGCCCCAGCTTGGCCAGGAAATCTCCCCGCACGCTGGGCAGCAGGTGATAGTTCCTCAGCGCCGGCACATCCATCAATCCATCGACCACCTCCAGCCCCGCCTCCGGTCCGAAGGCCATGGTCAGCGCCACCGCGCGATTCAGTTCCACCACAGGCGACGGCGCCAGCTGCGACAAGGCGTCGTACAGCGCCGCGATGCGGCCCCAGTCGGTGTCGGCCGCCGTCCGCGCCCGCGCATGGCAGGATGCGATGGCCGCCTGCAGGCCATACGGCCCCAGGCCACGGCCGGTGTGCGCGGCGCGCTCCAGCGCGGCCAGGCCGCGCCGTATCAGCATCTGGTCCCAGCGCGCGCGGTCCTGCTCCAGCAGCAGTATCGGCTCGCCCTTGGCATTCACGCGGGCGCGGGCGCGCGAGGACTGGATCTCCATCAGCGCCACCAGTCCGTGCACCTCCGGCTCGCCCGGCACCAGTTCGGCCAGGATGCGGCCGAGGCGCAGCGCCTCCTCGCACAAGGTGGGCCGCATCCAGTCGGCGCCGGCGCTGGCGGAATAGCCTTCGTTGTAAATCAGGTAGATCACCTGCAGCACCGACGCCAGCCGCTCGACCAGCTCGTGCGCGCGCGGCGCCTCGAACGGCACCTTGGCTTCGGCCAGCGTGCGCTTGGCGCGCACGATGCGCTGCGCCACCGTCGATTCCTGCACCAGGAAGGCGCGGGCGATTTCCTCGGTGCTCAAGCCGCCCAGCATGCGCAAGGTCAGCGCCACGCGGCCTTCGGTCGGCAGCACCGGGTGGCAGGCCACGAACACCAGGCGCAGCAGGTCGTCGCCGATGTCGTTTTCCAGCGCGTCGGCCACCGCCGCATCCAGGTCGGGCGAGGCGTCCTGCAGCACGCCCTCCAGTTCGTAGGTCAGTTCCGCCTCTTTTTCCTGGTGCATCTGGCGCCGGCGCAGCACGTCCAGCGCGCGGTTCTTGGCCACGGCGGTCAGCCAGGCGGCCGGCTGATCGGGCACGCCGGTCTCGGGCCAGCGCTCCAGCGCCAGCACCAGCGCGTCCTGCGCCAGCTCCTCGGCCTGGCCGACGTCGCGCAGCATGCGCGCCAGCACGGCGATGATCTTGGCGGACTCCATCCGCCAGACCGCCTCGACGACCTTGTCAACCTTGGCGGGCACGGGATTTTTTGCTGAAGGCTTCGCGCAGGCCCGTCTCCAGCAGCTCGGCGCGCAGGCGTTCCTCGGCGGCGCGCATTTCCGGGGTAAATTCCTGGTGGGCGATACGCTCGCAGGCTTCGCGTATCTCCAGCGTCAGGTCGCCGGGGCTGGGATAGGGATAGGCCTTGGCCCAGGCGATGGCGTCGTCGATCGACGCCGCCTGCAGCATCCAGTAGCCGGCGATCAGTTCCTTCACCTCGGTGAACGGGCCGTCGACCACCGTCGTCTTCGAATTGGCGAAGTGGACCCGCGCGGCATTGGACGTACCGCGCAGTCCTTCGCCCGCCAGCAGCACGCCCTGGCGCACGCCCGCTTCGTTGTAGGCGTTCATCACGTCGATGACTTCCGCCGGCGGCACCCTGTTGGCCTCCATGTCGGCGTCTGAACGGATGAACACCACGTAGCGCGTCAGCGCTTCGTCGCGGCGCGGCAGCGTGCCCGCCGCCGTGCCGCGATCATCGAAGCCGACGCAGCCGCCAGGGCAGCCGGGGTCGCGGATTTCATAGACTGCGCCGCTGTCGAACAGCGGAAACCAGCGCACCTGCTCGATCGCATCCTCGCGCGACTCGGCCTCGATCAGCGTAAAGCCGGCCACCAGCTCCTTGGGCGAGAACGGCCCCTGGCTCTGGCTCCATACGCCGTCGCGGCGCACCAGCCGCACCGCTTCGGCGCTCGGACGTAAAAAGATTCCCGGCTCCAGCGCCGGCGGCTGCTGGCCGCGTTCGGTGTTCTGGTTGGCCCGGCGCAGTATCATGAATTCCATGGAATGCTCCTGTTTTTGTTACGGCTAAGGTAGCAGCATCACAGGCGGGCACGCAAGGCTTCTTCCTGCGCGATCACCTCGGGTGTGGCGGCTTCGCCAAAATCCTCCATCTCGAACACCTGGCGGATCTCGATTTCGGACGGCACTTCCATCGGGTTCGGACAACGCTTCATCCACTCGATGGCCTCCTCCTTCGATTTCACCTGGATCAGCCAGAAGCCGGCGATCAATTCCTTGGTCTCGGAGAACGGGCCGTCGATGACGGTGCGGCTGGCGCCGTCGTAGCGGATGCGGGCCCCCTTGGAGCTGGGATGCAGACCCTCGCCGGCCAGCAGCACGCCGGCGTTGACCAGCTCCTCGTTGAACTTGCCCATCGCCGTCAGCAGCTCGGTGCTCGGCATCTTGCCGGCCTCGGAATCCTCGGTGGCTTTTACGATAATCATGAAACGCATGACGGTCTCCTTATTCGCAAGGCGGGGTTTGCTGTTTCATCGCCTCGTTCATTTCTTCGGGCGTCATGTCCTTGATGTGGGTGGCGATCGACCAGTGGTGGCCGAACGGATCGGTGACCTGGCCGTAGCGGTCGCCCCAGAACATGTCGGCAATCGGCATCTTGACGGTGGCGCCGGCGGCCACCGCCTGGGCGAAGATGGCGTCCGCATCCTTCACGTACAGGTGCAGCGTGACCGGGCTGCCCTTCAGCGCTTTCGGGCCGAGGCCGCCGTAGTCGGGAAAATCGTCCGCCAGCATGACGATGGAATCGCCGATCTTGACGGCGGCGTGCATCAACTTGTTGTTCGGGCCGGGCATGCGCGCCGTTTCGACGGCGTTGAAGGCCTTCTTGTAGAACTCGATGGCGTCGGCCGCCCCCTCGCAAACCAGGTGCGGGGTGACGCTGTGCATACCTTCTGGAATGGCATCTACTTTTGCAGTCATGGTGATCTCCTTGATGTGGGTTGAAGCGAGTGAATCGTCACTCTACCTCTACGACGAAGCAGCACGCATCAAATCGACATGTTTTTTTAATTTTTTTATTTACTTGTCCGCGGAACCAAACCGCAGGTAAAACGTAGTGGTCTGTCCCGGCAAACTCTCGACCCGGACGTTTCCATTGTGCAACTCCATGATGGCACGGACGATGGACAACCCGAGCCCCGCCGAATGGGCCTGGTTGGAGCGCGCGGCGTCGGCACGGTAATAGCGGTCGAAGATGCGCGGCAAATGTTCCGGCGCGATGCCGGCACCGGTATTGCTGACGGCCAGCTCCACGCCCTGCTCCATCCTGCGCGCGGACAGGCGCACCGCGCCGCCCGCCGGCGTGTAGCGGATCGCGTTCGACACCAGGTTGCTGACGGCGCGCTGCAGCAGCACCGGGTCGACATGCGCCTCGAGCGCCGGCGCATCGACCGTCAGCGCGACGCCGACGTCGTCGGCCAGGATCTCGAAGTAGTCGTGGATGCGCAGCAGCTCGGTGCGCAGGTCCAGCGTTTCGCGCTGCAGCGCCAGCTGGGCGTTGTCGACCCGCGCCAGGAACAGCGTGTTCTCGATCATGCGCGCCAGCCGTTCGTACTCTTCCGAATTGGACGCCAGCAGCGACTGGTATTCCTCCACCGTGCGCGGGCGCGACAGCGCGACCTGGGTTTCCACCATCAGCGTGTTGACCGGCGTGCGCAGGTCGTGCGCCAGGTCGGCGGCAAAGCCGGACAGGCGCTGCACGCCGTCCTCCAACCGGTCCAGCATGGCGTTGAAGGCCTCGCCCATCTCGCGCAGCTCGACCGGCGCGTCGCCCACCGACAAACGGGTGTTGAGACGGTTGGTGTTGATCTCGTTGGCCTTGCCGATGACGGAGCGCAGCTGGCGCATGCTGTGGCGCACGATCGCATAGCCGAGCAAGGTGGCCAGCGCGGCGCCGCCACACAGCGCGGCCAGCAGATCCGAGGTATAGCGACGCAGCAGTTGCAGCCGGTCGGAGCGCTCGCGCGCCAGCGTGATCTTGACCGGTTCGCCGCCGGCCAGCCCGACCGCGCTGACCATGCGGCCACGCCCCATGGCCGGCATCCAGTCGTGGATGTCGTCCAGCGTCAGCTCGCGCTGCGGCGGCACGCTGTCCACCTTGGGCAGCGGCCGCGAAGTGGTGGACGATTGCAGCAGCGGCGCGCCATCCGGCCCGTTCACGCGCAGCATGAAGTCGTTGTGGCCGAACAGCGTGTCCATCAGCGGCCGCTTGTCGCGCGCGATGGCCTGCGGCGACGGAAGCTCGGCCACGATGCGGCGGATTTGCATCACCTTGTTGATCAGTTCCACGTCGTCGCGGTAGGACATCTGCCGCGCCAGCGTCTGATACAGGTAGGCGCCGGCCGCCAGGAAGGTGACGATGGCGACCGCCGACAGCAGCAGCGCGACGCGCAGCGTCAACGACAGCGGACGAAGCTTCATGACCGCGCTTCCAGCAGATAGCCCATGCCGCGCACCGTCTGTATCAGCTTGGTGGTGTAGGGGTCGTCGATCTTGGCGCGCAGCCGGCGCACGGCGACGTCGACCACGTTGGTGTCCGAATCGAAGTTCATGTCCCACACCATCGAAGCGATCTGCGTGCGCGACAGCACCTCGCCCTGGCGCTTGGCCAGCAGGTGCAGCAGCGCGAACTCCTTGGCGGTCAGCTCGATGCGCGTGGACTGGCGCGTGACGCGGCGGCGCAGCACGTCGATTTCCAGGTCGGCCACGCGTATCATTTCCATCTCGCGCACCGGCCCCCGGCGCATCAGCGTCTTGACGCGGGCCAGCAGTTCGGCAAAGGCGAACGGCTTGACCAGGTAATCGTCGGCGCCCAGCTCCAGTCCCTTGACGCGGTCGGCCACGTCGTCGCGCGCGGTCAGGAACAGCACCGGCGTCTGTTTGCGCTCGCGCAGCTTGCTCAGCACCGCCCAGCCGTCCATTTGCGGCAGCATCACGTCCAGCACGATCAGTTCGTAGTCGTGCTCCAGCGCCAGCGCCAGGCCGTCGACGCCATTGCGCGCCAGGTCCGCCACGTAGCCGGATTCCTGCAGGCCCTTGACCAGGTAATCGCCCGCTTTCGGCTCGTCTTCAACAACCAGAATTTTCATGATCTACCTCCAGATGCAGCATTGTCGGCTTTTCCGCAGGCCGTTTGGATTACAAATCTGTCATTTGCACGTCATCTTCCCGTCAGCGGCGGCTCTCTAGACTGGCTCCATCGATACAGCAAATGCATCGACTCCCCGACAGTCAACTCACTATAGGAATCATCATGTTCAACGCCATCCGCATCGCCTCATTGACCGCAGCCCTGACCGCAACCCTGGCCGCCTCCACCGCTTTCGCCGCCAACGGCACCGCCGAATACGGCAGCGCCGTGGCGCCATCCAACGCCCAGCGCCATATCGTCATCAACGCCAACACGCCCTGGGTCAACGTCGACAACGGCGATACCGTGGAATTCCAGTCCAACGGCACCAGCTTCACCTGGCATTTTGACACGCTGCACGACGAAGCCGCCTTCGACCTGTCGAAAATCGCCCCGGCAGGCAGTGTAGACCACAAGGTCACGGTGTATGTCGCCTCCAACCCGCTGTATCGCGGTTAAGGCCATGCGCGCACCACGTGGAGCACTACGCGGCGCGCTCCGTCTAGGCTTCGCCGGCGCCCTGGCGCTGGCGGCGTCGCAGGCGGGCGCCCAGGAACATCACCACCACGGCGACAGCGCAGACAGCGGCCAGCCGCCGCCGGCATTCGTCGCCAGCACCGCCAAAACCTTCGACGCGCTGATGGACGACGCCATGGCCGTGATGGACGCCGGCATGAAGCAGGCGCCGATGAACGGCGTGAGCGAACACGATTTCGTCACCATGATGATGCCGCACCACCAGGGCGCCGTCGACATGGCGAAAGCAGTGCTGCTGTACACCCAGGACCCGGAGATCCGCAACCTGGCGCTGGGCATCATCGCCGAACAGCAGAACGAAATCAAGGTGATGCAGGCCTGGCTGCAACGACAACCACAAGAGACCAATAAAGGGGCAAATAAATGAAAACCATCGCTTTCGCGGTAGGAACGCTGCTGTCGGCTTATGCCGCCGCCGCGCCGTCGCCGCTGGACCGCGTCTACACCGCGGACCAGAACACCAATACCATTTCCGTCTTCAACCCCGCCAGCAACACGCTGCTGGGCCAGATCAAGCTGGGCAACGCTCGGCCGGACGTGCTGTCACCGCTGTATCGCGGCGAGATCAATGTGCACGGCCTGGGCTTCTCGCCGGATCACAAGACGCTGATCGCCATTTCCAACGGTTCCAATTCGGTGACCTTCATCGATACCGCGACCAACAAGGTCAAGGGCAAGACCTATGTGGGCCGCTCGCCGCACGAGGGATTCTTCAGCGCCGACGGCAAGGAGGTGTGGGTGGTGGTGCGCGGCGAGGACTACATCTCCGTCATCGATCCGCTCACGTTCAAGGAAACGCGCCGCATCCAGACCGACCTCGGTCCCGGCATGGTGCAGTTCCACCCGGACGGCAAGCTGGCCTTTGCCGTGTCGAGCTTTACGCCGACCGTCGATGTGATCGACGTGGCGACGCACACCGTCGTCAAGCGCATCGGCGTGGTCAGTCCGTTCTCGCCGTTCCTGCAATTCACGCCCGACTACAGCGAGATCTGGATGACGCACAAGGACGTCGGCAAGGTCACCCGCATCAGCACCAGGACGCTGGAGGTGACCGGCGTGATCGACACCGGCTTCATCTCCAACCACCTGGCCTTCGCCACCGTGGCCGGCGAGGTGCGCGCCTACGTGACCATAGGTGGCGAGAACGTCGTCAAGGTCTACACCACCGGCAAGGAAGCCAGGCTGCTGGCCACCATCCCGACCGGCGCCCTGCCGCACGGGATCTGGACGTCCGACGACAGCAGCCGCATTTACGTCGGTCTGGAAAACGGCGACGGCGTGCAGGTCATCGATCCCGCGACCAACAAGATCGTCGCCACCATGCCCGGTGGGCAGGCGCCGCAAGCGCTGGTGTATTTGTCCAAGGTGGCGCCGTCCGCCGACGACCGCTCCAACCTGGTGCCGCGCGTGAACCAGGATTCGCACAACATCGCGCTCAAGCCGACAACCGGCGAAGGCAAGGGCTTTGTCGTGGTGCGCAACCTGGGCGTGGTCGATGCGATGGAAGTGTTCCTGTACAAGCTGAAGCCGAATACGGTTTATAACGTGACGCTCAGCAGCCAGGCGGCGCCGGTCGGCAGCTTCCGCACCAACGACGCGGGGATGGCCAACGGCACCATGATCGGGCCGGTGCGCGCGCAGGCCGCCAGCGATGCGGCGGCCAAGGCCGACCGCCTGATGGTGACCGAGGCCGGCACGGGCAGCGCTACTCCCGTGCTGGTCGGCGTTCAGTAATTACTTCGCTGCTTCAAGGATGAGGTTTGCAATCTCGTCCGGGTGCGAGATCATCGATACATGGCTGGACGCCAGTTCGATGGTCTTCGCGCCCATGCGCTTGGCGACGAAGCGTTCCAGTTCCGGCGACGTGGTGCGGTCGTTCTGCGACACGACGTAGTAGCTGGGTTTATTCTTCCAGGCGGCCTGCGTGGTACGGCCGGAGAACAGCGTCTGCGAAATCCGTCCCTGCGATGCGTACAGCACGCGCGCCTGCGCCGGATCGAGGTCGCCGGCAAAGTCGCGCACAAAGGCCTGCTCGCTCAGCTGTGCAAAACCATCCGGCGACTTGACCAGGCCCGCGCTGGCAGGCGGCGCCGGGAATTTGGCCGCCAAAGCGCCGTAGTCTTCGCCGACATCCGGCGCGCGCGCCGCCAGGTACACCAGCGCCGCCACTTTCGGATCGTTGCCGGTCTCGCTGATCACGGTGCCGGCCCACGAGTGGCCGACCAGGATCGTCGGGCCGTCCTGCAGCGCCAGGACGCGGCGCGTGGCCTCGGCATCGTCGGCCAGCGAGGTCAATGGGTTCTGCACCGAGGTGACGTGCATGCCGGCTTTCTGCAGGCGGGCGATCACCTCGTTCCAGCCGGAGCCGTCGGCATAGGCGCCGTGCACCAGCACGACGTTGTGTACCGACGGCGCGGCGACAGCGAGATTGGCCGCCAGCAGCGTGGCGGCGGCAATGAGTGAGCGTTTCATGGTCCAGTCCTTTATCGAGGTTAAAAACCCAGTATAGAAACCAGCCCATGACCCAAACATTACGCGCAGATTACAAACAGATTACAACGGCCGGCGAAAAGCCCTTGGCGAGGGCGTCCGCGCGCTAGTCCTGCTGCTCTCCCAGGTATTTTTTATAGATCGCATTGACCCGCCCGGCCGCCTTTAACTGCCGCAGTCCGGCGTTGAAGTCGTCGCGGACCACGGGATCCCGGAATACCGGGCGGTAGTCCTGGGGATTCATTTTCACAAAGCTGTGCATGACCACGGGCTTGGGACGGAAATCCTTGGTCTTCTGCAGCGCCGATGAAAAATACCTGAATATGCTTCGATCGCTGAGGGCGACATCGTAGTGCCCGGCATTGAGCGTCATGACCTGGAGCGACTGGTTGTTTTGCTCAAAATATCGCCCGGATTTTTTCACGTCGTCCAGCCACAAGGGATAGCGCCTGGCGGCGCCGGGAAACGCGATGACGGTCAACCCGCGCAAATCCGCCGGCGTCTTGATCGTCACGTTGCGCTCCTTCAAAGTGATGAACACGTTGTCATAAAAAACCGCCGGCTCGCCATAGTATCCGCCCGCCTTGTCCATGTTCTCGCCCAGGTCCGTCATGGCCGCGTCGACGCTGCCTGCCTTGAACGCGATCGGGATGCGGGCAAACGGATAATATGCCGGCTTGAGGACGTGGCCGCGAAAGGCCAGCGCTTCGCGGATGATCTCGATCTCGATGCCCGAGTCGGTCTCGGGAAAGCAGAACGGCGGAATTTTTTCACCGAAGGCCATCCTGACTTCGGCGCCGCTGCTCGCCATGGGCAGCAACACAGCCAGGGCCCAGCCGCACAGCAAGGGTACGGCGCTACGATTTTTTAGTATCGACATTTTGTCCGCCATTTCCTATTGTGCGTACACGGCCAGTGGTCCGGCCACGCTGGCCGCCATGCCGCCAAGCGACACCGAGCTCCCCGCGCCTAGCTCGAAGCCATGTGTGGTGGCGATCCGCCGCGCGATCGACCATCCCAGCCCGCTCCCGCTCTCCCCGCTGCCCGTCACCCGGAAGAAGCGCTCACCCAGCCTGGCCAGGTGGGCCGGACTGATCCCGGGGCCGCTATCCTCGATACTGAGGTTGAAGCGCTCATTCTGGCATACCAGCCGCACGGCGATGCGGGCGCCGGCCGGACTGTAGCGCACGGCGTTGTCGATCAGGTTGCGTACCAAGACCATCAGCAGCATGTCGTCGCCCAGCACCGGGCATTCCTTTTCCGCATCCAGGCTCAGTTCCTGCTGCTTGCCCGCGGCCTTGGGCGCCACCTCCGCCAGCACCTGCCGCACCAGTTGCCGCAATTCGACGGGCCTCCGCTCGACCACGCCGGTGGTTTCCAGCCGCGACAGCGTCAGCAGCTGCTCAACAAGCCTGGTCGCGCGATCGCAACCGTCGAGCGTGGCCGCCAATGCGTGCCGGCGCGCTTCCGGCTGGGTCTCTGCCGCGGCCACCTGCGCCTGCATGCGAATGGCAGCGATCGGCGTGCGCAATTCATGCGCCGCGTCCGCGGTGAAGCGCCGCTCCGCATCGCGCAATTCCACGATGCGTTCGAACAGCTGGTTCATCGATGACAGCAGCGGCCTCAGTTCCACCGTCAGGCCCGGCACCGCGATGGGCTCGAGCGCCTGCGGCTGCCGCGACAGCACCGCCCGGCTCAACGCGCGTATCGGCGCCGTCCCACGGCGCACCGTCCACCACGTGGCGACGGCCAGCAGCGGCAAGGCCGGCAGCAGCGGCCACAGGCTGCTGCGCAGCACCGCCCACAAAATCTCCTGCCGCGATGCCAGGCGCTCGGCGACAAAGACATCGAGTCGCCGCGCGCTGTCCGGCGCCGCGTAGGCGCGCCAGGACTTCCCCCCATGCGTCACCACGCCATAGCCGGGCCGCGCCGCGCCGCGCGCCATCAGGGGCTGGTCCGGCGCATCGTCGGACTTCAGTATCAGCCGGCCGGCCTGATAGACCTGGAACATGACGGTGGCGGAGGCGACATGCCGGACGCCCGGCGTGCCGGGCGCGATCTCATCACTGTCGAAATCGCCCAGCCTTTGCGTCAGCAGCAACGCCGCCGACTGCGCCAGATGGGCGTCGAGCAGTTCGTCCAGTTCATGCCGGGCATCGAACCAGGTCAGGCCGGCGGCAAGCAGCCATATCAGGGTGACCACCGCCAACACCGATCGGATCAAGCGGCCTTGCAATGACGCCGGGCGGCCCGTCATGCTAGGCCGCCGCCCGCAACAGCATGTAACCGACGCCGCGCACCGTCTGTATCAGATCGGCCCCCAGCTTGCGCCTCAGGTTATGGATGTGCACCTCAATCGCATTGCTCTCCACCTCCTGCCCCCAACTGTAAAGATATTGTTCCAGCTGTTCGCGTGACAACACCCGGTCCGCATTGAGCATCAGCGCCTGCAGCAGATCAAACTCGCGCGCCGACAGCGACACCACCGCGCCGGCGCGCCGCACGATCCTGGCGGCGGCGTCGAGCTCGATGTCGCGGGCCCGCAGGTACTGCTGGACCTGGCCATGGGAGCGGCGGATCAGGGCGCGCAGGCGCGCCGCCAGTTCATACAAGTCCACCGGTTTCACCACATAGTCGTCGGCGCCGATATCCAGGCCACGGATACGGTCAGGCACCGTATCGCGTGCGGTCAGTATCAGCACCGGCACCATGACGCCGGCCTGCCGCACTTCGGCCAGCACGGCCAGGCCGTCCTTCAGCGGCAGCCCCAGATCGAGCACGGCCGCGGCATAAGGGGGTTGCGTCCGCAACTCGCGCGCGGCAGCCGCACCGTCCAGCACCCAGTCAACCTGGAAACCGAGCTGGCGCAAGCCCGCCTGCAGGCCGTCACCGAGCAATCTATCGTCTTCCGCGAGTAGTATATGCATCTCAGGATTATCCCACGAAACACCTCAGTCATCCTCGGCTCCGGCATGGCTGCGCTCGCGCGAAGCCGCCACCTTGCCGTCGCCGGGGATATCCGCGCCGCTGCCTTGCCACCACCAGAATCCCAACACCAGCAGTAGCAGCAGGAATGCGATGCCGCCGCGCAGTCCCGGCCCTTGCGCCGGCCCGGCTTGCACGCCGCGCTTGCGCCCGGTGAACATCGCCTTCACCAGATTCTCGCGATGCAGCCGGCTCGCTACCAGAACGCCGGCAACGTGCAGGGCGATCACGGCCAGCATCAGGTTCGCGATCAGCTCGTGCACCTCCTCCATCCATGCGCCGGCCTTTTCGGCATACAGCAGCCAACCGGAGGCGGTCAGCGCCAGGGCGATCGCCAGCATCAGCAGGATGGCGACGGCGCCGGCGGGGTTGTGTCCGGTAAAATGCTGCGGCCGTCCGCTTGGCAGGGAGCGGAGATAGGCCAGGGTCGCCCGCGGTCCCCGCACAAAGATGGAAAACCGCGCATGATACGTGCCGAAAAATCCCCACCCCAGGCGGAAGCAGACCAATGCCGCCATCGTGTAGCCCAAGGTCACGTGGACCAGGCGCCATGCGTCCATTTCCGCCGTCAGATAAGCCCCGGCAAAGCAGAACACCATCAGCCAGTGCACCAGGCGGACGGGCAAGTCCCACACCTGGATCGTGCCTTGGACTTGGCTGTGGTTTTCGCCCTCCCCGGGCGCGGCTTGAATATCTTTCATCGAATGCTCCTCTGCGTTGGTCAAACAGTGTCAAGGCCAGGCTGGAGGCGGAAACCTCGCCGGCGCAATGACATGGTCGCCGCGCGACATTAAGGAATTCTGAGCACCATCGGATGGCACCGGCAATTTCCCGCATGCGATGTGCTACGCTTGCACAGAAAATAGGATGGATTCCATGTCGGCACGACTGCAAAATGAAGGCCTGAGCGCTTCGGAGGCCGCGGAGAGGCTGCGTAAAAACGGCCCGAACGAGTTGCCCACCTCGCGCCCGCTGAGCGCTGGGCGCCTGCTGCTGGACGTGGTCTCGGAGCCGATGTTTCTGCTGCTGGTGGCCTGCGGCGTCATCTACCTGGCGCTGGGCGACCGCAACGAAGCGCTGATGCTGCTGGGTTTTGTGTGCATCGTCATCTGCATCACATTCTTCCAGCAACGGCGCACCGAGCGTTCGCTGAACGCCTTGCGCGACCTGTCCTGTCCTCGCGCCTTGGTCATGCGGGACGGCAGGCAGGAGCGCATCGCCGGCAGGGAACTGGTGGTGGGAGACCTGGTGCTGCTGGCGGAGGGCGACCGCGTTCCCGCCGATATCGACCTGCTCAACGCGTCGAATCTGACGGTGGACGAGTCGATGCTCACGGGCGAGTCGGTGCCGGTGAGCAGGCACGGCGCGTCCGGCGCCGGCGGCGATGTGGAAAGCCGCGTCTATTCCGGCACCCTGATCACGCAAGGAACGGCAAGCGGATTGGTGATCGCCACCGGAGCGCACAGCGCGCTGGGGCGCATAGGCGCATCGCTTGCCGCGCTGGGCGGAGAGCTGACGCCGATTCAGCTGGAAACGCGCGCCGTGGTCAAGGCCGTCGCCATCGGCGGCTTGTGCCTCGCGGCCGGCCTAGCGTTCGCCCATTGGTGGCTGCGCGGGGATTGGCTGCAGGGGCTGCTGGCGGGGTTGACACTGGCCATGGCGATCCTGCCCGAGGAATTGCCGGTGATCCTGACGCTGTTCCTGGGGCTGGGCGCATGGCGGCTCGGACGCGAACAGATCCTGGCGCGCAGCATACCCGCCATTGAATTGCTGGGGGCGACGACGGTGCTGTGCGTCGACAAGACCGGCACGCTCACCGCCAATCGCATGGAGGTGGTGCGGCTTTGGTCGGAACAATCCAGCTACGATTGCCGCGCCCCGGCCGCCGCTGTGCTGCAAGAGGCGCTGCATGGCCTGCTCGAATATGCCGTCCTCGCCAGCCACCGGCAAGCGTTCGATCCGATGGAGGCCGCCATCGGCCAGGCCGGCACGCGCCTGCTGGCCAACACGGAACACCTGCATTCCGACTGGGCCCTGATTGACGACTATCCGCTGTCGCGGCAGATGCTGGCCATGTCGCGGGTGTGGCAATCGCCGGACCGCACCGAATACCTGATCGCGGCCAAGGGTGCGCCGGAAGCCATCATCGACCTGTGCCACCTCGATCCCGCGCGGGCGGCGGACATCTCGGCGCAAGTGGCGGCGATGGCGGACCACGGCTTGCGCGTGATCGGCGTCGCCAGCGCCACCTTCCCGGCGGCCGGCCTGCCGGACAATCAGCATGTGTTTGACTTTGTGTTCCTCGGCCTGGTCGCATTGCAAGACCCGGTGCGGCCGGAGGTTCCTCGGGCGGTGGCGCAATGTCACGCCGCGGGGATGCGCGTGGTGATGATCACCGGCGACCATCCGGCCACGGCCTTGGCCATCGCGCAGCAGGCGGGTATCACCGGCGCAGCGGGCGGGGTGCTCTCCGGCGCCGAGCTGGCGCAGATGGACGACACGGCGCTGCAAGCGCGGCTCAAGGATACCGACGTCTTTTGCCGCATCGCCCCGGAACAGAAGCTGCGCCTGGTGCAGGCCTTTCGCCGCCGGGGCGACATCGTCGCCATGACCGGCGACGGCGTCAACGATGCGCCGGCGCTCAAGGCGGCCAGCATCGGCGTGGCCATGGGCGCGCGCGGCACCGACGTCGCCCGCGAGGCGGCGGCGCTGGTCCTGCTCAGGGACGACTTCTCGTCGCTGCTGTTGGCGGTCCAGCACGGCCGCCGCTTGTTCGCCAATCTGCGCAAGGCCATCGTCTTCATCGTCGCGGTGCACGTGCCCATCGTCGGGCTGTCTATCCTGCCGGTGGCGCTGGGCTGGCCAATGCTGCTGATGCCGGTGCACATACTGTTTCTGCAACTGGTGATAGACCCGGCCTGCTCCATCGTGTTCGAGGCGGAGCCGATGGAAGCGGACGCCATGGTGAGCAAGCCCCGCAGGCCGGACATGCATTTGTTCGACCGCGAGATCCTGGTACGCGGCTTGCTGCAGGGGGGCGGCCTGCTGCTGATGCTGGTGGGCCTTTACCTGCTGGCCCGGGACGTCAGCAAGTCCGACGACATCGCGCGCACCACCACCTTCCTCGCCCTCATCCTGTCCAACCTGGGACTGATCCACGTCAATCGCAGCTGGTCCCTGCCGTCATGGCGGCGGCATGCGTCGAACCGGGCGTTTGCCTGGATCAGCCTTGCAGCCGTGTCGCTGTTGCTGTTGGTGCTCTATCTGGACACCATACGCGAACTGTTTGCGTTTTCACTGCCCGGCCTGCCGCTGCTGCTCGCCAGCGCCATGCTTGCCGCGTTGAGCGTCGCCTGGTTCGAGTCGGTCAAATGGGCACAGTCGCGCGTCGGGAGCCGGCCAGGAAAATAGCGGCGCCAAGCCGGGTGGAGAGCGCGACGTTTTTCGCCTTGCGGTCTATTTCTGTGGCAATTCAACATCGAAGCTGGTGTACTTGCCCATGATTTTCTTGATCTCGCCGCTGGCAGTGAGTTTCCTCACCGATCCCTTCAGCGCCCTGATCGTTTCCGGCTTCGCGCTTTTCTTGGAAAGGAACAAGATGAAATCGTTGCTGCCCAGGACCAGGGGAACGCCAAGTTCCTCCGGTTTGACGCCGGCCATATAGGCGCCGTAAAACAAGCCCACGCTGGAGCCGACGCCCGCGTCCAGGCGCCGCATGGCCAGCATTTTCGCCATCGTCACGTAATCGTTGACCGGGTACTTCTGGATCGCCCTGTCGCTGTCGAATTGTTCCACATAATTGCTGGTACGCACCACGCCGACGGTCTTGCCGCGCAACTCGGCCAGGTTGTTGTAACGCGTTCCGCTGGGGCCGACCAAAATGACGGGCATGGTGGCAACGCTGGCCACCGGTACGGCGACCCGCGCCATATGCTCATTGCTGAACCGCAAGATACAGTCGGCGCCGCCGGTTTCGATTTCGAGGGCGGTGCGGGCGTAGGGAACCAGCGCGTTTGTGTAAGAGAACCCAGCCTCCTCCGCAATGCGATTTCCGATTTCATACATCATGCCGGTGGGCTTGCCGTCGCTGCCGACAAATCCCCATGGTGGCCCCTGGATCGTTTGAATCCGGAGCGGTTCGCTCATGGCGGACCAGGAAAGCAACACCCCTGCCGTCATCGCGCATACTTGGAATAGTTTCATTTCTTCACATAACTTAAGCTGTCCCAAAATTCATTAGACGCCAAAGGGTCGAAAATGTCTATCGCCGGGGGCGAGCCGCCCGCCAAACGCGCATGGCGAGCCGAAGCTCGCCATGCGGTACCGCTGTCAACCGATTACATTACTTGCCGAACTTGTAGCGCAGCGCCAGGCTGAAGGTGCGGCCGTTGGCATAGTGCTGGCGCTCGATCCCGGTCTGGTAGGCGCCAGGCTCGCCGACGAAGCGGTTGAGCGCCTTGTCGAGGATGTTGGAGGCGTTGAACGACAAGGTGAAGTTTTCGTCGATGTTGTAGTTGACCGAGCCATCCAGGATGCCGGTGGCGGAAATGCCGCGCGCATCGATAGGATTGGCCGACGCGCCGAACAGGATGGAATCCGAACGCCAGGTGTAGACCAGGCGTGCCGACCACTTGGTGTCCTCGTACATGCCGGAGACGCTGTAGCTGTTCTTGGACTGGAACGGCTGGATCGAATCGACGATGCGCGGCGCGGCGGCGGTGCCGAAGTTGACCGGGTTCGACGTCTTAACATAAGTGTACGAACCGGCCACGCCGAAGTTCTTCAGCGGCGCGGCAAAGCTGTCGAAGAAGTACTGGCCCGCCAGTTCCATCCCGCGCGCATCGCCCTTCTCCGAGTTCACCGACTTGGTGATCTGGTACTGGCCGTTGCTGCAGCTGTTGTTCTGGCTGCCGCTGTAGGCAGGCACGCCGGCCACGGTCTGGCATTCGACGATGCCGTTGAAGAAGCCATCGATCTCCTTGTCGAAGACCGCCGCCGACACGTAGTTGGTCTTGCTGAAGTAGCGTTCCAGCGACAGGTCGAAGCTGTTGGCGGTTTGCGGACGCAGTGCCGGGTTGCCGGCGTTGCCGGTGCCGGTCACGGTGTTGACCGACAGGGTCGGGTTCAACTGGTCCAGCGGCGCGCGCGTCAGACCCTTGGCGTAGCCGAAGCGGGCCAGGAAGTCCTGCGTGATAAAGCCGGTCAGGTTCAACGATGGCAAGGTGTTGGTGTAGCTCGTCTTGGTGGAAGTCGGCGTGAACACGCCGGCCGTCAGGCTGTTCATGGCCACCGCCTTGCTGTCGGTGCGCACCACGCGCACACCGACGTTACCGGTGATACGGTCGTCCAGCGCCGAGAATTCGCCCATCACGTAGCCTGCCAGCGTGTTCTCGCGCAGGAAGCGGCGCGCGCCGATGTTTTCGACGTAGGCGTTATCCTGCGGGATGCCCGCCTTCGGGAACAGGTTGGCGACCTGGTTGCCCAGCAGCGCTCCCGGCGTGTACACCACGTAGCCGCCCGAGTAGCCGGCGTCGCCGTCCATGAAGTTGGTCGGCGACTGCTGCGTCACGCCCAGCGTATCGGCCGAAATGCCGTTGCTGCGGGCCGCGTTCAGCGGCAGGCCGTCCACCGTCAGCGGCTTGCCGGAGAAGTTGTAGCTGTTGAACCGGCTTTCCTGGTTCGCGTAGCGGGTGCCGAATTTCACGGTGCGCAGCAAGCCCTCGCCCACCGTGTATTTGCCGCTGATGGCGCTGGCGCTGCCCTTGTCGTCCGTGATCTGGTTGGTGCCGTTGGCGTAGTCGCGGAACACGAAGTTCGCGGCATCGCCCAGGTTCGGGCCCGTGAAGTTCAGCTGGTGCGGCGTGCCGTCGGCCAGGCGCGTGGTGTTCCAGTACAGGCCGGCCTTCGAGTCCATGTTGACCGAGCGGTTGTCCTGGGTCTTCTTCGACTTGATGTAGTTGAACTCGGCCTTGATCGCCAGCTCGGGGGTCGGGTTCCAGTCGGCGCCGCCGGCGGCGATCCAGGTGGTGTAAGGCGTATGCTCGTCGCCGCCGACGGTGTTGACGGTGGAGTTGAGGAAGGTGCCGCCCAGCAGGCGCTGGTTGGCCAGCACATCGTTGCTGCCGCCGTTGATGTTACGGTTGGCCAGGCCTTCGGTGAAGGCGAACGGCGTGGTGGTCAGGTTCTGCACGTTGGCGCCGTCGACCGAGTTCAGGCCGCGGTAGTTCTGGTGGTACAGGTAGTAGGTGTAATTGAACTCGGTGAAGAAGCGCAGCGTGTTGTCATGGCGGTAGTCGGCGGCCAGGTTCAGGCCGCGGCGCACGCGCATGATGGTTTCCTGGAACGCGTTGTTGGTGATGGCGGGCGCCGTCATGATGTTACCGATCTGCTCGGCCGACAGACCCGTCAGGTTCGGCGTGTTGGCGCCGACGGTGGCCGAAGTCGGCAGCGTCGGCACGCCGGCCAGATAGCTGACGTCGGAACGGCCGACATAGCTCGACAGCGGCTGATTCGGGCTGTTGGCGGTGTTGGCAGCGGCCAGCGTCTTGTACTCGGCGCTGTCGGCGCGCACCGCGCGCTTGAAGTTGGCGCCGCCGTTGGCCGGGTTGTTGTCGGAGCGGCCGGTGCTGCTCTGGTAGACGGCGGCGGCCATCACGCCCAGCTTGCCGCCGCCTTCCAGCGTCCATTTGTTGGCGACCAGGCCGAACAGCTCCGGATCCTTTTCCTTGGCCAGGTCGTTGTAGCGGCCGGACACGCCCAGCGACACGGTCGGTCCCTTGAAGTCGCTCGGATTGCGGGTGCGGATATTCACCAGGCCGCCGATGCCGCCTTCGATGTGCTCGGCCGTCGGATTCTTGTACACGTCGACGCCGGCAATCATGGCCGGGATCGCGCCTTCGATATTGTATTCGCGGCCGCCGGCGGTAAAGTAGGCGCGGCCATTGACCTGCGACGCCGTCTGGCCGGACAGGCCGCGGATGGTCAGGCCGGAACCGACGCCGACCGGCGAGGCGCCCTCGCCGCCATAACGGTAGCCCTGCACGCCGGGGATCCGGGTCAGGGTCTCGGCAACGTTGGGATCCGGCAGCTTGCCGATGTCTTCGGCGGTGATGGAATCGACGATTTCAATCGAGTCCTTCTTGATCGCCAGCGCGTTGCGGGCGCTGGCACGTATGCCGGTCACCACCACGGTCACGTCCTGCGCATCCGCTCCCTGCGCCTGGGCTTGGGCCAGCGCGCACGGCGCCACGAACAAGCCCTGCGCCACGGTCAACGCCAGCGCGGAAACCGGCAGCGTGTGTTTGATCTTCATCTTCATTTTATGTCTCCGTTGTTGTGCGATCCGCGCTTTGTGCGCGTGATGGAGCAGTGCCGCTCCTTTTCTTGTTGCGTATCGGATAATTCGTCTAAGCAAGTTATCGATAACAGGATTGATGGTATCACATCCTTTTCAGATGTCCACGGTTTTCTCTGTTATCGATATCTTGTCGGTAAATTGTAGCTTGGAAGCCACAACATAAAAACTACTTGAAACTGACGCCTTCGACAAACTGGCCGATATCGAGCAGGTTGATTTCGGGCGCCGTCAGCTTGCGCCCGCCCACGGTGACATTGTCGATGACGATGTTCTTGACCTTGTGCTGCGCATCGTAGCCGTACATGACCGAGGCGCTGGGCGCGCCCTCTCCCGTGAAGCTGATATTCTTCAGCAGGATGTTCTCGATGCCGCGTCCGGGACTGGTGTTGTACTTGGGCGTGTAGGCGATGTGCAGGTTGAACAGCTTGCCCTCCTCGATGCGGTCGACGCGGATATCCTCGAACGTCACGTCCCGCACCAGGTTGTCGTCGCCGGCCATGATGCCGATCGCGCCCTCGTATTCCGGATCGTCCTCGTCGTGGTCGAGGATGTCGATATTGCTGAAGCGGATGCGCTCCAGCACTTCAGGCTCCGGATGGGCCGGCGTCGGCGTGTTGCCATGTATGCCGATCATGACCGCGTGCGCCACGTCGGCCCACAAGGTGCTGTCCTTGACCACGATGTCGCGCGTATTGCCCCAGATATCCCAGCGGTGGTTGTACAGCGTCACGCTGTCGTCGGAGGTGCGGATAAAACTGTCGGCCACGGTCACCCGCTCGCAGGCGAAGTGTCCCAGGCCGTCCGACCACTTGCCTCCGCCGATGGTGCGGATGCTGCGCTCCTCGATATCCTGCGAGGTGATGCAGCGCATGGTGCCGTGCGGCTGGTTGAAGAAGATCGGTCCGTCGATCAGCACATGGCGTGAATTCTTGATGGTCAGCATATCGACGCTGTCGAACAGGCCGTCGCTGAAGATCTTGACGTTTTCCACGCCGTTGACGATCAGCGGCCGTTTCAGCAGCGCCGAGCCGTCGATGTAGACGGTGGAATTGGAGCGCACATTGAACTCGCCGTCATGCACGCCGGGGCCGAAGTACACCACCGGCTGCGTGAAGTCCGGCGGCGTGCCGTTGCCGATCGGCGCGGTGGCCGCGCGTGGCGGCGCGGCCGGCATGTCCTTGCGGATCGCATGCGTGAACAGGTGCAGATTGTGCAGGTGGTCGTCGTCGAACTCAATGCTCAGGTTTTCCGGGCGCGTCAGCGTGAAGTACGCGGTGCGGCCGCGCACCACAGGCTTGATGCCCTTGCCGGATGGCCGTATCTTCACTTCGCTGAAGCGGCCGTTGTTCTTCTGCACCGCCACCTCGACCGGGCCGTCGAAATTAAAATAGACCATCGAGGCATCGCTGGGATTGTCCAGGTCAACCTTGACCTTGTACTCGTACAGATCCTGCCAGACGCCACCCGGCGTGCGCACCCGCACCGTGTAGTCGTCGTTGTGATGCGAGTAGCGTACCGCTTCCACGAACGGAAACACCTGCAACTGCGAAGCTGCGGCGGCCGCCGGACCGGCAGCCAGGAACAGCGCGGCAACGGCGCTGGCGATTCGAATATTCATGCATTGTCTCCTGATTGTGTTTTATTGGCCGACACGGAAGTAGTCGACATCGATAAACGACTGGCGGTCTTGCACGCCCTCGGCGGCAAGGCTCATCAAACCGATCTGCGCGCCCACCCAGCGGCCAGCAACCGCCTGGAAGGGTTTGCCCGCCGGCGTGTAGGCCACGCCATCCAGGCTGTATGAAAACTGCACCAGAGCGCCCTCTTCCACCCGCGCGCGCAGGTAGACCGGGCCCTTGACCGTCACCGGCAACGGCTCGACCTGCTCCACGCAAGCCAGCGCCGGCGTCTCGCAGCGCGACAGCGCCAGTTGCGTGACGCCGCCGCTCCGGCGCAGGCCAAGCCAGGCATACTGCACACCCAGCACCACCAGGCCGGCGCGTTGCAGCTGCGCGCCGTGCGGCTCCAGCTTCGTCTCCACGGTGAAGGCGGGAGCCGGGAATTTCTGCGTCAGCACCGACGGCGCCATGCGCGCGCTGCCGGCGGCCGGCTGCGCGTACAGCCGCAGGTGGCCGCGCCGCGCATCGAGCGCGTACCAGCCCTTGGCCTGATTGGCGTTCCACTGCCATTGCAGGCCGAGACGCGGCGACGCGAACTCGTCGCCGGTCGGCGGCACCAGCACGCCGCGGTCCTTGCCGGCTGGCTTGTCGTAATTCTCCACCGGCTCGCCGACGCCGGACTGGCCGGCCTCGGCGCCGATCACCGGCCAGCCGTCGCGCCAGCGCATCGGCTGCAGGTGCACCACGCGGCCGTATGCGCCCTTGTCCTGGAAGTGCAGGAACCAGTCCTTGCCGTCCGCGCCATCCACCCAGGCGCCCTGGTGCGGCCCGTTGATGGGCGAGGTGCCGCGCGCCATCACGATCCTGTCCTCATACGGCCCCTCGATGCGGCGCGAACGGAACACCGACTGCCAGCCCTGCTCGACGCCGCCGGCCGGCGCGAACACATAGTAATAGCCGTTGGCCTTGTACAGCTTGGGCCCTTCGATGGTGTGGTAGCCCGGCAGCAGGTCGCCGTTGATGATGTCCTTGCCGCGCGCGTCGAGCAGCGCCGTGGCATCGGGGCTCATGCTGCGCAGCGTCAGGATGTTGTTGATGCCGGAGCGGCTCTTGGCCCAGCCATGGACCAGCCATGCCTTGCCGTCGTCGTCCCACAGCGGCGCCGGGTCGATGATGCCTTTACCCGCCAGCAGCAGGTGCGGCTCGCTCCACGGTCCGGCGAACCGGTCCGCCGTCATCACGTACACGCCGAAGTCGGGGTCGGGATAGAAAATCCAGAATTTCCCAGCGTGGTGGCGCAGCGCCGGCGCCCACACGCCCTTGCCCGGCTGCGGCACGGCGAACACGGATGCCGGCGGCAAGGCCGGCAGCGCATGGCCGACCAGTTCCCAGTTGACCAGGTCCGACGACTGCAGCAGCGGCAGTCCCGGCGCGTTGTTGAAGCTCGACGACACCATGTAGTACATATCGCCGACGCGGATGGCGTCCGGATCCGCATAGTCGGCGTGCAGCACCGGGTTCTGATAGCGGCCGTCGCCCAGGTCGGCCACCCAGGGCGCGCGCGTGGCGGAAACCGCCGTCTGCGCGCCGGCCAGCATGGGCAACAGGGCCAGAATCAAACTACACGTCGTCGATCTCAATGCGGTCTCCTTGATAGTTTTTCTTGTTATCGATAACAGCTTACTGTAATATTTGATGAAAAGATAGTCCGGCATCGACATCGGCGCCGGACAGACACCATCAGGAGACCATCCATGTACGATAAAATCTTTCACGCCACCCACCCCGATATGATGTCCGGCGTCAGCAACGACCAATTGCGCGATCGTTATCTGATCAGCCAGCTGT
This sequence comes from Duganella sp. Dugasp56, assembly GCF_047304105.1. Classification (NCBI taxonomy): domain Bacteria; kingdom Pseudomonadati; phylum Pseudomonadota; class Betaproteobacteria; order Burkholderiales; family Oxalobacteraceae; genus Duganella; species Duganella sp. Dugasp56. The sequence goes on from NZ_JBGLYQ010000002.1 coordinate 137,610, forward strand.
TTTCCGCCGACCAGGTCAAGCTCAATTACTGCCACCATGAGCGCTTCGTGGTCGGCGGCGCAGCGCCTGTGACGCAGGCTATCATGTTGCCGCGCCATACGGAACCTGCCTCGGCGGCCGGCCAGCCCTTCCTCGCGCGGCGGGAACTGGGCATCATCAACGTCGCCGACGGCGACGGCATCGTCACCGTCGACGGCGAGCGCTTCGAGCTGGCGCCGCTGGACGGCATGTACATCCCCATGGGCTGCGCCGACGTCACGTTCGAATCGGTGGACGGCGGCCGCCCGGCGCGCTTCTACCTGGTCTCGACGCCGGCGCACGCGCGCTTCGAGCTGAAGAAAATCACCCATGCGCAGGCGGTGCCGCTGCAACGCGGCAGCGCCGAAACCTCGAACGCGCGCACCATCTACCAATACGTGATCCCGGGTGTCTGCCAGTCCGCCCAGCTGCTGCTGGGACTGACGGTGCTGCAAACGGGCAGCGTCTGGAATACCATGCCGCCGCACCTGCACGAGCGCCGCTCCGAGGTGTATTTCTACTTCAAGCTGAGCGAGACCGAGCGGGTGTTCCATTTCATGGGCGAGCCGGATTCGGCGCGCCACATCATCGTCGCCAATGAAGAAGCGGTCATGTCGCCGCCGTGGTCCATCCACATGGGATCGGGCACCGCCAACTACACCTTCATCTGGGCCATGGGCGGCGAAAACCTCGACTATACCGACATGAACGTGCTCGATATCTGCCAGTTGAAATAGGAGCCGCCATGTCCGATTTATTTAATCTGAACGGCAAGACCGCGCTGGTCACCGGCGCCAATACGGGGCTGGGGCAGGCGATCGCCGTGGCCCTGGCCGAAGCCGGCGCGGACATCGTCGCCGCCGGCCGCAGCGCGGCGGACGACACCGGCCATCAGGTGCGGGCGCTGGGCCGGCGCTTCCTGTTCGTGCAGGCCGACTTCGGCTCGACCGAACCGCTGCAAAGGGTGGCCGACGCCTCCATCGCCTTCAACGGCGGCGTCGACATCCTGGTCAACAACGCCGGCACCATCCGCCGCGCCGACAGCCTCGACGTCACGGAGGAAGACTGGGACGCCGTCGTCAACACCAACCTGCGCTCGGTGTTCTTCCTGTCGCAGGCGCTGGCCCGGCACATGGCCGGACGCTGCGGCGGCAAGATCATCAACGTCGCCTCGCTGCTGTCGTTCCAGGGCGGCATACGGGTGCCGGCCTACACCGCCAGCAAAAGCGCGCTGGCCGGCATGACGCGCGCGCTGGCCAATGAATGGGCGGCGCTGGGCATCAACGTCAACGCCATCGCGCCCGGCTACTTCGAGACCAGCAACACCGCAGCGCTGCGCGAGGACGCCGACCGTTCGGCGGCGATCCTGGCCCGCATTCCGGCCGGCCGCTGGGGCCGTCCCGACGACCTGGCCGGCGTCGCCGTGTTCCTCGCCAGCCGCGCCAGCGACTATGTCCACGGCGCGGTCATGCCGGTGGACGGCGGATGGCTGGCCCGATGAAGCATCCGACGATGCATGCCGTCCCCGGCGCCGACACTGCCGCACCGGGCAACGGCGGCCGCGGCTGGCGTTTGAACTGGGACCACGGCAGCGCCGAAGTGCAGCCGCTGGGCGGCATGCTGGGACCGGTGAGCCTGCGCCTGGACGACGAGCGCGAACTGGACCTGATGCACGTGGCGCCATGGGCCGGCACCACCGGCGCCGCCGGCCTGCCCGGCGTGCTGCGCCGCCTGCGCGGCGAATGGCCGTGCGTGCCCTTCGGCCGCGCCGACATCCCGGCCATCCTGCCGCCCGGCTGGCACACGCGCGCCAGCGACGACGCCTGGATGCACGGCTACGCCGCCAACCAGCGCTGGACCTGCATCGAGGCCAGCGCGCTGCGCGTACACCTGGCGATCGAGTACCCGGCCGACAGCGCCATCGCTCGCATCGAACGCGTGATCGCCGCCGATCCGGACGCGCCCGCGCTCGACATCTCCCTCAGCATCTGGGCGCGCCGCGCGGCGCGCGTGCCGGTCGGCCTGCATCCGACCTTCCGCATTCCGCCGGCCCCGGGCCGGGTGCAAATGGCGCTGGGCCCCCATGCCGGCATCCACAGCTATCCGGCCTGCCCGCCCGGCGCCGTCTCGCGGCTGCTGCCGGACACCCGATCGGCCACGCTGTCGGCCCTGGCCGGCGTCGACGGACCGCTCGACCTGACCAGGCTTCCGCTGACCATGCCCACCGAGGAACTGGTTCAGGTGCGCGACCTGAGCGGAACCGGTGGCCAGCCGCCGTTCGCCCTGCACTACCTCGACTACGACGCCAGCGTCGGCATGTGGTGGGACACGGAACAGCTACCGGACCTGATGCTATGGATTAGCAACGGCGGCCGCATCAACTATCCGTGGATGAGCCGCCACCTGGCGATCGGCGCCGAACCGCTCAACAGCCTGTTCGACCTGGGCCGCGTGGCGCAGGCGCCGGCCGGCCATCCGCTGGCCGACCGCCTCGGCCTGGCGCTGCATCCCGACCAACCGTGGCACACGCGCTACCGCATCGCGGCGTGGCCGAACGCCCGCCAAGGAGATTGACCATGCTTCCAGATTTTCGCTCGCGCGAGATGCTGCTGTCGCACATCGCCCACACCATGCGATTCTACCACCCCCGCTGCATCGATCCCAGCGGCGGCTTCTTCCACTTCTTCCGCGACGACGGCACAGTCTACGACAGCCACACGCGGCACCTGGTCAGCAGCACGCGCTTCATCTTCAACTACGCCAAGGCCTGGCGCCAGTTCAGCGATCCGGCCTACCTGGAGGCGCTGCATCACGGCCTGGCCTTCCTGCGTCAGGCGCACCGCAATCCGCGCACCGGAGGCTATGCCTGGCAGCTGTCCTGGAAGGACGGCAGGAAGCAGGTCATCGACGCCGACAACCACTGCTACGGCCTGGCCTTCGTGCTGCTGGCCTATGCGCAGGCGCTGGCGGCCGGCGTCGGCGAGGCGCGCGCCTACATGACGGAAACCTTCGAGCTGATGGAACGCCGCTTCTGGCAGCCGGAGCACGGCCTGTATGCCGACCAGGCCAGCGCCGACTGGAGCGTGCTGGATCCCTATCGCGGCCAGAACGCCAACATGCACGCCTGCGAGGCGCTGATCGCGGCCTTCGAGGCCAGCGGCGAAACCCACTACCTGCAACGCGCCGCCCTGCTGGCCTACAACATCACCGTGCGCCAGGCGGCGCTGGCCGGTGGCATGATCTGGGAACACTATCATCCCGACTGGTCGGTGGACTGGGACTACAACCGCCACGACAAGAGCAACATCTTCCGGCCGTGGGGCTACCAGCCGGGCCACCTGACCGAATGGGCCAAGCTGCTGCTCCAGCTGGAGCGCCATCCGGTGGCGCTCGACGGCGAGACGGCATGGCTGGCGCCGCGCGCCGCCGATCTGTTCAACCTCGCCGTCGCCAAGGCCTGGGATGCGGAACACGGCGGCATCCACTACGGCTTCGGCCCCGACGACGAGATCTGCGACGCCGACAAATACTTCTGGGTGCAGGCCGAAAGCCTGGCGGCGGCCGCCGTGCTGGCGCAGCGCACCGGCGACGAAGGCTACTGGGTCTGGTACGACCAGCTGTGGGCCTATAGCTGGCGGCATTTCGTCGACCACCGGCATGGCGCCTGGTATCGCATACTGGGCCCCGCCAACGAAAAACTCGGCGACGAGAAAAGCCCGGCCGGCAAGGTCGATTACCACACCATGGGCGCATGCTACGAAGTGCTGCACGTGCTGGGGAGCGAGGCATGAGCGGCCTGCCCGTCTTCGTCTCGGCCGGCGAGGCGCTGACCGACATGCTGCGCGACGGCGCCGACAACTGGACCAGCCAGGTCGGCGGCTCGACCTGGAACGTGGCCCGCGTGATGGCCCGCCTTGGCGTGCCGAGCGCCTTTGCCGGCGCGGTCAGCGACGACGTGTTTGGCGACGCGCTGCTGCGGGCCAGCGCCGAAGCGGGACTCGATTCGCGTTTCCTGCAGCGGCTGGGCCATTCGCCGCTGCTGGCCATCGTGTACGAGCGCAATCCGCCGCGGTACTTCTTTGTCGGCGACGACAGCGCCGACCTGTACTTCGATCCTGACCGGCTGCCCGCAGGCTGGCACGGCGCGGCGTCGTGGGTGCATTTCGGCGGCATCAGCCTGGCGCGGCCGCCGCTGCGCGACACGCTGCTGGCGCTGGCCGTGCGGCTTAAAGAACAGGGCGTGGCGATCAGCTACGACCCGAACTACCGGGCGCTGATGGACGAACGCTACGATCCGGTGCTGCGGCAGATGACGGCGCTGGCCGACGTGATCAAGGTGTCGGACGAGGACTTGTGCGGCCTGTTCCGCTGCCAGGATCCGGAACCGGCGCTGGCCGCGCTGCGCGCCCTCAATCCGGGGGCGCTTTACCTTTACACATTGGGCGCCGCCGGCGCCCGCCTGCTGCACGGCGGGCATACCTGGAGCGCGCCTGCGCCGGAAGTGCGGGTGGCGGACACCGTCGGCGCCGGCGACGCCAGCATCGCCGCCCTGCTCTACAGTTTGATGCGGCAGCCGGAAGCCGGTATGGACCAGCACCTGCGCTACGCGGTTGCCGGCGGCGCGGCGGCCTGCCTGGCGCCGGGCGCCGCCCCGCCGACGCTGGAACAGCTGCAGCAGCAGCTGCCGGCCGTGTCGGTCTACAATCACCAGGCAGTACAATCATAATAATCGAGACAACAATGAAAATCCTTGCCAGTTTGCTGGGACTGCTGCTGACGGCGCTGATGCCGCCGGCAGCGCATGCCCAGTCAACGCAGCAGCACCACCTTGCCAGCGTCTCCTCGCCCGACAACAACCTGCAGTACATCTTCTATCAAAAGGTGCTGGCCGGCGGCGAGCGGCGGCTGTACTACCGTGTCAACTACAAGCACAAGCCGGTGATCCTGGATTCGCTGCTTGAGCTGCGGCTGGACAACCATCTGTCCGAAAGCGCGATGGCGCTGAAGGTGGACCGTCGCGCCAGATGGTTCGACAACCTGGCCATCACCGGCAGCAGCGTCACGACCCACGACAGCAGCTGGACGCCGGGCTACGGCGAGCAAGCCGCGATCCCGGACCGCTACAACCTGCTGACCATCGCCATGGTCAAGGACGACAACCCGGACTACAAGCTGCAGCTGGAAGTGCGCGCCTGCGACGAAGGCGTGGCCTTCCGCTTCAGCTTCCCCGAGCACCCGAAGGGCAGCTACTACCGCATCACGGCCGACAACACCGAGTTCGCGCTGCCGGTGGGCGCCAAGGCCTGGTACCACGGCTGGGCGCAGGCGCCTTACAAGCAGCTGGAGCTGGTCGACTGGCCCGACGAATCCGAGCGTCCGCTGACGCTGGAACTGCTGGGCGGCATCCATGTCAGCCTGCTGGAAGCACAGATGGTCGACTACTCGCGCACCAAGTTCAAGTTGAGCAAGGAGCGGCCGAATACGCTGGTCACGTCGATGCACGACGCGGCCGACCTGATCTCGCCGTTTTCCACGCCTTGGCGCGGCATCATGGTCGCCGGATCGGCCGCCGCGCTGGCCGAGCATAGTTATTTCATCCTCAACCTGAATCCGCCCTCGCGCATCGCGCAACCCGACTGGATCAAGCCCGGCAAGATCATGCGCGTGATGACACAGACCACCGCCAGCGCCAGGGCCAACATCGACTTCGCCGCGCGCCGCGGCCTGCAGTACATCCTGTTCGACTGGAAGTGGTACGGCCCCGCCTTCAGCTTCGATTCGGACGCCGGCAAGGTGGCGATACCGGACTTCGACCTGCCGGCCATCATCGCCTACGGCAAGAGCAAGGGCATCGGCGTCTGGCTGTACGTGAACCAGCAAGCCTTGCTGACGCAATCGGACACGCTGTTCAAGACCTACCGCGACTGGGGCGTCAAGGGCGTCAAGTTCGGTTTCGTGCAGGTCGGCTCGCACCGCTGGTCCACCTGGATCAACCAGGCGATACGCCAGGCGGCCGACGCCCACATCATGGTCAACGTCCACGACGACTGGCGTCCGACCGGCGAGCAGCGCACCTGGCCGAACCTGATGACCGCCGAGGGCGTGCGCGGCAACGAGGAAATGCCCAGCGCCACCGACAACACGATACTGCCCTTCACCCGCTACCTGGCCGGCGCCGCCGACTACACGATCTGCTACTTCGACCCGCGCATCAAGACCACCCACGCGCACCAGCTGGCGCTGGCGGCGATCTATTACAGCCCGCTGCAGACGCTGTACTGGTACGACAAGCCGGAGATGGAGCACAACGAGCCGGAACTGGAATTCTGGGACCGCATTCCGACCACCTGGGACCAGACCAGGATCGTGCAAGGCATGCCCGGCCAGTTCATCACCACCGCGCGCCGCAAGGGCGAGGACTGGTTCATCGGCAGCATCACCAACAACGACGCCCGCGCGCTGTCGGTCAAGCTGGACTTCCTCACGCCGGGCAAGCAGTACCAGGCCAGCATTTACTCGGACGACGCCGGCGCGCCCGCAACGGCCAAAGGGACCCACGTGACGATCGAGCGCCGCTTGGTCGACGCCTCCAGCGTCATCGAAGCGCGCCTGTCGCCGTCCGGCGGCCAGGCGATCTGGATCACGCCCGTCGCGGCCACCGCGGGGAGCCGGCCATGACCGACAAGCAAAACCATTTCCGCTTCCTCGCCAGCTTCGTCTTCATCTACTTCTTCGCGCAGGCGATGAGCGTGTCGCTGCTGACGCTGTGGCTGCGCAGCACGCTGCAGCTGAGCGGCGCCGAGGCCGGCGTGGTGTTCTCCGCTAACTTCATCGCCGCCATGTGCTCGCAGCCGGTGTATGGCTTCATCTCCGACAAGGTCGGCACGCGCAAGCACATCCTGTGGGCGGTCGGCACGCTGTGCAGCCTGTGCGGCCTGTTCTTCGTCTACGTCTACGCGCCGCTGCTGAAGGCCAACCTGCTGCTGGGCGCGGCCGTCGGCGGCGTCTATCTCGGCGTCACCTTCATCGCCGGCAGCTACGCGATCGAATCGTATGTCGACCGCATCGGCCGCCGCCACGGTTTCGAGTACAGCCGCGTGAGGCTGTGCGGCTCGCTGGGCTTCGCCAGCGCCGCCATGCTGACCGGCCATCTGTACAACATCAACCCCGGCATCAACTTCTTCATCGCCTCCGGCGCCGGCCTGCTGCTGATCGCCATGCTGGCACTGTGGAAGACCGGCGGCGGCGCCGACGACGAGGCCACGTCCGCCGCCGGCAAAGTCAAGCTGGCCGACGCGCTGGGATTGCTGGGCGATCCGAAGTTCTGGCGCTTCATGGTGTTCATCCTCGGCGTGACCAATCTGTACCTGGTGTTCGACCAGCAGTTCCCCAGCTACTTCGCATCGCTGTTCCCGACGCCGCAACAGGGCGCCGCCATGTTCGGCTACCTGAACTCGGCGCAGATCTTCATCGAGGCCGGCGGCCTGTTCCTGTCGCCGCTGCTGGTGCGCCGCATCGGCGCCAAGCGCGGACTGATGCTGGCCGGTACCATCATGCTGCTGCGCATAGGCGGCTCCAGCTTCGCGGTCGGTCCGCTGTCGATCTCCGTGCTCAAGATGCTGCACTCGCTGGAGCTGCCGATCCTGGTGGTGTCGGTGTTCCGCTACATCGCCCATCACTTCGACAACCGGCTGGCCTCCACGCTGTACATGGTCGGCGTCAGCTTCGGCCATTCGCTGGGACTGGCGATCCTGTCGCCGCTGGTCGGCAAGAGCTACGACCTGCTCGGATTCCCGGCCACCTACCTGCTGCTGGCCGGCCTGGGCGCCGTGTTCCTCGCGCTGTCCGCCTGGGCGCTGGAAGCCACGCCGCCCGAAATCAAACGCATGAACTCACCTGCCCCGCTTGCAAAGGAATCCAATGCCTCCGTCTCTTAACCCCGCCGTCATGGAACAACTGAAGAACGGCAGCGCGCCGCAGCGCGACGACCAGCGCATGGTCGAACAGGCGCTGGCGCGCGCGCTGGCCGCCGTCGACCGCAACCTTGCCCACTTCGGCGACCAGTTCCCGGCGCCGTCCAGCGTCGGCGGCGTGTATCCGGCGATGGGCAACGACGAATGGACCAACGGCTTCTGGACCGGCATGCTGTGGCTGGCCTACGAGGCCAGCGGCGCCCCGCGCTACCGCGAAGCCGCCGAGCGCCACGTGCTCAGTTTCCACCGGCGCCAGGCCGAGCGCCACAACGTCAACCACCACGACCTCGGGTTCCTGTACAGCCTGTCCTGCGTGTCGGCCTACAAACTGACCGGCAGCGCCGTCGCGGCCGGGGCGGCGATGGGCGCGGCGCGCCTGCTGCTGGAACGCTACCAGCCGCGCGCCGGCATCATCCAGGCCTGGGGCGACTTGAACGATCCCGAACAGGCCGGCCGCATGATCATCGACTGCAACCTGAACCTGCCGTTGCTGTACTGGGCCAGCGCCTACAGCGGCGACCCGGCCTTCCGAGACGCCGCCAACCGCCATATCGAAGCGGCCGCGCGCCACATCGTGCGCGCCGACGGCTCGACCTTCCACACCTTCTACTTCGATCCGGCCAGCGGCGCGCCGCGCCACGGCAAGACCCACCAGGGCCATGCCGACGATTCGTGCTGGGCGCGCGGCCAGGCGTGGGGCATCTCCGGCTTCCCGCTGGTGTACCGCCACAACGGCGATACGCGGCTGCTGGCGCTGTCCAAGGTACTGGCCAACTACTACCTGAACCGGCTGCCGGAGGACGGCATCTGCTACTGGGACCTGATCTTCACCTCGGGCGAGGAAGAACGCGACAGCTCGGCCGCCGCCATCGCCGCCTGCGGCCTGCTGGAGCTGTCGAACAACCTGCCGCTGCTCGATCCGCTGCGCGACGACTACCAGCGCGCCGCGCTGCGCACGGTGCGCCAGCTGTCCGAACACTATCAGGGCGACGAGATCCCCGGCGGCGGCCTGCTGCGGCACGCGGTCTACCACAAGCCGCACGGCGTCGGCATCGACGAGAGCTGCATCTGGGGCGACTACTTCTATCTCGAAGCCCTGCTGCGCCTGAGCCGCAGCTGGACATCCTACTGGTAACACGGAGCACACATGACATTGAACCACCGATTGCTGGCCATCGACGAAGGCCGCCAGCGGCTGTCGCTGATCGACACCACCCGCCCCGGCGCAGGCTGGAGCCGCGACCTGGCCGACTTCCCCCTGGCGCGCGACATGCAGCGGCTGGAGGCCAACCGCGCGCTGATCGGCTTCGAGCGCGGCTACTTCGAGATCGACATCGGCAGCGGCGAGGTGCTGGCGGCCTGCGACCGCTGGGCCGACGTGACCTCGGCCCGGCGCATGGACGACGGCACAACGCTGGTGACCGGCTTTAACCTCGACGGCGAAGGCGGCATCAACGTACTGACGCTGGACGGCGGCGGCCAGCTGCTGCGCACCGCGCGCCGCGACGGCGACTACGTGCGGCTGATGCGCCCCACGCCCAGCGGCAGCTACCTGCTGTGCATGAACGATCATATTCTGGAAACCGACAGCGCGCTGAACGCGCTGCGTGAACTGCGCGCGCCGGGTTTCGAACATGCGTGGAAGGCGGAGCGCTGCGCCGACGGCTCGACGCTGGTGGCGGCCGGCTATGGCGGCTTCATGGCGCGCTTCGATGCCGAGGGTCGGCTGGCCCGCACATTCGGCGGCGCCGGCGACAGCGACGGCAACATGGCGCCGGAGATCGCGCCGTTCTTCTATGCCAGCTTCCAGCAGCTCGATAACGGCCACCTGGCGGTGGCCAACTGGCAGGGGCATGGACCGGACAACGGCGCCAAGGGCCGTCAGCTGCTGGAGTTCGATGCGGCCGGCCGCCTGCTGGGAGGCTGGTCCGATCCGCAGCGCATCTCTTCGCTGCAGGGCATCCTTATCCTGTAAGCGCGTCGCCGTCCTGGATGCCGGCGGCGGCCGGGTCCGACGACTCGCGGACGATCAGCGTGAACGGCATCAGCTTGTGCTGCACCGCCGCGGGCCCGCCGGCGCGGCGGCGGCGTATCTGCTCGATCAGCAGGTCGACGGCGGCGCGCGCCATATCGCCGATCGGCTGGTGGATGGTGGTCAGCTCCGGCCAGACCGTGGTGGCGACCGGCGTATCGTCGAAGCCGCACACCACCAGGTCTTCCGGCACCTGCAGGTGCAGGCCATGGGCGACCGCGATCACGGCGGCCGCCATGTCGTCGTTGGCGGCGAAGATGGCGCTGGGGCGGCTCTTGCGGCCCAGCAGCTGGCGCGCCGCGCTCAGGCCGGAACGGTAGGTGAACAGGCCCGGTGCGACGCGTTCCCGCGCCACCGTCAGGCCGGCTTGCGCCATCGCGTCCAGGTAGGCCTGGTAGCGCAGCTGCGCCGGCGTGTGCAGAGGATCGCCCTGCACAAAGGCGATGTCGGTATGGCCCCGCTCCAGCAGGTAGCGCATCATCGCCATCGCGCCTTCATAGTCGTCGATGCGCACGGCCGAGACGCCGGCCAGCGGCCGGCCGGTGGCGATGGCGACGGTCGGCATGCCGATCTGGTCGAGCTGCTTGAGCGCGGATTTGGAATCGCACAGCGGCGGCGGCACCAGGATGCCGTCGGCGCCGTTGGCGATCAGCCGGGCGATGGCGCTGCGCTGGCTGCGCATGTCGTCGCAGCGCTCCAGGATCAGCTGTCCGCCGCTCTGGCTGCACTGCTCCATCGCGCCGACCAGGAAGGCGCTCAGGTAGGCCGAGCTGGGATTGCTGTACAACAGGCCGACGCCCAGCGTACCGATGCGGGCCGCGCGCGCGGCAAAATTGACCTGGTAGTTGAGCGATGCGGCCGCCGCCACCACCTTGTCGCGCGTGGCTTCGGAGACGTGCGTATTGCCGTTCATGACGCGCGACACGGTCATCGCCGAGACGCCGGCTATCCGGGCGACGTCGTAGATGGTTGCGCCACTCTGGCTACGGTCAGTTTGTTTTACAGGCACCATTGATTCCGGTTGTTCAGGCAAGTGTCGATTATATGCGGTCAGGTTGAGAAAACCCAGCAAAGTCAGGCGCAAAGCCCGAGTTTAGCGGCCCGGACGCGGTGTTGCACCGCCACGCAGCAAGTGTACGGACGAAAAAAGGCCGGCGGCTGAAAATGCCGCCGGATCAAAGCGGCCGGGACGGCCGCCTAAACACTGGCGAGTGACGGTGAAACAACCGCTACCGAAAACCGCTGAACCTCAAGTTATCGATAACAGGACCGATCTTATCACAGCTTTTGCGCGGTGCGGAGCTTTATTTACTGGCGCTCCGAGCCAGGCGCGCACCGCCAGTTCAATCAGGAAGATTGACGAGCCCGACGGAGCCCAGCCGTCCGGCCAGCCACAGCGCGACGTTGCTGACGTAACGGTGCACTGAACGCAGTGCGTGAGGAGTCGTCGCCAGACTGTTCCCCGGCGCCTCGCTCACGAAGTCGGGGCTGCCCAGCTGCGGATTCCAGTTGTAGTCGGCAAAATGGTGAAAAGTGGATTGCGCGATCACCGGCCCGTTGCCGGCAGCCGGTTCGATCGCGACGGCTATATTGAACGGGTTGCCGGTGGCCTTGCTGATGCCAGTGGCGATCACGCGCGCCTGCGCCACGCCGGCGGGAGCATCGACCGCCCCTTCATGCGGATGTGCCGGCAGATAATGTACCAGGCCGTCGTCCGTCTCCGCATCGCACAACACCGGATGCGCGGGCTTGACGACTGTGATGCGCTGAGCGTCGCCGTTTGCCCCCGAATGAAAATTGGGCCACAGGATCTGCGGCGTGCCGCGATCGTCGGGCGCCGGCAGCGGGCTGCCCGCTGCGCGATTGTGGGTATGGAAAAGATGCGTCGCGCCGATCAAGTCTATCGAGCAGATTGAACAGCCCAAATCCATATGGTCGCGCGTAACCATCAAGCCCCCGCCTCTGCGGTGGAACGCCGATAGCCCCGCGCTGTCGTCGGCATGCAAGCCGTCGCCGGTGTCGACCGCGAACAGCCACACTTGCCCATAGTCCGACTCCGCCAAGGTCGACAGTACCGGATCGGCGTTGCCGACGCTGACGCGATCGCGCGCGGTCACGTCAAACAGCGGCTTGCCGTCGGCGCCGGTCAAGCCGGCTAGCAAATCGCGCAGCAAAGAGAAACGGCCGATATGCCAGTCGTTGTCGGTGGTTACGATGGTGGTCTGCAAAAGAATTTTGATGGGCTTATTCATAGCTGCGTCCTTACAATTTGTAGTGAATAGCGGGGCCGGAGACGTTCCTGGAAAGGCATTGCGCTATTTGAACACACGTTGAACCATCACGATCCCGACCAGGGCGACCGCCACGACCATGAGCAGAGAATAATACTCGAGTCCGGCCAACAGGTTCGCCTGCTGGGTGAGCATCTGACTGAGCTGTACGACCGCCTGTGGCGCATCCATGCCGGCGTTTAGCTGGTCGCGCGGGCCAACGAACAGCGCGCTACCGCCATGGAATCGCTCCGCCAGCGTTGTAGTGTGCTCGCTGATGCGCCACTGCATCAACAGCGTCGATCCGACCACACCAAGGGCAACGCCAAACTGGGAGCCCATATTCTTGACCATCTGGCCGTGGTTGAAGCCGATTGGATCGTTCTGCAAATCGGCGAAGCTGTGGATTGCCGTGGTCACCATCGCCAGGATCAGGAAAGCGCCAAAGGCAGCGATGGCCGGCAGCACATCTTCCCATAGACTGGCCTCCGGCGTCAGGCGCGACAGCTGCCGGGCGAAAAAGAACAGGAAGGCGAAGCCGGCGACGTAAAACTTGCGCGCCGACGGCCATCGCTTGAGGAGCATCACCATGGCGACGAACGCAAGCAGGGACGACATCAGACCGATAGTCTGCATCGTGCCGACAGCCCGCCAGGGCGCGCCCAGGGAACGCTGCAGCAGCAGCGGCAGCATCGCATTGTTTGCGCCGAGAATAACGTAGCATAAGGAAAATACGGCAAGCCCGGTCAGATAGCGTGGATGCATGAGACGGAGAAATGCGATCATCGGACGAGCGTGCCGGCGCTGCTGGCGTATGACCAGCCAACCGCCCGCAAGGCCGGCAACCAGGCAAACGAGCAGCGGCACCGCGTCGCTGTAGAAGTCGTAGACCGCGCGCTGTACCGCGTAGAGCGAAAGCAGGCTCACGCAGAAAATCGACGCGGCAAGCCATGGGCTGGACTGGCTCCTGTCCTTGTCGAGTGTCAGCCCGCGCGGAAGGCAAGCGTTCGCAAAGACGACGGCCGATGCCGCAATCGCCGAAGGGATGGCGAAAATGGCGCTCCAGTTGTCGGTGTCGAAAGCCGTGACCGCGACCCAGGGCGCCAGTGCATTGCCAAGCGCCAGCGCGGTGCCGAAGGCGGCAATCCCTTTCAAGCGCTCGGGGCTGGGCGGAATCAGGTTGATCAGCAGGCGCGCCGTGGTCATGAAGCCGCCCCCTCCGCAGGCCATGATCGCACGGCCGAGCAGGAAGGGAGCGAGCGAACCGCTCGTCGCGCAGATCGCGCCGCCGACGACAAATAGCGCCACCGACAACTGAACGAAGGCGCGCCAGCCGAGACGCTCGACCATCCAGTGTTGCGTTGCAATCGCTGTGATGGCGATCGCCGCATACAGCACCGTCGCGAAGACGAATTCATCCGGCGATACGTTAATTCTCCCCATGATGGCGCTGGCGCTGAAGGCGATCATCCCCGTCTGCAAAAACTCCACGCTGTTCAGCATGAATATGGTTGCGAGCAGCGCCGGCTGCTGCGGATGGCGGGCGGCGTCCATGTCAGCGCGCCGCAGCGGCGCCCAGATTGGCCGCGATGGTTCGCGCAGCCAGGTCGTCCGCTTTCGCCAGCTCGCCGTTGAACACATCGGTCCGATAGTTGCTGCGCTTGCCAGGCTGCGTCATCGCGACGGCGCCATCGCGGCGGCGGGTGTCGACTGCCACCTGCATCGACAAGCCGAGCTTGAGCGGATGCGCCGCCAGTTCCTGCGGCGCGATGGCGACCCGTACCGGCACGCGCTGGACGACCTTGATCCAGTTGCCGCTGGCGTTTTGCGCAGGCAGCAGCGAAAACGCGCTGCCGGTTCCCGCATCCTGTCCGACGATGGTGCCGTGATAAAGCACCGCGCTGCCATACAGGTCGGCTTGCAGGGTCACCGTTTGTCCGATGCGCAGGTGGCGCAGCTGCGACTCCTTGAAGTTGGCGTTGACCCACATCTGCTCGGCAGGAACAATGGACATCAACGGCGTGCCGGCGTTGACGCGCTGGCCCAGCTGCACGCCGCGCTTGCTGACGATGCCGCTCACCGGCGCGAGCACGCGGGTGCGCGCATTCGCCAGATAGGCGTCGCGCAATTGCAGCACGGCGGCCTGAACGTCCGGATGCGTGGCGATGCTGGTGCGGTCCACCAGCGACCTGGCGCTGCTCTGCTGTTCACGCGCGACCGACAAGGCGGCGCGGGATGCCAGCACGGCATCTTGCGCGTGGGTGAGTTCCTCCCCGGAAATCGCGCCGTTGTCCACCAGTTGGCACCGGCGCGCCAGGTCCGCTTCGGCCCGGGCCAGGTCGCTCGCGCGCAGCGCCACATTGGCGCCGGTTTGCGTGGCGTTGGCGAACTGCGCGCGCACTTGCCTGACCGCACGCGCCAGCTGGGCCTGCGAGCGCTCCAGCGCCAGCCTGGCATCCACATCGTTGAACTGCACAAGTATCTGGCCGGCTGCGACAAATTCCGTGTTATCGGCGGCGATCATGGTCACCGTGCCGCCCAGTTGTGGCGTCACCTGGACCACGTTGCCATCGACGTAGGCGTCTTCCGTGGTCTCGCTGCCGCCGTCGGCGTAGTGCATCCAGAGGGCGGCCCCGACGGCGGAGGCAATCAATGCGGCCGCGCCGACGCGGAGGGCCTTGCCGGCGCCGCCGCTGGCGGCATCGGTTGGAGAAGTGTCTGGTGTAGTCATGGCGCACCTTGTGCAAAGTTAGTTTAAAGCGGGCGCCGCGACGTCCATCGCATAGCCGCCACCGAGCGCGCGGACCAGGCCGATCTCAAGGTCGAACGCCCGCGTGTCGAGGTCGATGCTGGCGCGCGACTGCGCGAGGACCTGGACTTCCGTTGCCAGCACCTGCAGATAGTTGCCCACGCCGGCCCGATAACGCTGCATGGCCAGGTCGTTTGCCTGCTGCGCGGCGGCCAATGCGTCGGCCTGGAGCGCGGCCCGCTCTGCGAGCGCGGCAATCGAGGTCAGCTGGCTGGCCACGTCGCGCACAGCCTCAAGCAAGGTCAGGTTGTACTGCTCCACGGCGGCGTCGTATTCGGCATCCCGCGCGGCCAGGTTGCCGCGCAGCCGGCCCCCATCGAAAATCGGCAGGCTGAGGACCGAGCCCGCGCCGGTCGTGCGGCTGCTGCCGTTGAGGAAGCGGTCAAATCCCAGGCTCTGCAAACCGATCAGGGCGCCGAGATTGAACGATGGCAGAAACTGGGCTTGGGCAAGCTTGATGTCCTGCGCAGCCGCTTCGACACGCCACCGTTGGGCAACCAGGTCCGGGCGCCTTGCGATCAGGTCGCTGGGCAGGTACGCCGGTACCGCGACCGGGGCCGATTTCGGCAAGCGTGGCCGGGTAATGGCGTCGCCACGATCCGGCCCCGCGCCCAGCAAGGCCGCCAGCTGATAACGTGCCAGCGCCAGCGCTTCGCGGGTGGCGGCCAGCTGTTCGCGCTGCACCGGGAGCGCCATTTCCGCTTGCTTGAGGTCGACGCGGGAGTCTATGTGCGCATGCACGCGCTGCGCCGTTAATGCGAGTACCTGTTCGCGTTGCCGCAATGTCGCCTCGGCCAGGTCCAGTTGCGCCCAGGTTTGCGACAGCCGCAAATAAGCTTGCGTGATGGTGACGGCGAGCATCAGGCGCGCCGCCCGGGATTCCACTTCGTTGGCGCGCAGGCGGCCGATGGCCGCTGCCAGGCCAGCCTCGTTCTTGCCCCAGAAATCCAGCTCGTAGGACAGGTTGACGCCGGCGTCATTGCTCCAAGCCCAGTTGCCGGCAAGCGGCTTGGGAACGGTGCTGTTTGCGCTGAACAGTTGCCGGCTGGTCCGGGCGCCGGCCGACAGTTGCGGTGATTGTGCCGATGCTGCGACGCCTGCGGCCGCGGCCGCCAGTCGTACCCGGGCATCGACCACCCGGATACCGGGATTGTTGGCCAGCGCCTCCTTGATCATGGCATCGAGTTGCGCGTCACCGTAACGCATATACCAATCCTGCCGGGGCCACGCAGCCGGCGACAGCTGCGCCGTGCGCAGGGCATTCTCGGCCGTCAAGCCGTCCGCGGCCGCGATCCTCGATTGCGGCCGGGATCCGCCATCGCTCGCGCACCCCGCAAGGGCGGCGATGGCGCCGGCGCAGACGGCTGTTAGTAGAAAGCTGTTCATGACTTATTCCTGTATCGTCATTGCCGGTCCGATTGTGCCGGGTGCATGCCTGCGCCTGGTCTCCCGCCCGGCCCCACAGCGAAGTCGATCACCGCATCCACCGGAGAGCTGGGCGGCGTGTCAATTGCCGTTTCGAACTGGCCCCCCAAACGATTGCCGGCGGGATCCTCCAAAGTGCCACGGGCGACCAGCTTGTACGCGCCGGCCCGCCATGGCCCCCTCGGCGTGAAGGTCCAGACCCTTTCACCGTCCTTCAATTGGGCGCGTCCGTCGATCCGCCGGTTGTGGCTGTCCGCAATCGCCAGGTAGTCGGCCTCCCGGCCATCGATGGGCCTATCCAGCGCCACGACGAGGGCTCGCTTCGACCCGGCCTCTACGGTCGACAGTTTCCACGCCGTCGATCGCGGGCCGTTCTCCTCCGCTGGCCTGACACGCCAGCGCCGGATAGGATGCCCGTCCAGCGCCAGGACGACGTCATCCCCGGCCGCCAGGATGGGCCCCATTTCCTCCCTCGCCTGCAGGCCGGTCTTGACGCGCCCCGGATGCATCAGGATGGTCAGGATCTTGCCGTCCGGGGACCACAGCTCCTGCTGAAGAAACGGTTGCTGGACCGGCCTGCCATCGGTGTGCGACATGGCAAGCCTGGGCAGGACCGGACCTTCGGCGGGCGCTGCAAACTCGATGGAGATGCGCAGCAGGTTGGCCGGAACCTCGGCCGCCGATGGCTGAACCAGCACCACGCGCGGCGCTTGCTGCGCGGCGCAAGTGCCGCTCAGCACAACGGCCAGCGCGGCGGCGGCAATCGATGGACGCGGATGCATGGACTACTCCGATGCCTTGATGAAGTCAGGGAAACCCTCTTCCTTCAGCAGAACGTCCAGCCGCGGCTTGACGTATTGCATCTGGAAGGCGTTGCCCTTGAAGCTGTATTCCGGGAACGCATACTCCGAGACGTGGTCGGACAGGCGGAAGCTCAAGTCCTTCCCCATGGAGACCAGTTGCAGCGCATCTTGCTCAAGCTCCCGGCGCACGACGATGAAGGACTTCTCGTCCAGGTTGTCGAGTCGCAGCGTGCCGGCCAGCGGAACTTGCGCCACGTTCACACCGGTAACCTGTCCGAACGGCACGATCTTTTCGATGCCCGGGCCGGCGTCCGCGCTTTCCAGTTGCGACACGGGGATGACGTTCGCCACACGGCTGAAATTGACCAGCAAAAGAAAATCTTCAGCCTTGCCCTGCTCGGTCTTGGTGTACGAGATCATGTCGGCGGGCGTGTTGCCGTAGCCGAGTTCGGCGACCGTCTTGCCGCGGACGTGGGCGCCATCCTTCAGGTCGTCGAGCGGAATGGTCACCAGCGGCGTGCAGGTATAGGCGGCCACGAGGTAGGGCTTGCCGCCCCAGGTCGCAAAGCTCATCGCCCGTATCGGCGCCCTCGTCTCGATCAGGTTGTGACCGGCATGATAGATTTCCACCGAGGTGGCCGACTGCTGCGCCCCAAACGGATACGGGATGCGCCGCAGGGTCGACGCGAAATCCTGATTGGACAGGCCGGCGACGAACAGCTCGCCGTTGCGCCACTTCATGTCGGTGACAGTGAAACTGCGCTCGGGCGTCTCCTTCCAAAAACTGTAGTTCGTGGTAGGTGCGTTGCGCAGCGCCACCGAGGTCGACGGCGCCGCCTTCAGGTCGATGCGGCGGGTCTTTTTGTCGCTGGTCACCGCAATCAGCGCCGGCGTTTTCGCGGCGCCGTAGCTGATCGCGACATACACCTCGGCGGTGCCGGGCCGGACCACCATGTCCTCGACGGTGACCTTGGCGCCGCCGACCTGGCGGGACAGGCGCTCCTCCAGGTCCAGTATGTTGAACACCGTTCCGGCCGGTTTTTGCGGCGCCGCCGGAAGCGTGATGGCGTGCACGCGCGCCGCTTTCCAGTCGGCGACGAACAGAATGTTATCCGGCCCGGCGGCCAGGCGGGAGATGGATTTCACGTCCGCCGCGTAAGCGCTGGCGGAGGCAAGCAACAAGCAAGATGTTGCGATGAAAGGAATACGCATGAACAGCTCCTATTGAAGATGAAAAAGATGAAAACAAACCTTGGTACCGCAGCGTTCACTTCACCGGTATCAACACCGGCTTTTTCTCGTCCTTGACCAGGAAAACCAGAAACTTCGCAGGCTTGGTGGCGCTCGCGTTGCGGCCCACCGTGTGGATGTCCCCGGGGCCTTCGTAGAACGTCTGGCCGGGCGTCAGCGTCTGTTCCTTCCCGCCTTTTACGGCCATCACGATGGAGCCCTCCAGCACATAGATGAAGCCATGCGCGTCATGGCGATGGACCGGGTCGACGGCGCCCGGCGGATATTCAACCAGCAGCATCAGCCCCTCTTTGCCGGGCAGTTTTTTGAATGGCTTCTCGATCAGTGGCGTAACCAATGCATCCGGGGCGGCGCTCGCGTGCTGCGTGGCGATCACACTAGCCATGGTGCAAAACACGGCGGCGAATTTCTTAATATTGAACATGTGTTTCTCCTGTTGTTGGCCATCTAGTCTAGTGGCGGAAGCCCGTGCTTCGGTAGTGCCATGCCAGGCTTCACAGTGGTTCCCTATCAGCATCAATCGGTCGCTATATATTCCAGCCCCCCATGTTTTCTAGCGGCTCATGCAGCCCAAGATCCATGGCTTTGATGACGGCCTGGGTCCGGGTGGACACGCCCAGTTTCTGGAATAATTGCTTCATATGGCTCTTCACGGTTCCGACCCCGATCCCGAGTCCTCGCGCAATCACCTTGTCGGAACTTCCGCGCACCAGCACCTGCAAGACCTCCGCCTCGCGCTGGGTCAATGGCGTTCGTCGCAGCCACTCGGCTTCCAGGCGGCCGGCCATCGGGCTGAGGTAGCAATCGCCGCGGCTCAGCATGCGTACGCCCTCGACCACCTCGCTGGCATCGCAACCCTGGATGACATAGCCGCGTACGCCGCTCTCCATCGCATGCCTGATCGCGCTGGCCTTCACCTGATAGGTCAATGCGAGCACCGGCTGGACGGAATACCCGCTGGCTTGACGCCAACGCTCACGCGCCACGGCGATGCCGGATTCGTAGTCGGCGATGACGACGCAGGCGCCCACGCGCAACAACGCACTGCACGGACCAGTGCTGACGCGGAAGTCGGGCTGCATGGACAGGATGGCGCTCAAGCCCGCGCTGACGATAGGACACTTGTGCATCACATGTACCTGGATCGTCCGCTTGCTGACCAACTCAGCAGAGAAGGCAAGGGTTTGCATAGGGCTTCCCGGAATCAGCGCGACGCTTGATTAAAGTCGCTGATGACAGACGCCGCCGTAATCTGCTTCAGCGTGGTCGCTCCGGCTTGCCGCATGATGGTTTCGAATTCGCGCTGGAGGATGGCCAGCACCGCATCGACGCCCGGCTGGCCGAAGGCCGCCAGGCCCCAGCAATAGGGCCGGCCGATGCCCACGGCGGTCGCGCCCAGCGCGAGAGCCTTGTAGACGTCGGTGCCGCGCCGTACCCCGCCGTCGACCAGCACCGGAATGCTGCCGCCGACCGCCGTCACCACATCCGGTAGCGCGCGGATCGTCGACTGCAGGCTCTCCTCCGCCCTTCCGCCGTGGTTGGAAACGATGATGCCGTCGACGCCGGCCTTGACCGCTCTTGTCGCGTCCTCGGCCGTCATGATGCCCTTCAGTATCACCTTCATTTTGGTGGCCATGCGCAGCTTCGCCACGAAGTCCCAGGTCATGCCGGTGCCGTACAGGTTGGTGACTTTCGACACGTCGATCCCCTGGAAATTCGGCTTGCGCGACACCTCATTGGCGAAGCCGCCGCCATGGCAGGCAATGCAAGTCCGGTCGTCCTGGCGGCGGTAACGGAACAGCGTCTGCGTATTGCGCCCGCCCTGGCGGTCGACGGTCAGCACGATCGCGGGCGTGCCGGCCGCTTCCGCCTTCCTGATCAACGCCATCGTCACGTTCCAGTCATCGGTCGGATATACCTGCAGCCAGACGGGGGAGCCATGCTCCTTGCTCGCATCGGCAATCGACGTGTTGCCCACCGAGGACAAGATCATGTGCATGCCCCTGGCGCGCGCGGCGCGTGCCACGGCCCCTTCCGCGTCTGAATGAAAGGCGCCTTGACTGCTGATGGGAGAGATATAGATCGGACTGGCAAAGGTGGCGCCCAGCAATTGAAGACGGGTGTCTATCTTGCGGGCGTCGACCAGGCGTTGCGCCTTGATGCGGATCCTGGCGTAGTCTTCGCTGTTCGCGCGTAGTGTGGCGTCACCGTCGACGCCGGTGGCGAGATAACCGTAATGGGCGGGCGGCAAAGCCTTGCGCGCCGCCGGCTCGAAGTCAAACACATCGAGCGCATCTTCCGGAGCGTCAATAATGTCGCCGATTTTTTTGGTCTGGGCGCGCAACACATCGTAGCTCTGCGCCTGGGCAGCCTCCGGCAAGGCCGCCAGCAGCGACGTCAAGGTGGCAAGGCCAGCACCGCTGCCGAGCAGTGGACTGGATATCATGTAGCGCAGGAATTGGCGTCGCGGGTTGAGCTCCCCCGGGCCTGCGTTGTCGGGACCGCCGTCAAAGATATTCATGATTTTCTCTTTCAAAAAATATTGCCTGGGAGTGCCACTGCCGGCGCTACCGCGCCGGCTTGGCCAAGGCGACGATGCAAATGATGCCGTGCCTCGCCATCTTGGTGTACGGGCACACGCGTTCCGCATTTCGAACCAGTTCTTCCGCCGCCGGGACGGGGACGCCAGGGATTTCAATGGTGACCTCGGCAACCAGCATATAAAGTCCGTCCACCGGGTCTCGTCCAAAAGAGACGGAGACGTTGACCTGGCAGCCTTCGAACTTGATGTTGGCCTTGGTTGCCAGCAAGTTCAGCGCGCCGTGGAAGCAGGCGCCCAAGGCAGCGGCAAACAATTGCTCGGGATTGGTGCCGCCACCGGGGCCGCCAAGCGCCTTCGGCAGTCGCAGCTCGACGTCGAGACTGCCGTCGTCCGAGCGGGCTACGCCCGAAGCCCGTCCGTGCGATGCGATCCCGCCGGTCACGCTGACACTGGTCGAGTACAGGGGTTTAAAGTTCTCACCGACGTATTTATCCAGCATGGAAGTCGGTGGCGGGGACAGTTCTTTCATTGGGGGGAAGCTCCTACGTCTGGGCCACACCATGGGCCAACATTCATCCCGGCAGACCTGCTGCCGGACCGACTTATTTGTGCACGGCGCCGGCGGTCTTCAGCCAGTGCCCGAGCGTGATCGTGCCCAAACGCGCCTGACCGATAGGCACCAGGCTAAGCTCGGCCAGCTCTGCGCCGAAGTACCGTGCGTGCGCGTCGGCCACGACAGGACGGGCGTCATTGGTGCTTTTCAGATAGCGCTGCACCAGGCCGGCCATGCTCTCGCGCTCGGGGCCGGCAATTTCAGCAATGCCATTGATGGGACCACCCAGGGTAAAGTCGGCCACGGCGGCGGCGACATCGTCCGAAGCGATCGGCTGCATCAAGCCGGACGACAGGCGTATCACCTGGCCATCGAAGCCTGCCGTGGCTATGCCGCCGAGGAATTCGATGAACTGGGTCGCACGGACGATGGTGTAAGGCAGGCCCGATTTTCGGATCAGCTCTTCCTGCGCGATTTTCGCGCGCAGGTAGCCGCTGTCGGGCAGGCGGTCGGCGCCGACGACAGACAGCGCGACGTGATGCCGGACACCCGCCGCTGCGGCCGCAGCCAGCAGGTTGCGGCCGGAAGTCTGGAAGAATTCCATCACCGCCTGGTCTTCGAACGAGGGAGAGTTGGCGACGTCCACCACCACGTCGGCCCCGGCCAGCGCCCGGGCAAGTCCCTCGCCGGTGATGGTGTTGACGCCGGATGCAGGCGAAGCAGGAAGCACCTCATGGCCGCGTGCGCGGAGAATGTTGACCAGCTTGCTTCCGATGAGGCCGGAGCCTCCGATAACGACGATTTTCATATTGTCCTGCCTTTCGAGATGGATGTGATAGCGCGGTATTGCTGAAGAAATTCTAGGCTCGCCCCCGGCAGTGCGGTAGGCCTGCGGCGGGCCGCACGATGGTTCATGGGGGGCAACAATCGCGTGGGCGCTTGTCATAATTAAAGGGATATTTGTCATTTACGTCGGGTAAGTTCGAACCTAACATCCCATTCAGGAAACAAGGATCGCGCTGAGCAGGCACTCCGCCCTGACTACCGACCTTGCGCAGACGCTGCCCCATATAGTTGGGTCGTATGTGACAACGTGATTAGGCGTATATATGGCACTTCATCAACTCCAACCGAACCACGAGATCGACCCGCTGGCGTCGAGTTTCGCCACCACCTACGCGGGCGTGGTCGCCTTCATCGCAGTGGTCCATGAGGGGAGCTTCGCCAAGGCGGCGGAGCGACTCGGCATCGGCCGCTCGGCGATCAGTCGTAGCGTGCAAAAACTGGAGGGGCAACTCGATACCCGTTTGTTTCTACGCACCACCCGCAGCACCTCGCTGACGGGCGAAGGCGAGCTGTTTTACGAGAACTGCAAACCGGGGGTGGAACGCATCGTCCGATCGATTGAAGAGATGCGCGAACTGCGCAGCGGGGCGCCGAGGGGCTTGCTGCGTCTCGGCGCAACGGTGGGTTTCGGGCGCAAGATAGTGGCACCGCTGTTGCGCGGTTTCCGCGAGAGCTATCCGGAGATCAGGGTCGAGCTGCTGCTCGACGACAGCCAGGCCGACTTGATCTCCGACCGGATCGACGTGACATTCCGCAATGGCCGCATGGATGACAGCCAGGTGGTGGCGAAGCAGCTGATACCCATGCAAATGCTGGTTTGCGCATCCCCCGAATACGTTCGGAAGCACGGCATGCCACACACCGTCGGCGAACTGGCGCAGCACCGATGCATCAACCTGCTGCTGGCCTCCGGCCGGACTTGCGACTGGCAGTTCAAGGTGGGCGGGGTTGAGAAAAAATTCCTGCCCCAGGCCAGCAGCAGTTACAACGACGCCGACCTGGTGTTACAGGCCGTGCTCGATGGCGAGGGATTGGCGCAGATGGCGGGCTATCAGATATGCGATCACCTGCGCGCCGGCCGGCTGGTGGCCTGCCTCGCCTCCTACGCGCCCGACGATCGCGGCCACTATGTGTGTTACCTGAGCCGCCACCACCTGCCGCAACGGATACGGGTCTTCATCGACTACATGACCCTGCATATCCGCGCGCTGGACCTGCATTGCATTACGCATTTCACGCCCGGGGGCGGACAAGCCGCCGTCGAACCCCTTGCCTATTGAGCTTCGGCAGGGCGCGAATAGCGCTTCCGATAATCCGACGGCGAAATCCCCAGATTGCGGTGGAAAGTCACCCGCATGCGCTCCTCGTCGGCAAAGCCGCACTGGCGGGCGATCTGGTCCAGATTCCGCTCCGAGTTTTCAAGCAGGCGCCGTGCCGCCTCCAGGCGAAACAACTCCAGCGCCTTGAAGGGAGCATTGCCGGTCTTTTGTTTGTACACGCGGGAGAAGTTGCGCGGGCTCATGCACGCACGCTCGGCCAGCACGCTCACCGAAAGATCGGCCATGCCGAGGTTCTCCGACAGCCACAGGTGCAGTTCGTCAAAGACCGCAGTATCCTTCGACTGCGCCCGAAGCAACTCGCTATGCTGCGCCTGGTCCCCTGAGCGCTTCAGGAAAACCACCAGCTCCTTGGCAACCTGCATGGCCATGTCCCGGCCACAATCCGCTTCGATCAGGGCCAGCGCAAGGTCGATGCCGGCGGTAACGCCGGCTGAAGTCCAGGTGGCGCCCTGCTGCACGAAGATGGCCTCCGGGTCCACGCTCAGCGCGGGAAAGCGCCGTTGCAACTCGTCGCACATGGCCCAGTGCGTTGCGACCCGCTTCCCTTGCAGCAAGCCCGCCTGGGCCAGCAGGAAAGCACCCGTGCAAACCGAGGTCGTGCGGCGCGCCGATTGGGAGTTGACATGTATCCAGTCCACGGTTTCCTGGACTTCCTCCAGTGCCGCCAAGACATACGGCGCCCCCGGAACCACTATCGTGTCGATCTCGCTGCCCTCGAAATCGCTGAACGGCCGGGTGTCTATGCCCACCCCTTCCGCTGTTTGAATCAGTCCGCCGTGCAAGCTGACGGTATGCCGGTCGTAACCGGGCGCGCCACGCTTCACCATATTCTTCGATGCGACCCAAAATGCCGACTGGGGGCCGGTCAGGTCCAGCAGCCCCATTTGGGGGAATGCGACAAATAACACCAGCGGTGATTGGCGATGGCGCAATGTCATATCAAGTCATCCTATAAAATTGGTTACGAAGTGTTTTCTACTGCAAATATCACCCGTCCAAAACGTTCCTACAATAATAATACGCTCTGCCGGATCGCACTATCGGCCGCCGCTTTGCGAGCCCGGGCAATTTTGCGCGACGAAGCATGGCCGCGCAGGACCGGCGACGGTAGTGCCCGACAGGGATACATGCTGGTGCATCGCAGGCACCAATCCAGATCCGCACCCGCCCTTTGCAAATTCTCCAGTGGCACAGCCGAACGCGGTAAAATGACGGGTTCAGCGCGGTGGCCGGTTGAGCCGCCGCAAAACCGACTCATGCATCGCCGAAAAAGAACCAATGACCACCGTCCCGAACGAAATCAACGCCGCAGCCGTCAAGAACAGTCCTACCGAAAAAGTCACGCCGATGATGCAGCAGTACCTCGCCATCAAGGCGGAGTACCCGGACATGCTGGTGTTCTACCGCATGGGCGACTTCTATGAGCTGTTCCATTCGGATGCGGAAAAAGCGGCGCGCGTGTTGAACATCACGCTGACGGCGCGCGGCAGCTCGAACGGCCAGCCGATCAAGATGTGCGGCGTGCCGTTCCATTCGCTCGAGGGCTACCTGGCCAAGCTGGTCAAGATCGGCGAGTCCTGCGCGATCTGCGAGCAGATCGGCGATCCGGCCACCAGCAAGGGCCCGGTCGAACGCAAGGTGATGCGCGTGGTCACGCCGGGTACCTTGACCGACGCCGACCTGCTGCCGGAGAAGGCCGAACGTCCGCTGCTGGCGATGTGCATCATCAGCCAGCGCAAGGTCGCCACCGCCGGCCTGGCGTGGCTGTCGCTGGCCAGCGGCGCGCTGAAGCTGATGGAGTTCTCCGGCGACAGCCGCACCGTGCAGGCGCGCATGCAGCAGGAGCTGGAGCGCATCGCGCCGGCCGAGGTGCTGCGCGGCGATAACGCCGACCTGTTCGAGGAAACCATTCCCTGCCACGTCAACCGGGTGCCCGACTGGCACTTCGACGTCGTCAGCGGCCACAAGGCGCTGCTCGATCAGCTGAGCGTGGCCACCCTGACCGGCTTCGGCGCCGACGGCCTGGGCGCCGCGTTCGGCGCGGCCGGCGCGCTGCTGCGCTACGCCCAGTCCACGCAGGGACGCGGCCTGCAGCACGTGCGCACGCTGGCCACCGAAACCGAGAACGAATTCATCGGCCTCGACGCCGCCACCCGCCGCAACCTGGAACTGACCGAGACCATCCGCGGCCAGGAATCGCCGACATTGTTTTCGCTGCTGGACCACTGCCGCACGGCGATGGGTTCGCGCCTGCTGCGCCACTGGCTGCACCATGCGCGCCGCGACCAGGGCATCGCCCGCTCGCGCCACCAGGCCATCGCCGCGCTGGGCCAGGCCGACGCCACCGGCTCGCTGTCGCACACGCTGGCCCAGGTGCCGGATATCGAACGCATCACCACCCGCATCGCGCTGCTGTCGGCGCGTCCACGCGACCTGGCCAGCCTGCGCGACGGCGTGCAGCAACTGCCGGCGCTGCGCCGCGGCCTGCAGGCCGCGCTGACCGACGCCGACGGCCTGCTGAACGCCATCCACGCCGACATCGCCACGCCGGAAGCCTGCCTCGACCTGCTGCAGCGCGCCGTGATGCAGGAGCCGGCCGCGATGGTGCGCGACGGCGGCGTGTTCGCGCGCGGCTTCGACGCGGAGCTCGACGAGCTGCGCGCGCTGTCGGAAAACGCCGGCCAGTTCCTGGTCGACCTGGAGACGCGCGAACGGGCCCGCACCGGCATCGCCAACCTGCGCGTCGAGTACAACAAGGTGCACGGCTTCTACATCGAAGTCACGCACGGCCAGACCACCAAGGTGCCGGACGACTACCGCCGCCGCCAGACGCTGAAGAACGCCGAGCGTTACATCACGCCGGAGCTGAAGGCCTTCGAGGACAAGGCGCTGTCGGCGCAGGACAAGGCGCTGGCGCGCGAGAAGATGCTGTACGACCAGCTGCTGGGCGACCTGGCGCCGTTCATCGGCTGCCTGCAGACCATCTCGAAAGCGCTGGCGCAACTGGACGCGCTGGTCTCGCTGACCGACCACGCGCTGCGCCACAACTGGTGCGCGCCGCAGCTGGTCGACACGCCCTGCATCAACATCGCCGAGGGCCGTCACCCGGTGGTGGAAAACCAGATCGAGCGCTTCATCGCCAACGACTGCCGCTTCGTCGACGAGCGCCGGCTGCTGCTGATCACCGGCCCGAACATGGGCGGTAAATCGACCTTCATGCGCCAGGTGGCGTTGATCACGCTGCTGGCCTACATGGGCAGCTACGTGCCGGCGGCGAGCGCGGTGATCGGCCCTATCGACCGCATCTTCACCCGCATCGGCGCGACCGACGACCTGGCAGGCGGCCGTTCCACCTTCATGGTCGAGATGACCGAGGCGGCGGCCATCCTCAACGGCGCCACCGAGCATTCGCTGGTGCTGATGGATGAAATCGGCCGCGGCACGTCGACCTTCGACGGCCTGGCGCTGGCGTGGGCGATCGCGCGCCACCTGATCGACACCAGCCGCAGCTTCTCGCTGTTCGCCACCCACTACTTCGAACTGACGCAGCTGCCGGACAGCCATCCGACCGCCCACAACGTGCACCTGTCGGCGGTGGAGCACAAGGACAGCATCGTGTTCCTGCACGCGGTGCAGGACGGCCCCGCCTCGCAGAGCTACGGCTTGCAGGTGGCGCAGCTGGCCGGCGTGCCGCAGCCGGTGATCAAGGCCGCGCGCAAGCATCTGGCGCGGCTGGAATCGCAGGCGCTGGACGCCCGTCCGCAGCTGGACCTGTTCGCCGCGCCGGTGGCCGATGCCGACGACGAGGAGATCGCCGCCGCGCCGGCCGCCGCCAGCCCCGCCATGCGCGAGCTGCTCGATGCGCTGGACGAGCTGGATCCCGATGCGCTGACGCCGCGCGAAGCGCTGGAGCGCCTGTATCAGCTCAAGCGCCTGACGGAGACGGCGCAGGCATGATGCGCCTGCGCTGCACCCGCCGCATGCTGCTCGGCGCGATCGTCGCGTCGGCGGCGCTGTTTGCGCAGGCGGTACCGCCGACGGCCGGCTTCCGCTTCGGCGTGATCGGCCACTCGTTCAAGAACGCTCCGGACGAAGCGGTGCTCAAGCGCGCCATCGCCGACGCGGCGCAGGTCAATCCGGCCTTCATCGTCGCCACCGGCATCAAGTCCGCCAGCGAGCCTTGCAGCGACAAGCTGTATGCCCAGCGCCGCGCGCTGCTGGACGAGTCGCCGCCGCCGATGATCGTGTCGCTGGCCGGCAGCGACTGGAGCGGCTGCCTCAATTCCGCCGGCCGCTCGAACGCCATCGAACGCCTGAACCGCCTGCGCGAACTGTTCTACGCCGACGCCGAATCGCTGGGCGCGAAGCGCATGCCGCTCACGCGGCTGTCGTCCACCGCCAAGTTCCGCAGCTACGCCGAGAACGCGCACTGGGAACATGGCAAGGTGCTGTTCGCCACCATCAACCTGCCGGCGAATAACAACCACTTCCGCCCCGAGGCCGGCCGCAACAGCGAGTACGAGGACCGCCTGGTGGCCAACCGCGCGTGGCTGCACCGCCTGTTCACGCTGGCCGAGCGGCAGAAGCTGCAAGGGCTGGTGCTGTTCTCGGACGGCGACGTCGGCGTGCAGGCGGAGGAAGGGTTTTCGCTGCTGCCGAGTTTTCAATCGAAGCAGGACGGCTTCGCCGAACCGCGCCGGCAGATACGGGCGATGGCGGAAAAATTCAAAGGGAAGGTGCTGCTGATCGATACCCAGGGCGGCGCGTCCGCCGGGACCGAGGCCGCCATCAACTGGCGCGGCAATGTGGGACATCTGAGCCTGGCCGCCGAATGGGCCGAGGTGCGCGTCGCTCCGGGCACCGCCACCCTCTTTGCATTGAAGGGCGGCGGCGCCGAAACGACGCCTTGACGCACTAGGACTTAGTGAATCGGGTGGATGGCGACGTGGTCGCCGTCTTCGCCTTCGTCGTCCTCGTCACCGTGGTGGTGGCCGTGGGCGCCGTGCACGTGGCCGTGGGCGATTTCCTCATCCGACGCTTCGCGCACTTCGGCAACGCTCAGCGAGAAGCGCAGCGCCATGCCGGCCAGCGGATGGTTGCCGTCCAGGACGACCTTGTCGTCGGCGATATCGGTGACGGTGAAGATCATCGCCTCTTCGCCATCGTCGCCATCCGGCATGCCTTCGAACTGCATGCCGACTTCCAGCGGTTCCGGCAGGCGGTTGCGCGGCTCGACCTTGACCAGCGCGGCGTCGTAGTCGCCGAACGCGTCTTCCGGTTCGATCTGGATGATGGACGAATAGCCGACTTCCTTGCCGTCCAGTTCTTCTTCGATTTTTGGCAGGGTGTTCTCGTAGCCACCGTGCAGGTAGACCATGGGCTGACGGCCGTCTTCGATCAGATTGTCCTGGGCATCGGACAGCTTGTAATTCACAGTCACGACCGTGTTCTTGGCAATCTTCATTTCTAATTCCTTTCTGTATATAAGCCCCGCGATTATACCTTGGATCGCCGCCCGGGCCGCCGCCGGCCCGGCAATTGCTGCGGCGGATGGTTATAATGCGGTATGAAAAAATTACCTCTCCTCGGCGACATCACGCCGGCGCAGTTCCTGCGCGACTACTGGCACAAGAAGCCTCTGCTGATCCGTAAAGCCATCCCCGGCTTCAAACCGCTGCTGAGCATGGAGGCGCTGACCAAGCTGGCCGCGACCAACCACGCCGAATCGCGCCTGATCACCTCGGTCGACGGCGAGTGGAATATGCAGCACGGCCCGCTGGAAAGCCTGCCGCCGATGACGCAGAAGGGCTGGACCATGCTGGTCCAGGGCGTCAACCTGTTCGACGCCAAGGCCGACGCGCTGCTGCGCCAGTTCCGCTTCATCCCCGATGCCCGCCTGGACGACCTGATGGTCAGCTTCGCCACCGACGGCGGCGGCGTCGGTCCGCACTTCGATTCCTACGACGTGTTCCTGCTGCAGGCGCAGGGACAGCGCCGCTGGAAGATCGGCCCGCAAAAGGACCTGAGCCTGGTCGAGGGCCTGCCGCTGAAGATCCTGGCCAACTTCAAGCCGAACGAGGAGTTCGTGCTCAATCCGGGCGACATGCTGTACCTGCCGCCGCACTACGCGCACGACGGCGTCGCCATCGGCGATTGCCAGACCTATTCGATCGGCTTCCGTTCGCCGTCGTACCAGGAGCTGGGCGAAGCCTTCCTGCAGTTCATGGCCGACTCGATCGACCTGCCGGGCCGCTACGCCGATCCGGAACTGGAGGCGACCGCCAAGCCGGCGGAGATCCCCCGTCACATGCTGAGCTCGCTGGCCGAGGAATTGAACAAGGTGCGCTTCACCGAGGAAGACATCACCATCTTCTTCGGCGAGTACATGTCCGAGCCCAAGCACAATGTGTTCTTCACCGGCCCGGCCAAGCCGCTGACGGTCGGCAAGTTCGCCGAGGCGGCCGCGAAAAAAGGCCTGGTGCTGTCGCGCAAGACGCAGATGCTGTACCGCGGTAAAAATGTCTTCATCAACGGCGAATCGTTCGGCGTCAGCCGCGCCGACAAGATCACCCTCGAACTGCTGGCCAACAACCGCGCGCTGGCCGGCGCGGAGATGGCGCAGGCGTCGGACGACGTCATGGACGCGCTCTATACCTGGTACCAGGACGGCTGGATCGAACTGGGCTAAAGGGTTTGGACTAAACAAGGAGGCAATATGGACAGGCAGGCATTTCCCTTCACGACGCGGGCGGAGTTTGCCCAGCACCTGTCCAACTGCCTCGGCCGGGCCGAGCATACGCTGGAGATGTTCGATCCGGACTTCGCCATCTGGGAACTGGGCAGCAGCGCCACCGACGCCCTGCTGCGCCGCTTCTTCCAGAACGGCGGGCGCCTGCAGCTGGTGGCGCACGACGGCCGCCACATGGAGCGCGACGCGCCCCGCTTCCTGCGCCTGCTGAAGGACTACGGCCATTTGCTGGAAGTGCGCCGCACCAGCCAGAACCTGCGGCAATTGACGGATTCCTTCTGCATCGCCGACCAGCGCGATATCGTGCGCCGCTTTCATGCTGAACATTTCCGTGGTGAAGCGGTTTTCGACTCGCCGGCCGATGTCCAGACCAGTTCGGAACGTTTTATTACAATTTGGTTAGAATCCAGCCCCGGTTTGTATGCAAACTCAACTGGATTGTGAGCCAGTTCCGGGTAAAATGCGTGTGTTCGATGCGAACGCTGGTAATTAGGCACGATTTCCCTAAAAGGAAGTCGAAAGTTAAATGTTGCGATATCGCAAAATAGTTGTGGGAACGACTGTTTGTCCTATTGCGACGCACTAAAAATCGCTATAATATTCGGTTAGGAAGTTTCCGTTGTCTGGCAGGCACCATTTCCAGGTACGAAAGCCTTCGAAGACGACCTAATGAGCGATAATTACCGGTAATTATTAATCGCAACAATTGTGTTTAATTTTGAATTTTAAGGAAAACCCATGAAAAAATCCCTGCTGATCGTTTCCCTGCTGGCTGTTGCTCTGGCTGCTTGCTCCAAAAAAGAAGAAGCTCCTGCTGCTCCAGCTCCAGTAGCTGCTCCAGAAGCTGCTCCAGCTGCTGCTCCAGCACCAGCACCAGCTGCTGACGCTGCTGCTCCTGCCGCTGCTGCTCCTGCTGCTTCGGACGCTGCCGCTGCTCCAGCCGCTTCGGCTGCTGCTGCTCCAGCTGCTTCGAAGTAATCAGCTAGCGGAAAAAAGCCGGCCTTCGGGCCGGTTTTTTTTCGCCTGGAGATTTGTCTGCGATTAAATACAGGCATAAAAAAACCGGCTTAAAGCCGGTTTTTTTTATACTTCTACGATTACTTCAATTGCTCGTGCAGCAGGGTCAGGATCTTATCGCTGACCGGCGTCGCTTCCTGTTTGCCGGCATTGCTCAATACGGTCACGGTGCTGCTATTGCCCGCACCGGCTTTCACCGAGATGCGATAGCGCTGCGCTTCCTTATCGGCTTCCGACGACGAGCCCCAGCTGAACAGCTTGCTGAAGAAGCCCTTGGTCTCGGTCACGTCGTCGACATAGCGAACGAAGTAAGTACCCTGGGTGCGGTCGCGGTCTTCCACGGTGAAGCCGGCGCGGTCCAGCGCCAGGCCGACACGGCGCCAGGCGCGGTCGAAGCCTTCGTCGACCTGCACGGCGCGCTCGGCGCCCGAGCCGACCAGCGACGCGTGCTGCGGCTGCACGATGGCCGATTCGACGGCGGTCTTGGCTTGCGCCACTTCCGCGCCGTTGCCCAGCTTGGTCATCAGGCGCGCCAGGAACTCGGCCTCCAGGCCCGGATCGTTGGGACGCGGGGTCCAGACGGTGCTTTCCTTCTGGGCGCCGGTGACGACTTCCTGCGCGCCGCGATGGCTGATGTAGATCTCGCTGGCGCCGTCGCCGCGACGCTCGATGCGGGTGCGGAACTTGTCGCGCTCGCCGCTCGAATAGACGGAATCGAAGACCTTGCCGATGGTGTTGCGGATGAAGTCTTGCGGGATCTTCGCGCGGTTTTCATTCCACTCGGTTTCCATGGTGCCGGCGGTCGGATTGTCCTGCGCCAGCACGAAACCCGAATCTTCCCAGAACTGCTTCAGCTGCGGCCACAGTTGCTCGGGCGTCTGCTTGATGACCAGCCAGCGCTGGTTGCCGTCGCGCTCGACCTTGATGTCGCTCAGCGAGGTCGGTGCGACCGTGCCTGCTGCTGGCGTGCCTGGCATGATGGCGGCGGGACCGGTGGCGATGCCCTTGGAAGCGTTGTAGCCGGAAGCGGTGGCGACACCGTTGTTCGAGTCCGGCAGCGAATAGCGGTTATCTTTCTGCAACTGCGTCAGATCCGGCGGCACGTCCAGCGTGCTGGCCTTCTTGGCGGACTTGTAGTCCACCTTGTCGTTACCGACTACCGAGCCGATCATGCCGCAACCGGTCAAACTGGCCATCAATGCGCCAACTACCAGGGCGCGTTGCGAGGAAATAGAAGCTGTCTTGCGAATAGTCATGTCGTTACTGTTTAAGAAGCGCAAATCAGGAATGAACCGAACCGAAGTCGGGGCTTGTTGCTAAGGTTTTACAGTACGCCGGCTTCTCGCAGGGCCGCGCGTACCGCTTCGTGGCATTCGGCCGCCAGCGGCACCAGCGGCAGGCGTATGCCGGCCGGCATTTTGCCCATTTCCGCCAGCGCCCATTTGACCGGCACCGGATTCGGCTCGATGAACAGTTTCTGGTGCAGCGGGAACATCTTGTTATTCAATTCCACCGCCTTGGCGATATCGCCGGCGATCGCCGCGCGGCACATGTCGGCCATGTCGCGCGGGGCGACGTTGGCGGTGACGGAGATGTTGCCCGCGCCGCCGCCCAGCATCAATGCCATCGCGGTCGGATCGTCGCCCGAATACACGGCGAACGACTTGGGCGCCAGGCGCAGCAGGTCGTAGCCGCGGCCGATGTTGCCGGTCGCATCCTTGACGCCGATGATGTTGGGGATCGCGGCCAGGCGCAGGATGGTCTCGTTGCTCATGTCGGCAACGGTACGGCCCGGTACGTTGTACAGGATCACCGGCAGGTCCACCGCCTCGGCGATGGCCTTGAAGTGCTGGTACATGCCTTCCTGGGTAGGACGGTTGTAGTAAGGAACCACTTGCAGCGTGGCGTCCGCGCCCGCTTCCTTGGCGAAACGGGTCAGCTTGATCGCCTCGGCGGTCGAGTTGGCGCCGGCGCCGGCGATGATCGGGATGCGGCCCTTGGCGTGGGCAACGGTCGCCTTGATCAGCGCGCAGTGCTCTTCCACGCTCACGGTGGCCGATTCGCCGGTGGTGCCGGCGATGACGATGCTGTCCGTACCTTCGGCGATGTGCCAGTCGATCAGCTGGTTCAAGCCCTCGAAGTCCAGACTACCGTCTGCGTTCATCGGGGTGACGATTGCTACTATGCTGCCCTTAATCATAGGAAACCACTGCATAAAGTATTAAAACAACGATTGTAGACGATAGGCTGCGGATATGGTGCATTCCGGATGACATATCGGCCATCAAAATGGCGGCAAAAGGGCCGCCACGCGGGGAAAATCGGGCTTCACGGCGCATAGACGTTGCACCATGGCAGCTTTTGGCATGTCGGTGACGCCATCCTCGAAGGCCACCACCCGCAGACCGTGGGTGCGCGCCCATTCCAGCAGTTCGCCGGGCTGCAGCAAAAATGCCGGATTCGACGGTTTGCCGAACTGCGCGTTGCCGTCGGCGAAGGTTTCGTACAGCAGCACGCCGTTCGGCGCCAGGCTGGCCAGCATGTCCGCAATTAGCGGACGATGCAGATAGTTTGTGACCACGATGCCGGCAAATCGCTCAGGCCCGAATGGCCAGGCGGCGCCCTCCTGCTCCAGATCAATTTCGGTGGTGGTGATTTCCGGCCCGGCCGCGGCGGCCAGCGCCTCGTTGTCGCGGTCGACCGCGACCACGGCATGGCCCAGCGCGGCCAGGTGGCGCGAATGACGGCCGCTGCCGCACGCCAGGTCCAGCACCTCGCCGCCCGGGATCAGCGGGGCGTAGCGTCGCACCCAGGGGGAGACGGTGTCACTCATGCCGCCGCTCATGTGTATGCCAGGCCCATGGCTTCGCGCACGTCGCGCATGGTCTCCAGCGCCAGCTTGCGGGCCGCGTCATTGCCGTCGGCAACGATGGCGCGCACCAGCGACGGATCGTCCAGATACTGCTGGGCGCGCTCGTGCATCGGCTCCTGTTCCTTGATGATGGCGTCGATCACCGGCTGCTTGCATTCGATGCAGCCGATGCCGGCGGATTTACATCCTTTTACCACCCATTCCTGGGTGGCGTTGTCGGAATACACCTGATGGAACTGCCAGACCGGGCAAC
Organism: Duganella sp. Dugasp56; assembly: GCF_047304105.1. Taxonomy (NCBI): domain Bacteria; kingdom Pseudomonadati; phylum Pseudomonadota; class Betaproteobacteria; order Burkholderiales; family Oxalobacteraceae; genus Duganella; species Duganella sp. Dugasp56. The sequence goes on from NZ_JBGLYQ010000002.1 coordinate 172,362, forward strand.
GGGCCGGGTCGCCGGCATCGGTGCGGCGCACGCGGGCCGGGTCGGTCGGCATGGTCTTGACCTTCTTGCTGACGGATTCCTTGTCCTCGCGCAGCGCGATGGCGTTGCCGTAGCTCTTGGACATCTTGCGGCCATCGAGGCCCGGCAGGCGCGACGCGACGGTCAGGCGGGCCTGCGGCTCGACCAGGATCAGCTTGCGGCTGCCTTCCAGATAGCCGAACAGGCGCTCGCGGTCGCCCATCGACAGGCTCTGGGCGTCGTCCAGCATGGCCTTGGCCTGCTCCAGCGCCTCTTCCTTGCCGTCCTGCTGGTATTCGGTGCGCAGTTCGTTGTAGAGCTTGGCGCGCTTGCTGCCCAGCTTCTTGACCGCTTCCTGCGCCTTTTCCTCGAAGCCTTTTTCCTTGCCGTACAAGTGATTAAACCGCCGCGCAATTTCGCGCATCATCTCGATATGCGGTACCTGGTCGTCGCCCACCGGCACCTGGCTGGCGCGGTAGATCAGCACGTCGGCCGCCTGCAGCAGCGGGTAGCCGAGGAAGCCGTAGGTGGCCAGGTCCTTGCTGGCCAGGTTCTCGATCTGGTCCTTGTAGGTCGGCACGCGCTCCAGCCAACCCAGCGGCGTGGCCATCGACAGCAGCAGGTGCAGCTCGGCATGCTCGGGCACGCGCGACTGGATGAACAGGGTCGACTGCGACGGATCGATGCCGGCGGCCAGCCAGTCGATCAACATTTCCCAGGTGCTGCGCTCGATCACGCTGGGGTCGTCGTAATGCGTGGTCAGCGCGTGCCAGTCGGCCACGAAGAACAGGCACGGCAGCTCGGACTGCATCTTGATCCAGTTCTTCAAGGCACCGTGGTAATGACCCAGGTGCATGGAACCAGTCGGACGCATGCCGGATACAACACGATCGGGATACATAGTCGGCTCAGCTAAAAATGAAAATAAGGGGGAACAGCAGCACGTGGAAGATGCTCTGCAGAATATGCATGCCGCCGATCAGGAAGCCGGTCAACATGCCGAACTGCATCATCAGGATCAGGCCGATGAACACGACCGCGCCGTAGCGTTCGATCTGCGCGTACTTGCGCGCCAGCGCCATCGGCAGGATGCCGGTGACGATGCGGCCGCCGTCCAGCGGCGGCAATGGAATCAGGTTGAACACGCACATGGCCGAATTGACGCCGATGCCGGCCTTGGACATTTCGATGAAGAAATCATCCTGCGGCACGCCCAGCGCATAGGTCAGCACCACCCACAGGGCCATCCAGGCCAGGCCCATGAGGAAGTTGGCCGCCGGACCTGCTGCGGCCACCAGCGCCATCTGCTTCTTCGGATTGCGCAGGCGGCCGTAATCGACCGGCACCGGCTTGGCGTAGCCCAGCGCCGGCAGATGCAGCAGGCTCAGGATCAACGGCAGGATCACCGTGCCGAAGGGGTCGATGTGGCGCAGCGGATTGAGGCTCAGGCGGCCTTCGTTGGCTGCGGTGGGGTCGCCGAAATAGCGGGCGACGTATCCGTGTGCGGCTTCATGCAGGGAAATTGCAAAAAGAACAGGGATCACATAGACCGTGATGGTCTGGATAATGCTGTCGGTGTCGTTCATGAAGGGGATTTTACCAGAGGCCACAAAGTGCTCTTGCTACGCCGTCAAGGGCCGGCGCACTTGCCCGATTGCCAGACCGACATTGACAGCCCGGTCTTAGGCCTGGCTTACAGACCGAACATGGCGGCGTCGCCCCTGCCCTGCCGCACCAGTTCGGCGCCGGCACCGCTGAGGTCGATCACCGTGGTCGGCTCCATGCTGCAGGCGCCGCCGTCGATGATCAGCTCGATCTGCTTGCCCAGCCGCTCGCAGATGGCGTCGGCGTCGTTCAGCGCGTCTTCCTCGCCCGGCATGATCAGGGTCGTGCCCAGCAGCGGCTGCTGCAGCTCTTCCAGCAAGGCATGCACGATGGCGTCTTCCGGCACCCGCAGGCCGATGGTCTTGCGCGACGGGTGGCTGAGCCGGCGCGGCACGCACTTGGTCGCTTCGAGGATAAAAGTGAACGGGCCCGGCGTGGCCGCCTTGAGCAGGCGAAACTGGCGATTGTCGACCCGCGCGTAGACGCCGATCTCGCTGAGGTCGCGGCACAGCAGGGTCAGGTGGTGTTTTTCGTCGATGCCGCGTATCCGCCGCAGCCGTTCAACCGCGCTCTTGTCGTCCAGGTGGCAGACCAGCGCGTAGCAGGAGTCCGTCGGCACGGCGACGATGCCGCCGTCATGCACGATCTGCGCCGCCTGCTTGATCAGGCGCGACTGCGGATTGACGGGATGGACCTGAAAAAATTGACTCATATATTGCTGGCGGGGCCGCTGCTGCCCTCGCCGCTGTTATTAATGATCAGGATTGTACGCTACGCAAGGCGGCAATACGCTGCTCGAACGGCGGGTGGGTGGAAAACAGCGCACCCCAGCCGCCGCCGCTGGTGATGCCCGAGGCCGCGATCGATTGCGGCAAGGCGCCCGGCTCCATGCCGTTCAGGCGCGCCAGCGCGTGCTGCATCGGCACCGAGCTGCCCAGCAGCTTGGCGGAACCGGCGTCGGCGCGGAATTCGCGCTGGCGCGAGAACCAGGCCACGATCAGCGACGCGGCCACGCCGAAGACGATTTCGCAGACAAACACCGTCACCATGTAGCCGATGCCGGGACCGCGGCGCTCGCTGTCGTTATTCTTCAGCAGCACATTGTCGACAAAGAAGCCGACCACGCGCGCCAGGAACACGACGAAGGTATTCATCACGCCCTGGATCAGCGTCATGGTCACCATGTCGCCGTTGGCGATGTGGGCGACCTCGTGGCCCAGCACGGCCTCCACTTCGTCGCGGTTCATGTTTTGCAGCAGGCCGGTCGAGACGGCGACCAGCGCGGAGTTCTTGAAGGCGCCGGTGGCGAAGGCGTTCGGCTCGCCGTCGTACACGGCCACTTCCGGCATGGCGATGCCGGCGCGCTCGGACAGCGCCTTGACGGTATTGACCAGCCACAACTCGGTCGACGACGACGGCGACGCGATCACGCGCGCGCCGGTCGACCACTTGGCCATAGGCTTGCTGATCAGCAGCGAAAAGATCGCACCGGTAAAACCGACCACCAGCGAGAACGCCAGCAGGCTGCCCAGCTGCAGTGTGCTGCCCGAGCCGGGACGGCCGATGCCCAGCAGCGACAGGACGATCGACAACACCAGCATCACAGCGAGGTTGGTGGCGATAAACAGGATGATGCGTTTCATTGTTGGTTCTCCGGGTGCGGACAAATTGCCCAAATCATAAGGTATGACCACGGGAACACAAAATCAAGATACAAGATATTACTTGCGGACGGTAATCGATACAGCAATTTACCGTGTCAGAACCAGTCGTGCCACACAGGTTTGACGTTGGCCGGCAGCGGCGGCAGCAACGCGAAGTCCACCCGCGACTCGCCCGGCGCATGGAAGTCGGTGCCGCGCGAGGCCAGGAAGCCGTAGCTGTTGGCCAGCTGCGCGTACTCGGCATACTGGTCCGGCGTATGGCTGCCGGTGACCACTTCGATCGCCGTGCCGCCCAGTTGCTTGAACTCGTCGAACAGCGCGCCCTGCGCGGTCGGGCTGAATTTGTAGCGGCCCGGATGGGCGATCACGGCGATGCCGCCGGCGCCGCGTATCCAGTTGACGGAATCGGCCAGCGACGCCCAGCAATGCGGCACATAGCCAGGCTTGCCTTCGGACAGGTATTTCTTGAACACTTCGGGAATATTGGCGCAAGCGCCAATTTCCACCAGGTAGCGCGCGAAGTGCGTGCGCGACATCAGGTCGGGATTGCCGACATATTTCAGCGCGCCCTCGTAGGCGCCGTCGATGCCGACCTTGGCCAGCTGTGCGGCGATCTCGTGGCCGCGGTTGTCGCGGCCGGAGCGGGTGCGGGCCAGGCCGCCGACCAGGCCGGCATTGTTTTCGTCGATCTGCAAGCCGACGATGTGCACCGTCTCGTTGGCCCAGGTGATCGAGATCTCGACCCCGGTCACGAAGCGCATGCCCTGCTCCTCCGCGGCGGCGCGGGCGGCGGCAATGCCGCCCACTTCGTCGTGGTCGGTCAACGCCCAGACGTCCACGCCGGCCTTGCGCGCATGCTGCGCGACCGCGGCCGGCGCGAGGACGCCGTCGGAAACGTTGGAGTGGCAGTGCAGATCGACTTTCAACATATGGCTCAATGATTACAGCAATGAAGGCCTCATTGTACGCTGCCTGCGCAAAATCCATCCACGGCTGCATCAAGGCCGTCGCCGCGCACCCGCGCGCCGCGCGCCAGCAGCTCGGCAAAGCGCAACGGATCGATGTTCGAGCCGCACACCAGCAGCGCCACGCGCTTGCCCGCCAGCCGCTCGCGCAGCGGCCCGAGCAGGGCGGCCGTCGCCACGGCGGCGGCCGGCTCGGCCACCAGCTTGGCGTCGCGGAACAGATGCAGCATCGCCAGGCAGATCTCGTCGTCCGTCACCCGCACCACTTCGTTGACGAAGCGGCGGCACACGCCGAAGCTGTAGGCCATCGCGTACGGCGCGCCGAGGCTGTCGGCCACGGTATCGACCCGTTTCAGCGTTTCCGGCACGCCCGAGGCGAAGCTGCGATACAGCGCGTCCGCGCCGAACGGCTCGACGCCGTACACCGCGCAGGCCGGATTGATCTGTTTGACGGCGGCGGCGATGCCCGCGCACATGCCGCCGCCGCCCACCGGTACCACCACCGCGTCCAGCTGCGGCACCTGGGCCATCAGCTCCAGTCCTATCGTGCCGGTGCCTTGGGCGGTGCGCGGGCCGTCGTAGGGATGCAGCATGGTGCGCGCCTCGTCGCGTTCGATCTCGCGGCCGCGCGCAAACGCCTGGTGCACGTCCGGCATCAGCAGCACCTCGGCGCCCAGTTCGCGACAGGCCGCGATGCGGGCCGGACTGGCGTGGCGCGGCATGACGACCTTGGCGCTACACCCCGCCAGCCGGGCGGCGTAGGCGGCGGCGATCGCGTGGTTGCCGGCGCTGACGGCGACGATGCCGCGACGCAGCTCCTCGGCGTCCAGCGCTTCGACGCAATTGAGGGCGCCGCGCAGCTTGAAGGTGCCGGTCTTCTGGAACAATTCCAGCTTGAGCCACACCTCGCCTGCGGCAAACTGCTGCTCGATGACGCCGGTCTGCCAGCGCCACACGGGCGTCTCGAGGATCTTGCCTTGCAGGCGGTGGGCGGTGGCGCGGATTTCGGCCAGCGAGGGATACGATAGGGTCATGATGCTGCTCCATAAAATATTCGAGGGAATGCGGGCTGAGCCGCGTGGAGGCTGGGGGCGCCGAGCACCGGCGCAGCCGCAGCTCAGCGACCCTGAATAATTCGAATAATGGAGACGGCGCGGAAAGGCAGGCTCCGACCGGCAAACGCGGCAACACCAGCGTCGTGGGCGACGTGGCGGCGGGTTGTCATGGTCGGATGGGAAGTCATGGGATCAATCATGCCAAATAAGCAAAGTCTTGGCAAGTCCTTCCTGTCAGCCCGCGAGGAAATCCTCGATCAGGTGCGCCAGCTGCTCAGGCTGGTCGTGGTGCAGCATGTGGCCGGCGTCGGCCAGCACCTCGCGGCGCACGTCGCGCAAATGCGCCAGCCGGCGCGTCAACTCGGCGCGCCCGCCCTGCTCGTCGCCCATCCAGGTCCACATATTGGTCTGCTCAGCCTCCACCCACAGCACCGGCGCCGCGATCGCCTTCCAGCAAGCCATCACATCCTCGACGTGATACGGCAGCGGTCCGGTCTGCTTGTGCACCGGATCGCCCAGGATTTCCCATTCACCGGCGTCGTTCTGCGCCGACCAGTGCTGCGCGAGGAAGGCGGCGCGCTCGTCGCCCAGGCGCGGATTGGTCTTTTGCAGCCGCGCGGCAACGGCCGCCTGGCTCGGATAGCTGCGCAGTTCCGGCTGTTCCAGCAAACCGTCCATCCACTTGGCGAAACGACCGGGCGCCTGATCCGGCTTGCTGGCGCGCAAGCCGGCCCCTTCCAGGTTGATCAGCTTGCGGATGCGCTCCGGCCGCGCGCCGGCATACAGCGCGACCGCGTTGCCGCCCATGCTGTGCCCCAGCAGATTGACCGCTTGCTCCGGCGAGTAGTGGCGCAGGATCGCGTCCAGGTCGGCCAGGTAGTCGGGGAACCAGTAAGTGTCGGCGCCGCTGCGCTCGGACAGCCCGAAGCCGCGCCAGTCCGGCGCGATCACATGCCAGTCGCCGCGCAGCGCGTCGACGACGAACTGGAACGAGGCGCCCACGTCCATCCAGCCGTGCAGCATGAAGATCTTGGGCGCGCCCTCGCGCCCCCAATGACGCACATGGCAGCGCAGGCCGCGGATGGCCAGGAATTCGGAACGGGAAGGCGTGTAGCTCATGTTTGGTCCTTGAAAATGCGCAGGCCGGCGCAATATCGGTTGCTTGCCAGCGATAAGGCAAAATAATAGCACGACCGTTCGCTAGCCACGCAAGCGTAAAATAGCGCCATCCCGCCGCTCATCAGCACTCAACCTAAGGTTTCCAATGTCTATATATCAACTGGGCGAACACGCGCCCGAGATAGATGCATCGTCGTTTGTTGCCGACTCCGCCAACGTTGTCGGCAAGGTCAGCCTGCGCGCCAACACCACGGTATGGTTCGGTGCGACGCTGCGCGGCGACAACGAACGCATCACCATCGGTGAAAACAGCAATGTACAGGAAGGCACGGTAATGCACACGGACATGGGCTACCCGCTGACCGTGGGCAAGAACGTGACCATCGGCCACCAGGCCATGCTGCACGGCTGCAGCATCGGCGATGGCGCGCTGATCGGCATCCAGGCGGTGATCCTGAACGGCGCGAAGATCGGCAAGGGCTGCCTGGTCGGCGCCGGCGCGCTGGTCACCGAAGGCAAGGAATTCCCGGACAACTCGCTGATCATCGGCTCGCCGGCCAAGGCCGTGCGCACGCTGACCGATGAAGACGCCGCGCGCCTGCTGGTCATCGCCGACGGCTACGTGCAGCGCGGCCAACTGTTCAAGACGCAACTCAAAAAGATCGGATAAGAAATGAGCATTACCCCCATCATCGGCCAGGATACCCTGCAGAAATTCATCTTCGACAACGCCGCCGTGCGCGGCGAGTTCATCGACATCTCCGCCACCTGGCGCGAGGTGCTGTCGCGCCACGCCTATCCTGCCCCGGTGAAAAAACTGCTGGGCGAGATGGTGGCCGCCGCCGCGCTGCTGTCGGCCAACCTGAAATTCAACGGCTCCATCATCATGCAGATCCACGGCGACGGTCCGGTGCGGCTGCTGGTGGTCGAATGCGACGCCGACCTGCACCTGCGCGCCACCGCCAAGATCGATCCGGACGCCGCGATCGCCGACGACGCCAGGCTGCCGACGCTGCTGAACGCGCACGGCAAGGGCCGCTTCATCATCACGCTCGACCCGGCCGACAAGATGCCCGGCCAGCAACCCTACCAGGGCATCGTGCCGCTGGACGGCGACGACGTCGGCACCGTCATCGAGAACTACATGCTGCGCTCGGAACAGCTGGACACCAAGCTGTGGCTGGCGGCGGACGACAACGTCTCGCGCGGCCTGCTGCTGCAAAAGCTGCCCTACAACGGCGGCAAGACCGCCGTCGAGACCGCCCCGCTGACCGAGGACGAGGCGCTGGAAACCTGGAACCGCGCCGTCATCCTCGGCTCGACCTTGAAGCAGGAGGAATTGCTGTCGACCACCATCGACGTGCTGATGCAGCGCCTGTTCTGGGAAGAGACGATACGCGTGTTCGATCCGCTGCATCCGTCCTTCCACTGCACCTGCACCCGCGAAAAGGTCGGCAACATGCTGAAGATGCTGGGCCGCGCCGAAGTGGACAGCGTGCTGGAAGAGCAAGGCCACGTCGGCGTCAACTGCGACTTCTGCGGCCAGCACTACGACTACGACAAAGTCGACTGCGCCCAGCTGTTCGCCACCGACGCGCCGGTGGAAGCGCTGATCCCGGCCAGCGAAGCCAAGCACTAAGCTGGCATCAAGCTCCGGGCGCCCTCAGCGCGAACGGCACGGCCCTGGCCCAGCGGTTGGACGACAGCGAAAACGTCAGCGCGCGCACCTGGTGGTACCAGCCGGCGGGCACATACAGCATATCGCCCGGGTTGACGATGACCTCGATCATCGTCGCCTGGCGCGCCAGCGGGAACTGGTCGAAATCCGGCGCCTCGGGGTCGAACGGCGATCCGAACAGGATGGCGTTCGCCTCCCTCGGGTAGAGGAATTCGTCGTGATGCGGCGGCGACAGGAAGATGCGCTTGGTGCCCCATATCTGCGCGAAGATGTTGTCGTCGTAGTCGCAGTGCAGCGGCGTCACCGTGCCGGCCGGGCCTACCCAGAAACGCGGCGGTCCCATCTTGTCGAAATACGTGGGCCAGTGGCACAGGCTGTTCAACTCGCGCAGTTCCAGGTTGCCCAGGTACGGCGGCAGTGCGTGCACGCCCGAGTCGACCACATCCAGATACTCCCCCATGGACATATCCTGCATCGCGCGGTCGGCCGCGAAGGCGGTGTTGATATAGTCGCCCACCCGCGCCCGCACCGGCACATGGCTGTAGCGTTCGCGCAGGATCTCCGGCGGCTGGGCCGACAGCGGCCAGCGCTTGACCAGCCCGGTCGTCAGGAACGGCAGGCCTTGCGCGGCGCGCGCGCGGAAGGCCGCCGCGCTGAGCACGCCCAAAAGCGGCACTTCCGCAATCGCCGGCAAGGCGCGCGCGGCGTGCTTGATCGCTTCCCGCATGTCGTGAATGGAGGCGACGCCGCGCACCTCCGCATCTCTTTGCTCCTGCGCCCGTTTCTTGGCCTCGGCGTCCTCGGGCGATTTCAACACCGCCCTGCGGGGCGGCAAGCGTAACGAATTTCTTTCTGTTGTCATATCAAATTTTTGCGCAGCGGGTTTCCATCACATCGATGGCGCCGACGGTTTGTGTAGAGGTCGCGCTGCGCACCATGTCGACGCGCTCCAGGCACGAGCCGCGCAGGAAACGGTCCTGGTTGCGAGTGCAGATCGTCACCGTGCCGGCGCTACTGGTATTGCAGAAGAATCCCTCGGCGCGCATGCGCACCAGCGCCTGGTCCAGCGGCATGCCGGGTTGCACCGTCTGCGTGACGAAGTTCCCCAGGGCCGATTGATTCACCGTGTAGCAACCGGCCAGTTGCAGCGCCATCGCCAGCATCAAAAGTCTGCGCATCGTGTCGTCTCCTTAATTTCCAGCCAGCAGTGTAGCGCACCAGCGTCATGATCCGGTAACACTCGGTCCCTATCATTCGCGACGTTGCTATTCCCTCAAACTGCTCCTCAAGGCAAAACATGAACAAGAAATTATCCGCGGTGTGCTTCGCCGCGCTGAGCTTCCCTATGCTGGCCATGGCCGCCAACGTTGCCGCCGCCGTCGCCGACATGGCAGCCGCGCCGGCCCCGGCGGCCGACTACGCCACGGAAGCGGAAGCGGCGGCGGCAGCCGCGCCGGTCGCCACCGTTGAAATCGCCACCCGCAAGACCCGTTCGTCGGTCGCCATGACCAAGAGCGACATGCAGAAAATCCTGCCGGGCATTAATCCCTTGAAAGCGCTGGAAACCTTACCAGGCGTCAGCTTCCAGACCGCCGACCCTTGGGGCAACAACGAGCAAAACCTGTCGCTGTTCGTGCACGGCTTCAGCGGCCAGCAGCTGGGCTACACCATGGACGGCGTGCCGCTGGGCGACCAGCAATACGGCAACTACAACGGCCTGTCGCCGCAGCGCGCCGTCATCAGCGAAAACGTCGGCAGCGTGATCCTGTCGTCGGGCGCCGGCGACCTGTCGACCGCCTCGACCAGCAACCTCGGCGGCACCATCGAGACCTTCTCCAGCGATCCGCTACAAGGCCGCAACCTGGCCGTGCAGCAGACCGTCGGCAGCTACAACACCTCGCGCACCTTCGTGCGCTACGATACCGGCAACTTCGGCAACGGCAACAGCGCCTACATCTCCGGCGTGCACCACGAGCAAAAGGCCTGGGACTTCAACGGCCGCCAGGGCGGCGACCAGGTCAACGCCAAGTACGTCAACCAGAGCAGCCTGGGCAAGCTGACGCTGTTCGTCGATTACTCGGACAAGATCGAACCGAACGAAGACAGCACGGTGCACTCGGCCACCGAGAAGTACCAGCCATACACCCGTCCGTTCCTGTACCCGAACTTCCAGCAGGCGCTGTCCTACCTGTCGGCCACCGGCGGCACGCCTGCGGCCGAGGGCAACAACTACCGCAACTACTACAGCGACGCCCAGCGCACCGACTACCTGACCTACGCCAAGTTCGACATGAACATCGGCGAAGCGACCACCTGGTCCAACCAGGTCTACTACCACAACGACGACGGCGTCGGCGTGGTGGCAGGTCCCATCGGCGTGGCCGGCCTGCCGGCGCTGTTCGCGGTGTACTTCCCGGGCCAGAACCTGAAGCAGGTGTTCGGCAACTCCGGCTACGCCACCCGCACCACCGAGTACGCGATCAACCGCAACGGCTGGCTGTCCACCGTGAACACCGAATTCGGCAATCACAAGCTGCAGGGCGGCCTGTGGCTGGAGCACAACCGCTCGTCGGCGTATCGCCGCTGGTATGCGCTGGACGTGAACAACCCGAGCTCGCCATACGACCGTCCGGCCAATCCGCTGATCACGCAATACGGCAGCCAGATCGACAACAAGGTGGCCCAGATCCACCTGCAGGACGAATGGCGCATGCGCGACGACCTGGCGCTGCAGGCCGGCTTCAAGTCGAGCCTGCAGTTCGCCGACGGCCAGTTCCCGGTGCAGCCGGCCAAGGGCGCGATCGCCAACGGTTCGCTGGCGCTGCCGGTGGGCGAGATCATCACCAAGAAATGGTTCCTGCCGCAGCTGGGCGCGCGCTGGGACATCACGCCGCAGGACCAGATGTTCGTCAACGTGCAAAAGAACATGCGCCAGTTCGTCACCTACGGCGGTGGTGGCGCCTCGCCGTGGAGCCTGGCGAGCCAGTCGGCGTTCGACCTGTTCAAGACCACCGCCAAGCCTGAAACCTCGATCACCTACGAGCTGGGCATGCGCACCAGCCACCAGCTGGACTTGGGTGCGCTGAGCGCAGTCGACGGCCAGGTCAACCTCTACCACGTCGACTTCAAGGACCGCCTGTTGACGATCAGCCCGACCCCGGTGATCTCGTCCATCATCGGCGGCAATCCGGTGCTGGCCAACGTCGGCAGCGTCAAGACCGACGGCATCGACATCTCCGGCACGCTGCACTTCGGCCGCATGTTCTCGTTCTATGACGCGCTGTCGTTCAACCGCTCGACCTACTCGGACAACTACAGCAACGGCAAGGACATCGTGGCCACGGCCGGCAAGGCCGTGCCGGGCAGCCCGGAATGGATGAACAAGTTCGTCGCCACGCTGAGCGTCGCCGACACCGAGTTCCAGCTGATCGGCGACTACGTCGGCAAGCGCTACGCCACCTATACCAACGACCTGGACGTGCCGAGCTACTTCCTGATGAGCCTGGGCGTATCGGGCAAGCTGCCCTTCCTCAACGGCGGCTGGGTGAAGAACGCGCGCTATCGCTTGAACGTCAGCAACCTGGCCAATCGCGAAGGCAGTTTGAATGTGGTGGTCGGCGCGGCCAGCGGGACTTACAATACATTCCCGATTGCACCACGTCAGGGCTTCCTGACTTTGATGGCGGACTTCTGATGAACAATCTTTATTTACCGAAGCGCCTGTCGCGGCGCGGCTTCATTCAAACGGCGGCGGTGGCCGCCGGCGCGTCGCTGATCATGCCAGCCTCGGTGCTGGCGGCATCGTCGACGCCGGACCTGTCCGGCATGCCGGGCATCGCGCCGGTGGGCGCAGGTTCGAAGACGCCGCTGGTGTTCGGCCACCGCGGCGCCAGCGCGCTGCGTCCCGAACACACGCTGGGCTCGTACGCCAAGGCCATCGCCGACGGCGCCGACTACATCGAGCCGGACCTGTGCAGCACCAAGGACGGCGTGCTGGTCGCGCGCCATGAAGCCTTCCTCAGCGAAACGACCGACGTGGCCGCCCATCCCGAGTTTGCCAGCCGCAAGGCGCGCAAGACCATCGACGGCGAAACGCACGAAGGCTGGTTCGTCGACGACTTCACGCTGGCCGAACTGAAGACGCTGCGCGCGGTCGAGCGGCTGCCGCAATACCGTCCCGGCAGCGCGCAGTACAACGGCATGTTCCAGGTGCTGACGTTTGAAGAAATCATCGACTTCACGGCGGCGGAAGCGGCGGCGCGCGGCCGCATCATCGGCCTGGTGCCGGAGCTGAAGCACTCGACCTATTTCGCCAGCGTCGGCCTGCCGCTGGAGGACCGCTTCCTGTCCATCCTCGCGGCGCACGACTACACGCGGCGCAATCCGGTCGAGATCCAGTCGTTCGAGATCGCCAACCTGAAATACCTGCGCGGCAAGCTGGGCCGCCGCGCCAACCTGCGCCTGATGCAGCTGGTCATCGGCGAGAACGTGCGTCCGATGGATGTCGCCGCGTCCGGCGGCACGCTGACCTTCGCGCAGATGTGCACGCCCGCAGGCCTGCGCGAAGTCGCCCAGTACGCCGACGTGATCGCCCCGCCGACGCGTGCGCTGATTCCGCTGAAAAAAGACGGCAGCCTAGACCAGCCAAGCTCGCTGGTGGACGATGCGCACAAGGCCGGCCTGCGCGTGGAGCCGTGGACCTTCCGTCCGGAAAACCACTTCCTGGCGGCGGACTTCCGCAACAACGCCGGCGACGCCGCGCGCAACGAGGCCGGCTCCATCGCCGAAATCAAGCGCTACATCGCCACCGGCCTGGACGGCTTCTTCACCGACGACCCCGCCCTCGGCCGCGCCGCCTTGAACGGCTGACCCTGGCGGTACCGGCGGTACAAACAAAAAAGCCCGGTTCGAAACTGAACCGGGCTTTTTTTACTGCGGCGATCAGCGCGAACGGCGCCGGGCATACCCCGCCACCAGCGCCAGGCCGGCCAGCATCATCATGAACTGTTCCGGTTCCGGCACCGGCGCGGTCGTCAGCACCAGGTTATCCAGGTTGAGGATCTGCTGCTGCTGCGGTGGCAAGATCGAGAAACTGTAGATCGGCACAGCGCTGGTAACGCTCACCGTGCCGCTGGAGCTCGACAGTACATTCGTCGCGAGGACATTCCCGTGGCTGTCAAACGCGGTCAGCGTCGCGGTCCAGTACGACCTGCTGTCCATCGAAATGCCGAACACCGGCACCGAGAACGTAGCGATCGGATTGGTCGAGCTGACGAAATGATTGAGTGGATTGCCGTCGTAAAAGCTGTCCTGGAGCAGCGATCCCTGGGAAAAATGCACACCGACTGCGGCAAATTTTTCATCCAAGGAAGTCATAAAAGTATTGTCAGTCGGAACATCGTCCGCCGTACCGAGAACGCCATCTGCCCCTGGCAGATGCTCAAAATCGATGGAAATCGTGGCCGCGCCGGCGGCAGCGGAACACAGCAATGAGACGAACAGCGCGACAACCGCGCCACGAATTTTTTTCATGATTATCCCTGTGAGTTAATTATTTGAAATAACAAATTAACCACATAATATGCAAACATAGAAAAATTTACAATAGATTTATTATGAAACAATGGGACCTGCCGGATGCCGGCTATGCCAGGTAGTTGTTCTTGATACGGACGTAATGCTCGGCCGAGTATTTCAGATAGGCGATCTCCTCGGCGGTCAGCGCCCTCACCCGCAGCGCCGGGCGGCCGACGTACAGATAGCCGCTCTCCAGCACCTTGCCCGGCGAGACCAGGCTGCCGGCGCCGACCATCACGCGGTCCTGGATCACCACGTCGTCCATGATGATGGAACCCATGCCGACCAGGCATTCGTTGCCGATGGTGCAGCCGTGCAGCAATGCCGAATGGCCGATGGTGACATAGTCGCCGATGATCAGCGGCGAGCCGTCGGGCTTGGCGGCGTTCTTGTGCGACACGTGCCCCATGGCGAAGTCCTGCACGTTGCTGCACTCGCCGATGACGATGCTGTTGACGTCGCCGCGCAGCACGGTGTTGCACCAGATCGAGCTGTCGCGGCCGATGCGCACATCGCCGATGACTTGCGCGGAGGCGTGCAGGAAAATGTTGTCGCCGAGGACGGGGCTGGTGTTCAGGTAAGAAGTCAGGGGCATTGTTTTTAACCTTGATAAGTGCTGTCGCCATGCGGCGCGGCGCGGAAGGCTGGCAGCGCTTCGGCCTGGCGCGAGAACTCGGCCTGCAGCGGATAGCTGGCGGCGGCCACCACCTCAGGCAACATCTGCTGCATGAAGTGCCAGGTGACCGCCGTCATCACGCCGGCGTGGTCCATGTCGGCCACGGACAGCGGATGGGCGCGCAGCTCGGCTTCCAGCGCGTCGAACGCCGCCAGCATCTGCACCGTCACGCGGTCCACCCACGGCTGGTGCAGCTTCTCGGACGGCCGCACCATGCGCTCGTACACCAGCTGCACGCCCTTGTCGCAGGCGGCCAGCGCCAGCCCGAGCACGCGGAGGGAGCGCAACAGTTCGGCCGGCATGGTCGGCGTCAGGCGGCTGGACGGCATGGCCAGCGCTTCCGCATATTGCACGATCAGCGTGGAGTCCATCAGCACGGTGCCGTCGTCGGCCACCACGGTCGGCGCCTTGACCACCGGATTGATCGCGCGGAACTGCTCGAAGGTGCTGAACACCGACAGCGACTGGTGCTCGAAGCGCACGCCCATCAGCTGCAAGGTCACCGCCACGCGGCGCACGTAAGGGGAATCGAGCATGCCTATCAGTTTCATTTTTTCTCCATGGAAGTCAGCGCCCATTCGGCGGCCTTGCGCGCGTGAATGGCGGTGGTGTCGAACAGCGGCACGGCCGCGTCCTGCTGCGCGACCAGCAGCGAGATCTCGGTGCAGCCGAGGATGATGGCCTGCGCGCCCTGCTCGACCAGTCCGGCGATGATGCGGCGGTATTCGTCGCGCGAGCCGTCGACGATGCGGCCCAGGCACAGTTCTTCGTAAATGATGCGGTGGACGATGTCGCGGTCTTCCTGCCCCGGCACGATCACGTCCAGCCCGTGGCGCTCGCGCAGGCGGTCCTTGTAGAACGCCTGCTCCATCGTGAAGCGCGTGCCCAGCAAGCCGATCCGGGTGTAGCCCGCGCGCTTGATTTCTTCCGCGGTCGGGTCGGCGATATGGAACAGCGGAATGTTCACCGCGCCTTCAATGGCGTGCGCCACCTTGTGCATGGTGTTCGTGCACAGCACCAGGAAATCGGCGCCGGCCGCCTGCAGCGAGCGCGCCGCGCCGGCCAGCAGCGCGCCGGCCGCGTCCCAGTCGCCGGCGTGCTGCAGCCGCTCGACTTCATGGAAGTCCACGCTGTACAGCACCACCTTGGCCGAATGCAGTCCGCCCAGATGCTCCTTGATTGTCTCGTTAACCTGACGGTAGTAAGGCACCGTCGATTCCCAGCTCATGCCGCCTATCAGCCCTATTGTTTTCAACCGTTGCTCCGTTTCATTGTCGTGCATAGCTTACCGTTAGCATTTCCCACTGGTGGCCGTCCGGCTCGTTCCAGTAGACGATGCTGCCGCCGTGATAGGTATCGACCTTGTAGTCTACCGGACTGTGCACCGAGCTGCGGTAGGGAATGCCGGCGGCCCGGATGCGGCCGAGGATGGCGTCGAACTCCTGCTGCGTGACGCGGAAGCAGTAATGCGCCAGCGGTATCGGTTCGGGCCAGGTGTCGAAATCGATGGTGAAGCCATCGCTGACGAACACCGGCGCGAACGGACCGATGCCGGTGGCGGACCACGGCACATCCAGCAACTCCGCCAGCATCTTCGCCGCCGCCACCTTGTCGCGCGACGGCACCAACAGATGATCCAGATGTATGGTCATAAGTGCCTCCTTGACAGCATTGTAAAACAGGCCAGTGGCAAAAGGCGGGGATATCGTATGCGATGAAAAATGACTCAATTGCAACAAATGGTAGCGTATAGCTTTTTTTGCTGATTTTTGTTGACATCCACTTTTATTGATCTCAAAATGGTTGCGCTACCATATAAAAGCAATAAATTACGACTTACAAAGAGGAGACATCAATGTCAAGCAGCTACCCAGCACCAGGCCGCCGTTCGCGCCGGCAATTCGCCTTCGCCCTGACGGCCATGGCCAGTCTGATTTCCCAGGTTTATGCACAGGACGGCACGCCCGCCGCTCCCGCAACGCCGGCCCCCGCCGCCGATGCGCCCGCGATCCAGACCATCCAGATCAGCGGCTACCGCAACAGCCTGCTGTCCTCGGCCAAGGACAAGAAGGAAGCGGTCGGCTTCCAGGATTCGATCAACGCCGAAGACTTCGGCAAATTCCCCGACAAGAACATCGCTGAATCGCTGAGCCGCATTCCCGGCGTGGGCGTGTCGCGCGACATCACCGGCGAAGGCTCGACCATCCAGATCCGCGGCCTGGGTTCCAGCTTCACCAAGATCCTGCTGAACGGCGCGCCGATCGCCGTGGCCTCGTCCGGCCCGATCGACGGCGCCAACACCAACCGCGAGGTCGACCTCGACCTGCTGCCGACCGACCTGTTCACCAAGCTCACCGTCAGCAAGAGCCCGACCGCCGAGATGATCGAAGGCGGCGCCGCCGGCGTGGTCAACCTGCGCAGCGCGCGGCCGTTCGACAAGGAAGGCCGCTACATGGTCGGCAGCGTCACCGCCACCAAGCAGCAGATCGCCGACAAGACCGGCGGCCGCGGTTCCTTCATGGCCAGCCAGACCTTCGGCAACTGGGGCATCCTGGGCGGCATCGCCCTGTCGCGCCAGCAGATCCACACCACCGGCTGGGAAACCGTCGGCTACACCAACGCCAACCTGTCGGCCGCACAGAACCCGGCCGCCAACCGCAACAACACCGGCGGCGGCAACTGGACCATCCCGGCCACCGTGCCGGCCGGCGCGGGTAACGGCCTGGTGCCGGGCACAGTGATCGACCAGGCCTTCCTGCTGGCGCACAATCCCGGCCTGACCATCCAGCAGATCGACAACGCGATCCTGCCGCGCCTGGGCCGCACCATGGACTACTTCGGCACCAAGGACAAGGGCTCGGCCATCTTCAGCGCCGAATACCGTCCGTCCGAAAACCTGCACTTCTACGTCGACACCATGTACAGCAAGCGCGACGACAAGATGACGCGCATGGACTACGACTGGTCGGTCCGCAACGGCGGCATGATCCCGCTGAACATGACGGTCGACAAGAGCGACTGCAGCGATGGTTGCACCGTCGCCGGCGGCACCTTCGCCAACACCCAGAACTTCTTCGAGCACGGCTACCGTCACGACCAGGTCAGCATGCTGGGCCTGAACCCGGGCATGGAATGGAAGATCACGCCTACGCTGAAGCTGGACGCGCAGGTCAACTACACGCGCAGCAACTTCACCCACGAGGCGCCGACCGTCTATCCGATCACCGCGCCGAACAGCGGCAACACGGTCACCTACACCAACACCGGCGGCATTCCGTCCGTGGTTTCCAATGTGGATCTGAACAACCCGGCCAACTATGTGTGGAACACGGGCCGCGTCAACATCCAGAACGAGTTCCGCAAGACCGAGACCAAGGGCTTCCACGGCGACCTGACCTGGGGTGACGACAAGTTCAACATCAAGGGCGGCCTCGCCTACGATGACATCACCCGCCGCATCAACGCCACCGACAACTCGGCCGCGTGGCAGGCCGCGGTGTGCGGCAACAATCCTAGCGTGTTCCTGCAGGGACCGAACGGCGCGCCGCCATGCAACGGCGCCTCCACCCCGGGCGCCAGCGCCGCCGCGCTGTACCCTGGCTACGGCACCGGCTACACCGCCGGCGCCACCACGCCGCTGACCTATGGCGGTTCGCTGATTCCGCAAAGCGCGCTGGCCAGCTACATCGTGCCGGGCCCGTACGGCCGTCCGATCGTCGACTGGGATCGCTTCGCCAAGGATGCGCAGTACCAGAAGTATTACGACAATGCGCCATCGAGCGGCGCCTCGTCGACCGGCGCGGCGGCGGGCTTTATCGGCGAGAAGACCACCGGCCTGTACATGGAGGCCAACGGCAAGTATGACCTGTCCGGCTTCCCTCTGCGCTACAACGGCGGTGTACGTTACGTGCGCACCAAGCAGTCGGTCGGTTCGCTCAACTCGATCACCGATCCACGCAACGCCAACCTGACGCTGAACGGCAGCAAATACCCGAACATCGACCAGTGGGTGTACCAGGAAACCACGTACAACAACACGCTGCCGTCGGGCACCGTGGCGCTCAACCTGCGCAGCGACGTGGTGGCCCGCGCCGCCCTGTCGCGCAGCCTGACCCGCGCCGACCCGAACGCGCTGCGTCCTGGCGTGAACTTCTCCGGCGTGTCGGCGGACGTCGGCTCGGTGGGCAATCCGGCGCTCAAGCCCTACCTGTCGGATAACATCGACCTGGGCCTGGACTGGTACACCGGCCGCGAAGGCTACGTCAGCCTGACCGTGTTCCAGAAGAAGGTGGATGGCTTCACCGTCAACGAAAACGTCACCGCTCCATTCAGCGCGCTGGCCGCCTACGGCATCAACTACAACACGCTGACGCCGAACCAGCAGACCGCCATCGATTCGCGCGGCGGTCCTGACAAGGCCACCGTGGTGCTGACCCGCGCCCGCAATGCCGACGGCGACCTGCGCATCCGCGGCCTGGAACTGGGCTGGGTCCAGCCGCTCGACAAGATCCTGCCGTTCCGCGGCGTGGGCTTCAACGAGACGGCCACCTTCATCACCCAGCGCGCCAGCGGCGACGGCTTGAACGGCTTCATCGCACTGGGCGTGCCGAAGCGCACCAACAACTTCTCGGTCTACTACGAGAACCACGGCTACATGGCGCGCCTGTCGCACACCTTCTCGAAGGGCAGCCAGACTGCAACGGCCAACCAGAACGGCATCACCAACGCGGCGCTGTTCTCGGACAACTACAAGCAGCTGGACTTCTCGTCGAGCCTCGACCTGGCGGAAGTGTTCGACAAGGATAACTGGCCGACGCTCAGCTTTGACATCGTCAACCTGAACAACGACTCGCGTCGCGGCTACTTCCAGTTCGGCAACGCCAACTTCACGCAATACTCGCCAGGCCGTACCTACTCGCTTGGCTTGCGCGCCAAGTTCTAAACAGCTCGCTCCGAGGCCGCCTGTTCCTGTTCAGGCGGATCTTATCCATCGCCGCCCTCCAGTGGCGGTGGATTTTTTTTACAGACGAGGACAACCATGAAATTTTGGACAGGCCGTCACGGCCTCTGCGCCGGCGCTCTGCTGCTGGCCTGCGGCGCCGCTGCCGCCCAGGCGGCATCGACGATCCCCCATCTGCGCAAGCAGGGCACGGCCACGCAACTGATCGTCGACGGCCAGCCGCTGCTGATGCTGGGCGGCGAGCTGCACAACTCGTCGGCCTCCAGCCTGGCTTACCTGGACAAGCTGTGGCCGGCGTTGAAGACGGCCGAGCTGAACACGGTGATCGCGCCGGTCGAGTGGGACCAGATCGAGCCGGTGGAAGGCCGCTTCGATTTCACCGTGCTGGACGGCATGCTCAAGCAGGCGCGCGCGCACCAGATGCACGTGGTGCTGCTGTGGTTTGGCGCGTGGAAGAATTCGATGTCCACCTACGTGCCGGCCTGGGTCAAGCACGACCAGCAGCGCTTCCCGCGCGCGCGCAGCCGCGCCGGCGTGCCGCAGGATTTGCTGTCGCCGTTCGACGCCCGCACGCTGGCGGCGGACACGGCGGCCTACCATGCCATGCTGGCCCACCTGAAGCAGGCCGACCCGCAGCACACGGTGGTGATGGTGCAGGTGGAAAATGAAATCGGCATGCTGCCGGACGTGCGCGACTACAGTCCGCAGGCCGACGCCGCCTTCGCCGGTCAGGTGCCGGCGGCGCTGACCGCCTACCTGGCCGCGCACCAGGACAGCCTGCATCCGGCGCTGCGCGCGCTGTGGGCGGAACACGGCAAGCGCACGGCGGGCAGCTGGACCGAAGTGTTCGGCGACAGCATCGCCGCGCAGGAAATCTTCCAGGCCTGGTATTACGCCGCCTTTGTCGACAGCATGACGGCGGCCGGCAAGGCCGCCTATGCGCTGCCGGCGTACGTGAACGTGGCGCTGAACCGGCCGGGCAAGAAGCCGGGCGAATATCCCAGCGCCGGCCCGTTGCCGCACTTGTTCGACATCTGGAAGGCCGGCGCGCCGGCCGTCGACCTGATCGCCATCGACACCTACTTCCCCAACTTCGCCGACTGGGCCAGGCTGTTCAAGCGTCCCGACAATCCGCTGTTCATCCCGGAAGCCAACTATGCGGGCCGGCCCAACAACGGCGCCAACGCCTTCTTCATGATGGGCGAGCTGGACGCGTTCGGCTTCTCGCCGTTCGGCATCGAGGACATCAAGGATGGCAAGACCGAGTCGCTGCCGCAGGCCTACCGCGTGCTGCGCCAGCTGACTCCGCTGATCAACCAATACCAGGGCAGCGGCAATATGCGCGGTTTCAAGGCGCCGGTATCGTACGACGGCGTGGTCGACCTGCTGCCGGTGAAGACGACGATGGGCGGCTATGCGCTGGAGGTCAGCTTCGTCAACCAGTGGGGCAAGACCGACAGCGCCGAAGCCGAAACCCGCGGCGGCCTGGTGATACGGCTGGCCGACGATGAATTCCTGGTCGCCGGCAAGGGCATGACCGTCACCTTCAGCAACGCCAACGGCGACGGCAGCGTGGCCGGCATCGAGAAACTGACCGAGGGCGGCTACGACAACGGTGTGTGGAAGGAAGGCCGCTGGCTCAACGGCGACGAAAGCCACCAGGGCCGCCACGTGCGCCTGCCGGCCGACGACTTCAGCATGCAAAGGGTCAAGCTGTACCGTTACAGGTAGTGCGACGCTAGGCGCTCTGCTGCAGCAACACCACCGCGCCGCGCGAGATCGAGCGGACCACGGCCATCACGTCCCAGTTGGTGAGGCGGATGCAGCCGTGCGACTGGGTCTTGCCGATCTTGCCCGGCTCGGGCGTGCCGTGGATGCCGTAGTGTTCCTTGCTCAGTTCTATCCACGCGACACCGACCGGGTTGTTCGGCCCGGCCGCCAGCCTGGCCTTGCTGTCGCCGGCCTGGGCGTCCCAGAACAGCTTGGGGTTGTAGCGGTATTCCGGATTGACGGCGACGCCGCGCACCTGCCAGCGGCCTTCGGGCAAGGGATCATGCTTGCTGCCGGTGCTGGCGGGGAATTGCGCGAACGGCATGCCGCCCGCATCAAGCAGCGTCAGCGTGCCTTCCTTCGCATCGACCAGGATGGACGCCGCCTTCGGCAGCGGCTTGGCGGCGGCCACATTGGGCACCACCAGCTGCGTGCCGGCGCGGGCCAGCACCTTGCCGGGATTGAGGCGGCGCAGCAGGTCGGGATTGATGTGGAAGCGTTCGCCGAGCGCTTCGGCCAGGTTGGCATAGCCCAGCGCCGGCAGTTTGGCCTTGGCCATCATGCCGGCTGGCACCGGCGTGTAAGGCCCGGCCACATCCTGCGCGGTGACGGTGTAGACGTCGAGCACCGGCGCCTGATCGCGCTCCAGCTCGGTCCACGTGGCGGCGTCGACCACGCCGGTCACCGGCAGCTGATGCAGTTTCTGGAAGCCCCGTATGGCCTGGCGCATATTGCTGCCGTAGGCGGCGTCCATTTCGCCGGAAGAAAAGTGCGCGCGATCGAGCAGCACTTGCGCCCGCAAGACTTCATCGCCCCTGGAATGCGGGCCGATCACGGCCGCGTTGGCGGCGCCGGCCAGCGCCAGCGTGCATGCAAAGAATAGAACTCTCAAACCAAACTCGGATAACGACAAAAGAAGCGCATTCTATCCGCAATTCGTCGGCGGCCCGCGCTCAGGAGATCTGCTGTCCGACTTCCCAGCTATGGCCGGCGGGATCGACGAAATTGGCGGTACGCATGCCCCATGGGCGATCCACAGGGCCCTGCAGCAATTGCACGCCGCGCTGCTGCAATTGCGCGCAGACCGCGTCCACATCCGGCACCCAGATGCTGATCTGGAAGCGCGATCCTGCATCGCGCGGCGCCACGACAGCGGGCGCAATAATCACCGGTGCGCTGTCCACGTGCAGCAGATTGATGAGCACGTTCTCGAACTGCATCACCGCCGATACCGCATCCTCGTAGACCATCTTGACGTCGAACACGTCCAGATAGAATGCCTTGGCGGCAGGCAGGTCTTCAACAAACAAGCTGATGGCGCTGATCGATTTCATGGAGTTAGTCCTGTTTGCGGTATTTTTGCATGACGTAGCCGAGGCGGCCACGGTTGGTGTCCAGCCAAGTCCACAGCGCTTCGACCTGGTCGTGGTGGGCGCGGTAATAGCCGGCGTTGAAAGCCAGCCACAGCCGCGTATTGATCAGAGGTTGCGGCAGCTGCACGATGGCGCCTTTATACCGCTTCAACGTCGCCGTCAGGTGCTCCGGCTTGACCAGGCTGGCCAGCACGCCGTCCACCCGGCCCAGCTTGAGCTTTTCGATATTGCGGTCGAGGTCGCGGGCGCCGTCGTCGATGGTCAGCCCGGACTCGCGCAGGCGTGCGGTGTAGGCGTTACCCTGCGTCGCGCCGAGCGGCTTGCCACGGAAATATTCCATCGGATTGGTGCTGGCCGGCAGCTTGTCCCTGGCACGCACCAGCACCACCACCGTGTTGTGCAGCGCGCGGTTGCGGTCGACGTTGCCGTCCTTGTCGCGCGGCAGCGCGATCTCGGGCGGATAGCTGGGCTGCTCGCCCAGGGTCGACATGTCGATGTCGCCCGCTTCCAGCGCCACCTTCAGCCGCGCCACCGGCAGCCGCACCAAGGTCGGCAGGCAGTTGAAGCCGGAGCCCATCACCGCGTCGCGCACCAGGTCGACCGCCGCGCCGGGCGGTTCCGGCACCTTGTCGCCGTCGCCCATCCAGTACGGCGGCCGGTCCTGGTCCATATAGCCGAAGCGCAGCGGAATGCAGTTGCCCGCCGCCTGCGACAGCGGTGCAATCAGGGCCAACATCAGCAATATGCCAGCACGTTTCGCCATGGTGGGATTACTGCCCGGGAGGTTTCGGAGCGACAGGCGGCGGCGGAGTGGCTTGGCCCTTGCCGACGATCTGGATGAAGATTTCGTTTTGCTTGATCATGCTGAGCTCGTAGCGAGCACGCTCCTCGACCGCGCCGGTGCCGTCCTTGAGGTCGCGCACTTCGGAATCGAGCTTGGCGTTGCGGGCGATCAGTTCCGCGTTTTTCTTGTGGGCCGTGTTGACCTGGGACTCGAAATCAGCCACGCGCAGCCATCCCCCCTTCCCCAGCCAGAGCGGGTACTGGATCAGCAACAACAGCGTTGCCAGTGCGAGGGTGATCAAGCGCATGGATTTGAAAGCGGCCGGATCAGATCCGGCCGCGCTTGCTTAATTACTTCAGATTATAGAACGCGTCGCGGCCCGGGTAGGAAGCGATGTCGCCCAGATCTTCTTCGATACGCAGCAGCTGGTTGTATTTCGCCATGCGATCCGAACGCGACATCGAGCCGGTCTTGATCTGCAGGGCGTTCAGGCCAACCGCGATATCGGCGATGGTCGAGTCTTCGGTTTCGCCCGAACGGTGCGAGATGACGGCGGTGTAGCCGGCGCGCTTGGCCATTTCGATGGCGGCGAAGGTCTCGGTCAGGGTGCCGATCTGGTTGATCTTGATCAGGATCGAGTTGGCGATGCCCTTCTGGATGCCTTCTTTCAGGATCTTGGTGTTGGTGACGTACAGGTCGTCGCCGACCAGCTGCACCTTCTTGCCCAGTTCCTTGGTCAGGATCGCCCAGCCATCCCAGTCGCCTTCGTGCATCGCGTCTTCGATCGAGATGATCGGGTACTTGTCGCACCAGGTCGCCAGCAGGTTGGTGAACTCGGTGGCGGTCAGGCTCAGGCCTTCGCCTTCCAGTTCATACTTGCCGTTCTTGTAGAACTCGGAAGCAGCGCAGTCCAGGCCGATGGCGATCTGGGTGCCTGGCTCGTAGCCGGCTTCTTCGATGGCCTGGATGATCAGCTTGATCGCTTCTTCATGGTTGGCCAGCGATGGCGCGAAACCGCCCTCGTCGCCCACGTTGGTGTTCAGGCCCTTCTTGTGCAGGATCTTTTTCAGCGTGTGGAACACTTCGGCGCCGTAGCGGACCGCTTCCTTGAACGACGGCGCGCCCACTGGAATGATCATGAATTCCTGGATGTCCAGGTTGTTGTCGGCGTGCGCGCCGCCGTTGATGACGTTCATCATCGGCACCGGCAGTTGCATCGCGCCCGAACCGCCGAAGTAGCGGTACAGCGGCAGGCCGGCTTCCTCGGCGGCGGCCTTGGCGACAGCCATCGACACGGCCAGCATGGCGTTGGCGCCCAGGCGGCCTTTGTTTTCGGTGCCGTCCAGATCGATCAGGGTGCGGTCCAGGAAGGCTTGCTCATTGGCGTCCAGGCCCATGATCGCTTCCGAGATTTCGGTGTTGATGTTTTCGCAGGCTTGCAGCACGCCCTTGCCGAAGTAACGCTTCGGATCGCCGTCGCGCAGCTCGATGGCTTCGCGCGAACCGGTCGATGCGCCCGACGGTACGGCGGCGCGGCCCATGACGCCGGACTCCAGCAGCACGTCGCATTCGACGGTAGGGTTGCCGCGCGAGTCCAGGATTTCACGGCCGATGATGTCAACAATAGCACTCATGTCATTCTCCAAAGTTAGGCGATGCGAAGTCGCTACGCGTTCTGATGCGCGTTGCGGACAAAATAACGGGAATTAATTGTACCCGGCGCAAGAGGGCCGATCATACGAAAACTCGTACGCCAGGTATGCTGCGTTAGTTGAAGCTGTTTTCCAGGAAGCCAGCTTTTTTGGTGATGCGGTCCAGCTCGATCAGCGTGGACAGCAACTCCTTCATGCGACCCAGCGGCACGGCGTTCGGGCCGTCCGACAGGGCTTCTGCAGGGTTCGGATGCGTTTCCATGAACACGCCGGCCACGCCAACGGCCACCGCCGCGCGCGACAGCACGGGCACCATCTCGCGCATGCCACCGGACGAGGTACCGTTGCCGCCTGGCAGTTGTACCGAGTGGGTCGCATCGAACACCACCGGGCAGTTCGATTCGCGCATGATGGCCAGCGAACGCATGTCCGACACCAGGTTGTTGTAGCCGAAGGAGGCGCCGCGCTCGCAGGCCATGAAGTTGTCTTCGTTCAAGCCCTTGGCGCGGGCGGCCAGACGGGCTTTGTCGATGACGTTCTTCATGTCGCCGGGAGCGAGGAACTGGCCCTTCTTGATGTTGACCGGCAGGCCGGACTCAGCGCAGGCGACGATGAAGTCGGTCTGGCGGCAGAGGAAGGCCGGCGTTTGCAGCACGTCGACCACCGCCGAGACTTCGGCGATTTCGTCGATCGAGTGCACGTCGGTCAGCACCGGCACGCCCAGCTCGCGCTTGACGTCGCCGAGGATCTCCAGGCCCTTGTCGCGGCCCGGACCGCGGTACGAGGTACCGGAGGAACGATTGGCCTTGTCGAACGAGGACTTGTAGATGAACGGGATGCCCAGCGCCGCCGTCATTTCCTTCAGCGCACCGGCGGTGTCGAACGCCATCTGGCGCGATTCGATCACGCAGGTGCCGGCGATGAGGAAGAACGGTTTATCCAGGCCTACGTCGAATCCGCACAGTTTCATGCTGCATCTCCTTGCAGTGCAGGTGCTTCACCCGCGGCGACAGCGTGCGGGCGATTACCGCCGGCGGCCTTGTGGGCCAGTGCTGCCTTGATGTAGGACGTGAACAGCGGGTGGCCGTCACGCGGGGTCGATTTGAATTCCGGGTGGTACTGTACGCCCATGTACCAAGGGTGGGCGTTTTCGCCGGTACGCGGCAGTTCCATGATTTCGCACAGGTCTTCGGTCGGCGTACGGGCCGCCACCACCAGGCCGGCCGCTTCGACGCGCGGCAGGTAGTGGTTGTTGGCTTCGTAGCGGTGGCGGTGACGCTCGGTCACCACGCCGCCGTAGATTTCCGAGGCCAGGGTGCCCGGCTTGACGGCGCAGGTCTGCGCGCCCAGGCGCATGGTGCCGCCCAGGTCGGAGTTCTCGTCGCGCTTCTCGACCTTGCCGTCCTGGCCCTGCCATTCGTCGATCAGGGCGACCACGGGCTGCGAGGTTTCCAGGTCGAACTCGGTCGAGTTGGCGGTGGTCAGGCCGGCCTTGTGGCGGGCGTATTCGATCAGCGCCACCTGCATGCCGAGGCAGATGCCCAGGTAAGGGATCTTGTTTTCACGGGCGAACTGCGCCGCCATGATCTTGCCTTCGACGCCGCGCTTGCCGAAGCCGCCCGGCACCAGGATGGCGTCGTACTTGGCCAGCGAGGCGCAACCGGTGGTTTCGATCTCTTCCGAGTCGATGTACTCGATGTTGACCTTCGATTCGTTGTGAATGCCGGCGTGGCGCAGCGCTTCGGTCAGCGACTTGTACGACTCGGTCAGTTCCACGTACTTGCCGACCATGCCGATCGACACTTCGGTCTTCGGATGTTCCAGCGTGTAGATCAAACGGCTCCACACCGACAGGTCGGCCGGCGCCGGGTTCAGGTCCAGCGCTTCGCAGATGATCGCGTCCAGGCCCTGGTCGTGCAGCATCTGCGGCACCTTATAGATGGTATCGACGTCCCACACGGAAATGACGGCCTGCTCTTCGATGTTCGAGAACAAGGAGATCTTGGCGCGTTCGTCTTCCGGGATGGCGCGGTCGGCGCGGCACAGCAGCGCGTTGGGCGAGATGCCGATTTCGCGCAGTTTCTGTACCGAATGCTGGGTAGGCTTGGTCTTCAGCTCGCCGGCGGAGGCGATGTACGGCACCAGGGTCAGGTGCACGAAGGCGGTGTTCTTGCGGCCGGCGCGCAGGCTCAGCTGACGCGCGGCTTCGAGGAAGGGCAGCGATTCGATATCGCCGACGGTGCCTCCGATTTCGCACAGGGCCACGTCGTAGCCTTCGGCGCCGCGACGGATGTAGTCCTGGATTTCATTGGTGATGTGCGGAATCACCTGCACGGTCTTGCCCAGGTACTCGCCGCGGCGTTCCTTGCGGATCACCGATTCATAAATCTGCCCGGTGGTGAAGTTGTTCACCTTTTTCATGCGGGTGGAAATGAAGCGCTCGTAGTGACCGAGGTCGAGGTCGGTTTCGGCCCCGTCGTCGGTGACGAAGACTTCACCGTGTTGCATAGGGCTCATCGTGCCAGGATCGACGTTGATGTACGGGTCGAGCTTGAGCATGGTGACTTTGAGGCCGCGCGATTCGAGGATCGCGGCGAGAGAGGCGGCGGCAATCCCTTTACCAAGGGAAGACACGACGCCGCCAGTGACGAAGACAAATTTGGTCATTGCAGATAGTGCCGAACGGCACGTGCGGGAAATTGAAATTATACCCTAAAACGTGCAATTCTCCACCTTCCTGCCCGGAAAAATCCGCAACTGGACGGGAAAATCCAGATGGTTAAACAGCAAACGAGACCGTTTATCAATCCGCCGCGACCGTGCCTCACCGTACAGACCGGATACTCCAACAAGAACAAAATGACAACTCATTGAATAAAAGGAGGCTCATCATGAACTACGAAGAACTCGATCCATTTGGCATGTATGTCGACAACGGCCACAAAGGCCCCGGTCCGGAACTGATGGGCGCCGACACGCTGATCGGCAACCATGTCCACAACCTGAAAAACGAGCACCTGGGCGAGATCAAGGAAATCATGCTCGACATGCGCACCGGTCAGATCGCCTATGCGGTGATGTCGCACGGCGGCGTGTTCACGCTCGGCGAGAAGCTGTTCGCCGTGCCCTGGGAAGCGATGACCCTGGACACCATCAACAAGCGCTTCACGCTCAATATCGACAAGGACCGCATCGATAGCGCCCCCGGCTTCGACAGCGACCACTGGCCGAACATGGCCAACCAGACCTGGGCCAGCCAGATCCATACCTACTACGGCACCAACAGCGCGCGCAGCGCCGACCTCCGCTAACTAGCAGAAGTCGCGGCTGATGGTCGGCAGGCGTCCCAGCAGGTGGGACATGTCGACCAGCCGCTTGGCAACCAGGTGGCGCACCACGCCCTCCTGTTGCCAGACCCCATACACCCCCAGCAGCGGCGCGCTCAGCACTTCGCGCCGCTGCCGCTCGACCAGCGCTGGCCAGATGATGACGTTGACGTTGCCGGTCTCATCTTCGAGGGTGATGAAGATCACGCCCTTGGCCGTGCCGGGACGTTGCCGCACCGTGACCATGCCGCAGGCCCGCGCCAGCATGCCGTTGGTGTAGGTGTTGAGCGTGGCGGCCGGCAGGAAACGGTGCTCCAGCAGCCTGGGCCGCAGCAGCGCCAGCGGATGGCGCCCCAGCGTCAGGCCGTGCGAGCGGTAGTCGCCGAGGATTTCCTCCCCTTCCGACGGCGGCTTCAGCACCGGGATTTCCTCGTCCGGCGTGGTCGGCCGCAGCAGGTCCTTGTCCGGCGTGGCGCCGACCGCCTGCCACAAGGCCTGGCGCCGGTTGCCGGCCAAATCCTTCAACGCATTGCCGCCGGCCAGCACCTGCAGGTCATGCCGCTCCAGGTCGGCACGCCGCGCCATATCGGCCACGCTGGCGAACGGCCGCTGCGCGCGGGCCTGCTCGATCCGCTCGGCCGCTTCGGCCCGCATCCCCTTCAGCATCGACAGGCCCAGCCGCACCGCAGGCTGGCCGCGCTTGCCCGCCGGCTCTTCCAGCGATGAGTCCCAGCCGCTGATGGTGACGTCGATCTCGCGCACCTGCACGCCGTGGCGTCTGGCGTCCTGCACCAGTTGCGACGGGCTGTAGAAACCCATCGGCTGGCTGTTGAGCAGCGCGCACAGGAAGGCGGCCGGCTCGTGGCATTTGAGCCAGGAACTGGCATAAGTCAGCAGCGCGAAACTGGCGGCGTGCGATTCGGGGAAGCCATATTCGCCGAATCCTTTGATCTGCTCGCAGATCGCAGCCGCGAACGATTCCTCGTAGCCGCGCTCCCTCATGCCGTCCATAATCTTCTGCTGGTATTTGTCGACGCCGCCCTTGCGCTTCCACGCGGCCATCGCGCGTCGCAGTTGATCGGCCTCGCCTTCGCTGAAGCCAGCCGCGATGACGGCGATCTGCATCACCTGCTCCTGGAAGATCGGCACGCCGAGCGTGCGGCCCAAGGCCTCTTTCAGCCGTGGCGGGTAGTGGATCGCTTCCCGCTCCATGCGCCGCTGCAGATACGGATGCACCATGCCGCCCTGTATCGGTCCCGGCCGCACCAGCGCAACTTCGATCACCAGATCGTAGAACTCCTTAGGCCGCAGGCGCGGCAGCATGCTCATCTGGGCGCGCGATTCGATCTGGAACACACCGATGGTATCGGCTTCCCACATCATGGCGTAGGTGGCCTTGTCCTCCTTCGGAATGTCCTGCATGCCGAACGGCGTGCCGCGCTGCGTCGCGACCAACGCCAGGCAGCGCCGCAGCGCCGACAACATGCCCAGCGCCAGCACGTCCACCTTCATCAGGCCCAGCTCCTCCAGATCATCCTTGTCCCACTGGATGACGCAACGCCCCTCCATCGTGGCCGCCTCGATCGGCACCAGCCGCGACAGCTTTTCGTGCGAAATGACAAAGCCGCCCGGATGCTGCGATAAATGGCGCGGGAATCCCAGCAGCGTCATCGCCAGCGAAGCCCACTGCTGCGCCAGCTGCGATGCCGGATCCAGCCCGCACTCGGCCAGCCGCCCCAGCAGATCATGCTTGCTGTCGAACCAGTGATGCGCCTTGGCCACCTTCTCGACGATGGCAAGGTCCACGCCCAGCGCCTTGCCGCTGTCGCGCAGCGCGCTCTTGGGCCGGTAGCTGATGACGACGGCGGCCAGCGCGGCACGATCGGCACCGTACTTTTGATAGATGTACTGGATCACCTCCTCGCGCCGCTGGTGCTCGAAGTCGACGTCGATGTCCGGCGGCTCGTTGCGCTCCTTGGAAATAAAGCGCCCTGTCAGCATGTTGCTGCGTTCCGGATCGACCTCGGTCACGCCGAGGCAGTAACAGACCACCGAGTTGGCCGCCGATCCCCTGCCCTGGCACAGGATCTCTTTCGATCGCGCGAAACGGACGATGTCGTACACCGTCAGAAAGTACGGCTCGTACTTCAGGTCCGCAATCAGCGCCAGCTCCTTCTCGATCTGCCCTCGCACCTTGTCCGATACGCCGGCAGGGAAGCGCCGTTGCGCACCGGCATACACTTCCTGCCGCAAATAGCTGGCCGGCGTATGGCCGGGAGGCACCAGTTCGTGCGGATACTCGTAGCGCAATTCTTCAAGGCTGAACGTGCATAGCTCCATGATGTTCAGCGTCTCCGCCAGCGCTTGCGGCGGATACAGATTCGCCAGCCGCAAGCGCGGCCGCAGATGCTGCTCCGCGTTCTGCGACAAGGCATAGCCGCACTCGCCCACCGCCTTGCCGAGACGCACGGCGGTCAAGGTATCGTGCAGCGGCTTGCGCGAGCGCACATGCATGCAGACATGCCCGAGCGCCACCACCCGCATGCCATGTTGCAGCGCCACTTCATCGATGCTGATCCGATGCGCCTCGTCGAAGGCGCGCTGCAACAGGCTCAAGCCCATCCACGCGCGGCCGGGAAACGTCGCTTCCATCCACGCCGCCTGCGCATGCAGGCGATCGACATCGTCCGGCTGGTGCGCCGGATAATGCGGCAGCAAAATCAGCAGGCAATCCGGCAATCCCTTCAGATGCGCAAACGCCGACGGCGGCGCGGCCAGATCGGCCGGCGTCAGCAGATAGCTGCCCTTGGCGACGCGGTTGCGGGCGATGGTGATCAGCTCGCACAAATTGCCGTAGCCTTCACGGTTCCTGGCCAGCGCGACCAACGACAACGCCGGGCTGCCGTCAGGATTCTTCAGATGAAAATGGCTGCCTATCAACAGCGGAAACTTTGCCTCTTTCGCGGCGGCGTGAGCACGTACTACGCCCGCCAGCGAGCATTCATCGGTGATGGCCAGCCCGGCGTAATCGAGCTGCATGGCGCGCGCGACCAACTCCTCGGCGTGGGATGCGCCTTGCAGGAAGGAGAAATTGGACAGGCAGAACAGCTCGGCATAAGCGGGCAATCCCTGCGCTGGCGATGTGTTCGAGGTGGCCATGGCTTGATACTGTGTTTATATACAGTATTCTACACCCTATTTTTCCCTCCTGGGCCGTTATACTAGCCGGATGATTATTCAAGAATTGAACTGCTTCGGCATCGCCCCTGGCGGCGGCAACGCCGCCCTGGTTATCCAGGACGACCACACCGGCGCCGACCAGCGCCAGCAACTGGCCCGGGAGCGCAACAAGGCGGCGTGCGTGTTCATCGACCACGACGCGGCCGGCAACGTCCTCCTTGACTACTTCTATCCGCACACCCGCAGCCCGCTGTGCCTGCACGCCACGCTGGCCGCGGCGCGGGTGCTGCTGTCGGCGGAACAGCCGTCGCTGCAGGTCCGCACCGCGATGCGCGGCCAGCCGCTGACGCTGACCTTGCAGGCCGGCAGCGTCTTCATCGAATTGACGCCGCAAGCGCCGCCGGCCGTGGACATCCCGCACAACCTGCCAGCGCTGCTGCTGGCCGCGCCCGGCCTGCGGCTGGCATCGCCGCCGGTCATCGCCTCGGTCGGCAGCCCCAAGCTGCTGCTGCAAGTCGCCGACAGCGCTATCCTGCAAGCTCTGCGGCCCGACCTTGCGCGCATCCAGGAATGGGGCAAGCAGCAAGGCGTCAGCGGCTGCTACGCCTGGTGCCTGCGTCCGGATGGTGCCGTCGAAGGCCGCAACTTCAACCACCTCGCCCCGGCGATGGAAGACAGCGCAACCGGCGTGGCGGCCGGCGCCCTCACCGTCCACCTCCGGCGCAGCCTCGATCTGTACCAGGGTGCGAACATGAACCAGCCTTGTTTGATCCGCACGCAGCTCAACCATGAAACTATTTTAATAGGTGGTGCAACCGAGTTTGTCCCGAACAAAATCAGTCCTACGTAGTTCTACGCAGAACGAAAGCCACTTGGCGCGGCAAAACAACAGTAAATAAAGTTTGCACGCAAAATTGTCGGAAAACCCATGTTTCCATGAACGATTTGAATAGAATCAAATTTTTCATGGGAGAGATACTTGTTCGCCACTTCACCGCTACGTAAAGCCGTTCTGCTCAGCCTGTACGGCGCCGCCGCCCTCAGTTTCGCACCATCCGCCTTCGCCCAATCGGCGCCGGAAGCCAAGCCGGACACCGGCATGCAATCGGTCAGCATCATCGGCTCGCGCCGCGCGACCAGTTCGTCCACCGACACCGTGGTGCCGGTCGATATCATCCCGATGAGCAAGTCCAGCGAACAAGGCGGCCAGTTCGACCTGGCGCAAACGCTGACCTACATTTCGCCATCGTTCAACTCGACCCGCCAGACCGGCTCCGACGGCGCCGACCTGGTCGACTCCGCCGCGCTGCGCGGCCTCGGCTCCGACCAGACCCTGGTGCTGGTCAACGGCAAGCGCCGCCACACCACCGCGCTGGTCAACCTGTTCGGCGCGCGCAACCGCGGCAACACCGGCACCGACATGAACGCCATTCCGCTGCTGGCCATCAAGGACGTGCAAGTGCTGCGCGACGGCGCCGCCGCCCAGTACGGCTCGGACGCGATCGCCGGCGTGATGGATATCGGCCTGAAGAAAAGCAAGGGTTGCGAAGCGGTCGCCGGCTTCAGCGAATACTCGCGCCGCGACGGCAAGAACTACCTGGCCTCGGCCTACTGCGGCTTCGAGATCGGCAACGGCGGCGTGCTCGGCGTCACCGGCGAGTACCTGGACCGCGGCCGCTCCAACCGCGCCGAAGCGGACAACCCGCGCACCATCGGCGACAGCAAGACCCAGAACCAGACCATCTACCTGAACGGCGAACTGCCGACCACCGGCAGCGGCCGCCTGTACTTCACGGCCGGCGCGCAAACGCGCGACGCCTCATCCGGCGCTTGGGCGCGCGGCGGCATCGACAGCGACGACATCCCGTCGCGCAACTCGGCGGCCATGTACCCGAACGGCTTTGTGCCGTTCATCAACGCAACCATCGACGACCACTACGCCACCGTCGGCCACCGCAACCAGGTGGGCGAATGGAATATGGACCTGTCGCAGACCTACGGCTACAACAAGATGATCTATGACATCAGCAACACGCTGAATGCATCGATCGCCAACAAGGACCTGCTGGCCGGCGGCAAAGGCGTCAGCCCGGACCACTTCAACGCGGGCGGCTTCTCGTTCGAGCAGCTGACCACCAACCTCGACTTCAACCGCTACTTCGAAGGCGCGCTGGGCACCGGTGGCCTGAACGTCGCCTTCGGCGGCGAGTACCGCCACGAGAACTACAAGATCTACGCCGGCGAACCCGGCTCGTACAGCGACGCAGACGGCGTCGGCATCGGCGGCAACGCCGGTAGCCAGGGCTTCCCCGGCTTCCAGCCGGCCGACCAGGTCAACGCCAACCGCCACAGCCTGGCCGCCTACCTTGATCTGGAAGCGGACCTGACTCCGACCATCAAGGCGCAAGGCGCGGTGCGCTATGAAAAATACAGCGACTTCGGTTCGACCACCACCGGCAAGCTGGCCGGCAGCTGGCGCGTGGCGCCCGCCGTGCTGCTGCGCGGTTCGGCCAGCACCGGCTTCCGCGCGCCGTCGCTGCAGCAGGTCTACTTCTCGTCCACCTTCACCGACTTCATCGGTGGCGTGCCGACCGACGTCGTGCTGGCGCCGAACGGCAGCGCCGTCACCAACGCGGCCGGCATTCCCAAGCTGAAGGAAGAAAAGTCCAACAGCTACACGCTGGGCACCACCTGGACGCCGAGCCAGGCCGTTTCCGTCGCAGCCGACCTGTACGACATCAAGATCAAGGACCGCATCGTGCTGTCGGGCCGCTTCGACGCCAGCAACTACCCCGATCTGGCCGCCAGGCTGGCGACCCTGGGCGTGGGCCAGGCGCAATTCTTCGTCAACTCGGTCGACACCACGACCAAGGGCCTGGACCTGACCGCGTCGCACAAGACCAACTTCGGCGCCAACAAGCTGACCACCTTCCTCGCGCTGAACGTCAGCAAGACCGAAGTGACCGGCATCCACGCGCCGGCCTCGCTGAAGGGCTACGAGGACGTGCTGCTGTCGGAGAAGGAACGCCTGTACATCGAGCAAGGCGCGCCACGCTCGAAGGCGACCCTGGGCTTCGACTACGTGACCGGTCCGTGGGAAAGCGACCTGAAGATCATCCACTTCGGTCCGCAGACCCTGGGCACCTACAGCGGTACGGCCGCCGGCGTGCCTAACCAGCACTACGAAGCCAAGACCTCGGCCGACCTGAGCTTCACCTACGCCATCAACAAGAACATGAAGTTCACGTTCGGCGGCAACAACATCTTCAACGTCAAGCCGACCTCGCAGAACCCTGACGAGACCGACAACGGCTTCAAGTATGAGAGCGTGCAGTTCGGTTTGAACGGCGCATCGTACTTCGGCCGCCTGTACGTCAAGTTCTAAGTTTTACCGCTTCCTTCAACGGCACCTTCGGGTGCCGTTTTTTTTTCGCCCATATTTGCGCCGGCTTAAATCACCAAATGCTTCTCAGCAATACAGTGAAGGCTGTTTGCTTTCTGCTCACGCACGCAAGGAGAGCTCCATGCCCTACACCTATGAAAAAGTCGATGAACTCGAAAAACACGAAATGGTCGGTTCGCATCAATGCGTCGCCTTAGTCCAGATTTATGCGGGGGCGCCGGTCACATCCGCGTGGCGCCAGGGCGAAGCCGTAGTTGGCAACGCGATGCTAAAGAAAGGTACCGCCATCGCCACATTCATCAAAGGTCGCTACGCAAATCATGCTCACGGCAACCATGCAGCGCTGTTCTTGCGGCAGGCGCCGGGAGGCATCTACGTGCTGGATCAATGGAAGACTAAAAAGAGCGGCAAGATTTCCTCTCGATTCATCAGGTCTCAAGGCATCGATAAGAAGGGAAACTTCAAGTTCCCAAGCGACAATGCAGATGCTTTCTTCGTTATCCAATAGCCCTATGCGAACCCTTCCAATTGTTCTAGCTACCATCCTGGGTAATCTTGCCGCTGCCTCCACGGCGGCAACGCCGGTGTCATTATCTTGCCCAGAATCCGTTCCAATTTCGACGTCGTCTGTGCCGGGCTGGAAAACTCACATTGCCTCGGATTTGTATTTGAACTCAGCGGCGCCGATCGATGGTCCTCCTGAGATGCACGGAGACTTGGCAGACTACGCCAGCAAACCAGGTAAGAAGGAATGGTCTTACACCTATGACCTTGACCGCAATTTCCCGGATGGAAAATGGCTAGAATGTGGATATGGCCCCCACAACGAACTCACGCTATCGCAACGGATGCCAGACTCCATAAAAATATGCACCTTTACCTATCGCAAGGGAGCGAAGGCGGGACAGAACGATATCAAAATCCGCTGTCGTTAGAGCAGTCGTGGGAAACGATCTTTACGCGTCTGTGCCCCACAGAGGGGTGTATGAAGACTTCGCCGGAATCGGTGTTTAGGAAAGCAGCTTGAGGGCTGCCATTGTGATTCTTGAGGTAATGTTGGGTTTGCGAAGACCTCAACGTAACCTGTAGCCCTGCTTGACACCGAGGTTGGATATGAACTGCTGCTTGATACGCTCGGCAGGATAGAACATGGTGTGGTGTCGTAATGGCTACTGACCGCGCGGTATCGGTATGGCATAAGCACAAGAACTAGCGCTAGGCAGTTGCTGCTTCAGGAAGGTAACGGTGGCATCGACTGTGGGCTGCAGCCATGGATCGAACAGCCAGAACGAGTGCGGCGTATCCGGCAAGATAACTGTCTGAGTGGCTGCCGCCACCTGTCTCATTTTTCCCTGCATCTCATCACGGCCCACCGAGAAGCGCGGTTGTGTGCTGTCGATGAAGAGAATGGGCGGCATGCCTTCGCGTACGTATTGGATCGGCGACGCTTCGCGCCACAAGTCTGTCTTCTCTGCATAACGTCCACCGAACCAGGCGCCGGCCGATGACGGATTTTTTTTCGGATCGTCCTCCGTCGCGCGGGCGGCCTCGGAAGTAAAGTCGGACAACCCGTCGATGTTGATGATGGCCTGCACCGCGCTGGAGATGGAACTGCCGGCGGCACCGGGATCGAACTGGTCGAGGTGACCGGTCACGCCGGCCAGGCTGGCGATCTGTCCGCCTGCGGAGCCGCCAGCCAGAGCAATGCGCTGCGGATCAATCCCGTACTGCCCGGCATTGCTGCGCACCCAGCGCACCGCCGCGCGCACGTCGTGTATCGCGGCGGGATAGCGCGCCTCGCCCGACAAGCGATAACTGACCGTCACCGCCGCATAGCCGCGCTGCGCCAGCCGCACCGCCATCGGTGCGAACTCGGCACGGAAACCGGAGCGCCAGCCGCCGCCATGCACCAATACCACCACTGGCACGCTCTGGCCCGTCCCCGTCGCTGGCAAATACAGATCAAGCTTCAGGCAGCGCGCTTCGTATTGAACATATGTCTGGTCAGCGACCTTCCTCACATCTGGCGGCAGTGCCGCGCTGGCGATGCGAATGAAAAGATAGTCGCCCCGGAGCTTGTCGTAAGTATGCAAGGCGTCGTATGTATTGGTCGCGTCAGGTGGCGGTTCAATACATGACGCGGCAATGACAAGAACCGGCGACAATAAAAGCGCGGCAGCCAGATAAAAACGCGACAACAAAACGGACATGGCGAGCTCGGCAAGAATGCGAATAGCCCAGTATTACATAATCTTTTGATGACTTCAGCGGCTTGGGCCGCCACGGTCGAGATTTTCCAACTCTGTGAGAATGCACGCATTTCATGCGGAGTCACGATGGTATCCTTCAAAGACCGCAACCCTCCTTCCAGCCCGTATGCCGATTCCGACATCAGAAACTGAACTTACTAGATTGTTCTCTGAACTTGGGGCGAAGGCCCCGGAACTTTGGGCTCGTTCACAGATACAAGAAGGCATTCCTCAGTTGCTTCGTTTCTTGTTTCTCAAAACCGCATGGAGTGCAGTCCCGACAGAGGGAAGCAGTGCATGGATTGAGGAGGCAATCAGAACAAGCTCAACTACGCCCCACGCACCGTATGCGGGACTAGGGCAAGCGCTGGCAAGGTGTCGTGCGTTGGGCGTCAACGACAATGATTTAACCGACATAGCGCGTTGCCTTCAAGCCCAAATGATTTTCTCAATAAGCTATTTGCTCGAAAATGGACCAAGTGAACACGATGGTGTGCTTCAAGATGTTTGTTGGGGGCTCTTCCAAATTGATGACCATGGGCGTCCAATTGGACGGCAAATCACTGGATTGCATGAATCCGTACTGGAGCTTGATCCTACCGGTCGTGAGATGCGGCCTAAAGGCGGAGCCTGACAGCGGCCGGTAGCTCCAGTCCAGTTTATTTTTTTATCAACTGCAATATCAGGTGCCGAAAATTCATGGACAGACCCAGAATACATGTGGATTTCAACGAGTTGGTTCAAGATGATCTTGTACTGTTATCGAAATTCGATGTTGTCGTCGACTCTGACGGGAATGAAATATTGCTCTCGGAAGGCTTGCCCGTATTTGTCTATGAATTTAACCATTACGCTGACGGCACCAAGGAATATTTACTAGCCGACGGAATTGCCGAATTGAACATACCCAAGATCAACGGGGAATGGAGCCGTGCAGCAAAATGGTGCTGTCGCATCAATCAGCACGGAATACGAGTCGAAACATCCTGAAATAAATAGTCCGTCATTGCCTCGGATGCGGCGAATCAAAACAGCTTACGTTTGCTTACATCTCCCTAACGCTATCCAACTCGTTGCCGTTTTACACTGCCTACATCTTAGGCACAGGAGCGTACTATGCGCCGGGCACTCTTACTCATGTTGGTTCTTTCGTTGCTGCAGGGCGCGCTGGCATACGCCGCGCTGGGCAGTTCCCCTTCGGATTTCGGCACCACGCCAGTGCGCCAGGGCGGGCGCAGCCTGGCGGCCGCCAGCAACGACACGGCGGCCGTCTATACCGTCAGCCAGAGCACGCTCGACAGCGGCACGGTCGTTCGCGAATATACCAACACGCAAGGCATCGTCTTTGCCGTCAGTTGGAACGGCCCGACCTTGCCCGACCTGCGCACGCTGCTGGGCGACAAGTTCGCGGTGATGACCAGCTCCGCCGGCAAGCGCCCCAAGGCCGGCCACTCGCAACTGGCGGTGAACCAGTCGGACGTGGTGATCGTCTCCAGCGGCCACATGCGCGCCTTCGCCGGCCATGCCTGGATACCCGGCGCGCTGCCGGCCGGCTTCGACACCAACGTCATCGAATAAGGACCAGCGCATGAAACGATTGCCTGCCACCGACCGGCTGCTGCATCGCGCCGGTGCC
Organism: Duganella sp. Dugasp56; assembly: GCF_047304105.1. Classification (NCBI taxonomy): domain Bacteria; kingdom Pseudomonadati; phylum Pseudomonadota; class Betaproteobacteria; order Burkholderiales; family Oxalobacteraceae; genus Duganella; species Duganella sp. Dugasp56. Next base: position 211,052 of record NZ_JBGLYQ010000002.1, read on the forward strand.
GCCCTGCTGTCCGCGTCCAGTTCGATCTGGTTTGTCTACCTTGCCGGCGCCGTGCTCGCGCTGGCCTTGAGCGCTTGCGGCGGCGGCAGCGGCAGCAGCGCCGGCAGCGGCTCGTCCACCGTCCAGGCCAACGCCACGACGACGCCGGTGGTCAGCATCAGCGCCACGCCGACCGCCACCACCGTCGGCCAGGTCGTCACGCTGTCCTGGAGCGTCAGCAATCCGACCGCCACCAGCTGCAGCGCCTCGGGCGCCTGGAGCGGCATCGTCGAGACCAGCGGCACCCAAACGGTGACCGCCGGCGCGGCGGGCACGGTCAACTACACCATCACCTGCGGCGGCGTCAGCAACACGGCCAGCGTGGTCGTCAGCACGCCGCCGCCCTCGCCCACCGTGAGCCTGACCTTGGCGCCGGCCAGCATCACGACCGCGCAGACGACCGTGCTGAGCTGGTCGTCCGCCAACGCCACCGGCTGCACCGCCAGCGGCGCATGGAGCGGCGCCAAGGCCACATCCGGCACGGTCAATATCACGCCCACCGCGGCGGGCAACTTTACCTACAGTCTGTCGTGCAGCGGCGGCGGCGGCAGCGCCGATGCCAGCACGGCCTTGAGCGTGACAGCGCCGCTCAGCAACAGCACCGCCATCATCGTCGACAGCGGCCCGACCGGCGTCAACGGTTCGATCAACATCCCCTACGTCAACGTGACGGTGTGCCGCCCCGGCACCACGATCTGCCAGACCATCGACCACGTGCTGCTCGATACCGGCTCCTACGGCCTGCGCCTGCTGGCGCCGCTCGACGCGGCGCTGGCGCTGCCGGTCGTCAAGACAGCGTCGGGCGCAGACGCCGGCGAGTGCGGCAAGTTCATCAGCGGCTACACCTGGGGCGCGGTGCGCCAGGCCGACGTGAAGATGGCGGACGAAACGGCATCCGCCATCTCGATCCAGGTGATCGGCGACACCGGCGCCAGCTATGCGAGCACGCCATCCAGCTGCAGCAGCGCCGGCAACAACATCGGCACGCTGTCGGCGCTGGGCGCCAACGGCGTCCTCGGCGTCGGCCTGTTCAAGCAGGATTGCGGCGACAGCTGCGCGCGCTCGGCAGTCAGCGGCTTTTATTATGCGTGCGCCAGCAGCGGCTGCACGACCAGCAGCATGCCGCTGGCGTCGCAGGTCAGCAATCCTGTGGCGTCGTTCGCGGTGAACAACAACGGCGTACTGCTGGTATTGCCCAGCGTGGGCACGGGCGGCCTGACGTCGGTCAGCGGCACGCTGATCTTCGGCATCAACACGCAGACCAACAACGCCATCGCCGGCGAGACGCTGTTCAAGACCAACAGCGGCGGCGATTTCAGCACCACCTACAAGAGCAAGACCTACAGCGCCAGCTTCATCGACAGCGGCTCGAACGGCTACTTCTTCAACGACAGCACGATACGCACCTGCTCGGGCGGCGACTTCTATTGCCCGGCCTCGACGCTGTCGCTGAGCGCGGCCAATGCCGCAGCCGATGGCAGCGCCACCGGCACCGTCCATTTCAACGTGGTGAACATGGTGCAGCTGGACTCCGCCATCTCGGCGGCGCAGGTCGGCGGCACGGCGGGCAGCACCACCTCGTCGGCCGGCAACTACTTCGACTGGGGACTGCCCTTCTTCTACGGCCGCCGCGTGTTTGTCGTGATGGAAGGCGGCACCGTCAACGGCAAGACGGGCCCGCTCTGGGCTTACTAAACGGGAACTAAGACTGCGCCGCCGCGTTCGGCGCACGCTTGACGCGCGGCGCTGCGGCAGGTGCCACACTGACGCCGATGGCCGCCCTGGCCGCTGCCCGGCCGCCGGCGCGTACCACCTCATCCTCGCCGATCACCAGGGCCCGCTGCTGGCGGTGCAGCACGCCCAGCCGTCCCTGGTCGAGCAGGAACAGGTCGCGCAGTTCGAACGGCCCGGAGGCGCCGGCGATCAGCTCCGGCGCGAAGCCCAGAGCGATCTTGCCCTCGCCCGCCTCCAGCCATTGCGCTGAATCGGCCACGCCCAAGGGCTTCAGCACGCCGTTGACGGTGCCGTACAACATGCCGCGCACCTCATAGCGGCCCGCCGCCGCAGCCTCCACGCCAACCTCCAGATTGACGCCGGCGCCATCCGCCAGCACCACGCCGCGCGTCAGCCGCGCCACCGGCATGGCGACAGGGAACGCCAGCCGCACCGAGCGCTCGATGGCCTGGTCCTTGACCTTGCCTGACGCCTCGGCGCGTATCTCCCACAATCCCGGCACTGGCGCCTCGTCGGCATCGAGCACCAGGCTGGCGCGCATGCGACCGGTGACGTCCGTCTTGAAGCTGACCGGGACGCGCCGACCTGCCGGCGAGATCACGTAGCCCTCGAGCTTGGAAAGCTTGGCGGCAGAAGGCTTGCCAGTACCGTCCTGCAATTCCGATTGCAGCACCAGCTCGTTCCCGTGCAGATAATGCAGCGCGGCCGTTTGCATGGTCAGCGTGTACGGGCTGTCCGGTTCGACCACGTTGATCAGGTAGCGGTCGCTGCCGCTGGCGCCATCCACCTTCAGCTTGAACTTGCCGGCACCCAGCGACGGATGCAGGCGGAACGCCGAGGTGCCCGGCGCGAACGGCACGTCGGCCTTGGCCAGCTTGTCGGCGCTGACGATCATTTCCATGCCGTCGCCCGAGGCCAGCGAGCGGCCGGCCGGATCGATCACCGTCATCGCCAGCGGATGGATAGCAGCTTGCTCGCGCGGGCCGACCGAGCTCAGCACCTGCAATCGCACCAGCGCACGCGGCGCCGTGGTGTTCAGCGTGACGCCGGCGGCCAGCTCGTCTGCCGTTACGCTGCGGTACGACTCCTTGCTCTGCGCGACATACGGCGTGGCGGCAGGCGCGGCGGCCGCACCTGGCGTCGCCCAGCTCAGCGAGATAGGATCGCGCGAGACTTTCGGCATGGCGCCGGCCAGCGATGGCGGCGCGACGGCATCGTCCCCAGCGCCGGCGGCCACGGTGAGGTTGGCATTCTTCAAGCTCGACGTGCCGGGAGCGACGACGGCGACGGCGGACAAATCGACGCCCTGGGCCGGCAGCAGTTCGCGCGGCGCGGCATGGGCATGCGCGGCCGCCAGCAGGGCGGCCATCAACAGTGTCATTTTCATGGTGTGGTTTCCTCTGCGATCAAACATCGTTGCGCAAGATGACGTCCAGGCCGAAGCACTGGCGGCGGCTCTGGTTGTGCGACAAAGGCTCGGCGCCATTGGTCACATCCTTGTCGTTGAACCAGTGCGCGCCCGCGCCCGATTGGCTGGTACAGTTGAGGAAGCCGTCTGAGCAGCTGTTGAGCCAGGCCTGCGTCACCTCCAGCCCGACGTTGAGCGTGTAGCCGCCGCAATAGCTGTCGCTGTCGAAAGGCGAGCTGTCGACGTCGGTGCCGACCACGTTGTAGAACGGTTTGGGCAAGGCCGGGCGGCCTGCCGTGCCGTACAGCCAGGCGGAGTTGTAACTGGCCATCCAGCTGGTCTGCTGCATGCGCACGGCATCGCTCTTGTAGCCGAGCAGCCAGCCGACCGCGCTCTCGAACACGTTGCCGCTGATGGCGGCGTCGGCCAGCGGCGTGCCCAGCGACGATGGCGCCAGCGCGTTGGCCCAGCGGATCGCGTTGATGATGGTGGGATAGCGGCTGTCCGACGTCGGATTCGACATCAGCCAGCGCAATACGTTGCCGCCGTTGGAGTGAGTCTCGACGACCAGGTCGGTGATGTTGTTGTTGACGATAAACGGATAGAGCTGATCGGCAAGGCAGCCCACGGCGGCGGGGCTCCACATGTATTGATCGAAGTCGCAATTGATGACCACATACAGATTTTGGTTGGGCAAGCCCTGTCGGACCGAATTGACCATGTCCCAGGTCCAGTAATCGTTGGCGGCGTTGGTCTGGTGGCCGGTGCCGTGTACGAAGGCCAGTCCGGTATTGCCGGCAGTTGCGGGCAGCGCTGTGGTAAGCGCCGCCGCCAGAGCCGCTGCCGCAGTCCATCTATTGCGTAGTTTCATGCCTTGTCTCCATGGGTGGTTGATCGAAGGATGACGCATCTCTGTGCGCACCGGTGGTTCGTGGCCCCGATGCGCCCGCCCAGACTAGCGGGGTGCCGGCACGACAGTATTGTTAAATCGCGACAGTGGCTTATTAAATCGCGCCTTGGCTCGCCAGGCCATGATGTTTGCGTTTTGTCACGACTATGTCATGTAGCTTGGATACAGTCGCCAACTTGAATTTTCTTAATTTTGGGGAAGCAATGAAAACAAATCTGGTGATGTTGGCTGCCATGACGGCGGCTGGTCTGGTGGGTTGCGGCGGCGACTACACTCCTCCTCCGGCGATCCCGGAAGGCACGACCGTCACCCTGGCGCTCATGGAAACCACCGACATCCATGCCAACGTGATGAGCTATAACTACTATTCCCTGTCGGAAGACACCAGCCTGGGCCTGGAGCGCACCTCGACACTGGTCAGCGCCGCCCGCGCGGAAAATCCAAACAACCTGCTGCTGGACGACGGCGACGTCATCCAGGGCACCTTGCTGGGTGACTTGCAAGCCGTGACCAAGCCGATCGCCTGCAGCGACACCATGGCCGTGCACAAGGTGATGAACGCCATGAAGTACGACGGCGGCGGCTTCGGCAACCACGAATTCAACTACGGCCTGCCGTTGCTGAGCCAGATCACCAATACCGACTTCGGCATTCCCGGCATCGCCAAGCCGGCCGGCACCTGCGGCGCGCCGGCCTTCCCGCTGGTGCTGACCAACGTCACCGGCGTCGCCAGCGGCAAGCCCATCGTGCAGCCCTACACGCTGCTGCCGCGCACCTTCTCGGCCACCAAGCCGGACGGCACCAAGGTCGACGTCAAGATGAACATCGGCATCATGAGCTTCGTGCCGCCGCAGATCCTCGACTGGGACCAGAAGAACCTGGCCGGCAAGGTCGCCGTGACCGGCGTGCAGGAAGCTGCCAAGCAATACGTGCCGGAGATGCGCACCAAGGGCGCCGACCTGGTCGTGGCGCTGTCGCACGGCGGCCTGGACCCAAGCGCCTACAGCCCGAAAATGGAAAACGGCAGCTATCACCTGACCACCACCGGCATCGACGCGCTGCTGGTCGGCCACTCGCACCTGATCTTCCCGAAAGGCAAAGAGACTGGCGCGGCGGCACTGGATCCATCGTTCGCGGCCTTCCCCGCCAGCGCCAAGATCGACGCCGTCAACGGCTTCGTCAACGGCGTGCCGACCGTGATGGCGCAGAGCTGGGGCCGCCGCCTGGGCATCATCAAGATGACCTTGGCGTACACCGCCGGCAAATGGGTGGTGCAATCGGACAAGACCACGGTGGAATCGCGCGGCTTCAAGTACAAGGACGGCACCACCAACGCGGCGGCCGATCCGGCCATCGCGCCCATCGTCGCCACCGAGCACGCGGCCACCATCGCCTACGCCAAGCAACCGCTGGGCGTGACGACCGACTTTGAAATGTCGGCCTACTTCTCGCTGGCGGGCGACGTCAGCGCGATCCAGCTGGTCAACCAGGCGCAGCTGGACTACGTGAAGAAATTCATCGCCAGCAGCACCGACGCCACCATCGCCAGCTACAAGAACATACCGGTGATCTCGTGCAGCGCGCCGTTCAAGGCCGGCCGCAACGGTCCTTCGGACTTCACCGACGTGGCGCCGGGCGCCAGCGCCGCGGCCCCGATAGGCTTGCAAGTGCGTAACCCGGGCGACCTCTACCTGTACAGCAACAACAACCTGCAGGCAGTGAAGATCAAGGGTTCCGACCTGAAGGCATGGCTGGAAGCGGCTGCCAAGCAGTTCGGCCAGATCGATCCGGCCAAGACGGCAGAGCAGGACCTGGTTCCTTCATACGGCACGATCTACAACTATGACGTGTTCTATGCCGAGAACAACGCGCTGACCTACCAGATCGACGTGACCAAGCCGGTGGGCAGCCGCATCGTCAACCTGACCTATCTGGGCAAGGCTGTGGCCGATGGCGACGACTTCATCGTCGCCACCAACGACTACCGCGCGGGCGGCGGCGGTGCGGTGCCGGGCATAGACGGCAGCAAAACCATCATCAAGTCGCCGGACGCCAACCAGACCATCGTCAGCAACTACCTGGTGGCGCAGGGCGCGGCGACCGGCAAGGTCACGCTGGCCAGCAACGGCAGCGCGCGCAGCTGGAGCTTCGTCAAGGTGGCCACGGCCGGTCCGGTGATCCTGCGTTCGGCGCCCGGCCACCTGGCGCTGGCCAAGAGCAGCGGCATCACCGCCGTCACGGCCGAGGGTGCGCTGGATGCCAGCGGCTTCGCCAAGTACACGGTGGATTTGAGCAAGTAAAGGGAATCGCGGGGCCGGTTTCGCCGGCCCCGTTCTTCATGAGGCAAGCATCATGCAAATCAAAAATTATCCTGGGGTTGCGCTGATCGCCGTGCTGGCCAGCGTGTTTTTGTTCGGCTGCCAGATCCAGCACGAAAAGCCGACGTCGGCGCAGATTGAAGTCGTCGGCATGAAGGCGATGCAGCAGGCCGATGCCAGCGCCGAGCGCAAGCTGATGTCGTGGTCGGTGCAGAACATGCCGGTGGCGCAGCGCGAACTGGGCCTGTTGTATCAAACCCGTCCCAGGCAGCGGGCCGAATCGCTGAAGCTGTTCGAAGACGCCGCGCGCGGCGGCGACACCGAAGCCGCGTTCCAGCTGGGCGAAATGCTGCGCATCGGCGTGGTCGGCGTGCCGGCCGCACCGGGCGACGCGGCGCCCTGGTACGAGTTGGCCGCCAAGCAAAAGCACGCCAAGGCGGCGCTGGTACTGGGCCTGCTTTACAAGAACGGCGACGGCGTCAAGCGCGACGACGCGCAAGCCGCGCACTGGCTGAACGCGGCCAGCGACTTGGGCAACGCCCACGCGATGTTCCTGCTATCCAACATCTACAACGAAGGACGCGGCGTCGCGCAAGACGCCGCCAAGGCGCGCCACCTGCTGGAAGAGGCCGCCGAACACGAATACCCGCCGGCGATCCAGGAGCTGGCGATGACGGTGCAACTGGGCGACGCCCTGAGTCCCAAGGACGAGCGCCGCGCCGGCCACCTGCTCAAGGAAGCCAGCGAACACCGCCACAACAACTGGAATCGCTTTTAATTATGGCCTACTAAACCAGCCATTTCTTGGCTCTTTTGGAGTGGGCCAAGATGGTTCAAGATGGAATCCCCAACCAGCAATCAAAAGGATTTCATCATGAACCAACGTCTCGACTACGCCAAAGCCTCCCCTGAAGGTTACAAGGCTTTCGGCGCAGTGCACGTCTATCTCCAGAAATGCGGCCTGCCGCACGAATTGATCGATCTGGTCTACCTGCGCGTATCGCAAATCAACGGCTGCGCCTATTGCATCGACCTGCATACCAGCGACCTGCTCAAGCTCGGCGTTGCCATCGACAAGCTGGTCCTGGTGCCGGTCTGGCACGACGCGGGGGCAGTCTTCAGCGCCCGCGAACGCGCCGCGCTGGCCTGGGCCGAAACGGTGACGCGCGTGGCGGAAACCCGCGTTCCCGATGCCGACTACGCCGCCGCGGCGGCAGAATTCAGCGACAAGGAACTGGCCGACCTGACCTATGCGATCGGCCTGATGAACGCCTTCAACCGCCTCGGCGTCACCTTCCGCATGCCACCTGCCGCCGCCAACAAGGCCTGATACCGGCTTCCGCGTGAGTCAGTCGTTAAGCCAGCGCAAGCGCGAGCGGCTGGCCGGATCGAGTATCAGCAGCTCGGGCGGCGAGCGCAGCATGCCGGTTTTGTCGAACGCGGCGGCCGCGCGACCGATGGCGGGCCTGAGCTGCCGCTCCAGCACATCGTTGTCCTTCACGACCCCGATCCAGGCCACATAGGTTCCATCGGTGCGCACCGGCAGTTGTGGAAAGTTGTTTGGCACATCCAGCGTCGCCAGCATGCCGGCCTCCCGCGCTCCCGCCGCACGATAGCTGGCGAACGCGCTTTCCGCCCGCTGCGCAAAGGCTTCCGCGCCGGCGCCGTTCTTCAGCGCGAAAATCTGCGCCACCACCACGCCGTGCGCGCCGTTGCGCTCCTTGACCGGATCGACCGCAGGCAGCACCGGTACCGCCCGCAAGGGCCGCATCAGCATCACGTTGTCGCTGTCGACGATCAGCGCGTTCAGCGTGGCCTTGTGCTCCTTCCACAGCGGCCCGTAGTAGAAAGCCGAGTTGGCGATGGCCCTGCCCTCCAGGTTTTTGAAGCCGCGCAGCCAGGTGAACGACGCCGGATTGCCGCGTTCCGTGAACTGGCCAAACGCAATCGCGCCCAACTGCTCGAACGCTTCGGGGAAGTAACTCTGGAAGTAGCTGGCGAAGTCCTGCTGGCCGCCCGGCGTGATCGTATAGCGCCGAAACTCGATCACCTGGAATTCGCCCAGATGCGCAACCGCCGGGAAGACACGTTCCTGAGCCGACGCCTGCGGCACCGCCAACAACGACAAGCCGCCCAGGGCGGCGGAAAGCAAACGATGCATGAACGGCTCCCATCCAATTGATCAGCCGCCAGCATAAAACCGATACAGGACAGTTTCCGCCCTGATTCATCATTTGATCTGCGTCTCGTCCCTGACAGCGGCGCTGACCTGGCATGGTGCTAAAATCGGAGATTCTCGCAGGGAGATCGCCATGCCTACCATTTCGATTCAGTTGTCAGATGAGCTGCTTGAACAGCTTGCTGAAGCGGTCGAGCTAAGCAAGCTTGGGACTGATGATTTTCTTCTGCTGGCGATCGCGGAAAAAATCGCGCAGACCAGAACTCAAGACACTTTAGATGCTGAAGCCGAGGCAAGCTACGCGGAATACCTGAAATCCGGCGAATCGATATCACTGGAAGAGGTTCGCCGCCACTTCGAGCGCCGCGTTGCCGGCGACCATGGCGACAAGTTCATCTTCGAAAAATCCAAACGCTAGCCGTCATGGTCCGCGTTCAGCTGAGCCACCACGCCGCTGATCACCTGGACCAGATTTTTGATCGTCTGGCGACGATAGATATCGCGACCGCAGCAGCAAAAATTCAAGAAATCCATACCGCACTGGCCACACTTGAACAGAATCCCATGATCGGGCGCCCTGCTTCATCGGGCACAAGAGAGTTGCTCATTGGCAGGCACCACCGTGGCTATGTCGCACAATATCGCTATGTTCCCGGTAGCGATCTTGTACTCGTACTCGCCATCCGAAGTCAACGGCAGGCCAGCTACCCTTAGCGGCAGCGTTGGGCAACGCACAGACCGAGCCGGGGATCGTCCCTAGACTGGTTTGGCAGCCTGCACTTCACCGCCAGCCAAGGAGCCATTATGAGAACCACTTCGCATTCGTCAGACAAAATCCCAAAACCTATTCCCACCGAAACCGATCCGCAAGACGCAATTACCCTGCTGACCGAGGACCACGAGCACGTCAAGTCGCTGTTCGAGCAATACGAGGAGCTGGGCGACCGGGCCCATGCCAGCAAGCAGAAACTGGCCGTGCAGATCTGCACCGAGCTGACCAAGCACGCTACCGCCGAAGAGGAAATCTTCTATCCCGCCGTGCGCGAAGCGAACAAGGAAAACGAGGACATCATCGACGAGGCCGTGGTCGAACACGCGGCAGCCAAGGACCTGATCGCGCAAATCCTCTCCATGGAAGAGGGCGATGAGCTGTTCGACGCCAAGATCAAGGTGCTGTCCGAACAGATCGAACATCACGTCCAGGAAGAAGAAAGCGAAATGTTCCCCAAGGCCCGCAAGGCCAAGCTGGATCTGATGGCGCTGGGTCAGGCCATAGCCCGGCGCAAGGAAGAGATCACGCTACCCAATAGCTAGACCTGGAACCTTCAACTTACTTCCATTCCCCCTGTTCGCGCAGCAGCGGCTTGCCGCGCTGTTCGACGATCAACTCGCCGCCGTCGCTGAGAAAGTAGACGGTGGCGCCGTTCTTGAATTCATAGCCAAGGAAGCGGCATGGGGTGACGCCGTCGGCGCATGTGGTGTGACGCGTGCGGCCGGTCAGGCGGATCGCCTTGCCGGTCTTCTTGCTGGTTCCTACGTAGCGCACGTCGTCGCAGGTGACGTTGCCTTCCTCGCAGCGCACATCGATGGTGATCGTGAACGATGGCGTGTCCAGCGTCTGCGTTTCGGCCGCATCAGCCGATGTGGCCGCGGCAAAGCAGCACAATGCCAGCAAGCCACGCTTTAAACTGGCGCTCATGCCAGGCTCTCTATCTCGCGCCGCATGTTGTCGATGGCGCGTTCGTTGTACTGGTCGGCAAAATACGGATCGACATACAACAGCCCCGCCTCCGCCTTGCGCGACAGGTGCGCCAGCGCGCCGCTGCGCTGGCTCCGGTATTTTGCGTCCGGCAGATGGCTGTACTCGCGCCGGATCGCCTGCGCATAGTTCTGATAGACCTCCTCGTCCTGCCCCAGGATCGCCAGGTCCACGCACAGCATGATGTCCTTCAGCCGGTGCTGGATCGACGCTTCCTGGAAGTGGTCGGTGGCGCGTATCAGTTCCGCCGCGTCGCTCATGTCGTGCGCCAGCTGGCTGCCCAGCCACAGTTGCGCGCTCGCCTCTTCGTTGCTCATCGCGCCCGGCTCGCCGCTGTGGCCATACTCCGCGTCATGGAACCAGAACGCCTGCTTGACGATGTCGACGTCGGCCGGATCGGGCCGCGTGTTGGCCGCCCATACGCGGATCTCGCACAGGCCGTGCACCAGGTGGTCGAGGTTGTGATAGTAGCGCGCCTTGCCGCCGTACGCCGTGGCGCCGGTCAGCTGCACGAACCACAGGTCGGCATGGGCGATGGCGGTAGCGTCCAGGTGGGCGTAGTCCCACAGCGTTTCCCATTCCTTGCGCAGCCAGCTCAGCACCCAGGCGTGATAGCCCGGCCCGGGAACGAACTTCTTCATGATCCAGTTCCAGCCGATCGGCCCTTCCAGCGCCTTGACGAAGCTGGAGCTGACCGAACCCAGGTCGCGCGGCGGCATGACGAAGATGGTCTTGGCGCCCTGCAGCACGTCGACGTTGGTTTGCTGGATCAGATTCTCGTAATCGAAATCGGCGGTGGTGCGGATGCCGCGTATCAGGCAGTGCACGCCCTGCTTCTTGGCCGCGCGCGCCGTGTAGTCGCCCTTGACGATGACCACCGATACGTTGTCCCAGCCCTGCTCGGCGCAGCTGAGCGCGATGATGCTCTTGCGCTCCTCGGCCGTGAACTTGGGCTTCTTGGCGGGGTTTTCAGACAGGAAGACCACCACCTCCTCCGCCAGCGAACGGGCTTCGTTGATCACCCACATATGCCCGTTGGTGATCGGGTCCAGGGTGCCCGAAAAGCCGATTTTCTTCATACGCCACTCCAACGACATGTCAAAGTGGCATTTTAGACTGGAGTGGCCCTTGCGGTGTCAGGAAAATCGACTTTGACCTTCAGCCCGCCGAGGCGTTCGGACTGGTCCAGGGTCAATACGGCGCCATGGCGCTCGGCGATGGACTTGATGATGGCCAGCCCCAGGCCACTGCCGCCGGCCTGGCTTCCCGGCACGCGGTAGAAGCGGCTGAACACCCGTTCGCGCTCCTCCGGCGGGATGCCGGGACCGGAATCCTCGACGCTGAGCACGACACGGCCCGGCACGTTGGCTTTTGCTACACCTGTGGCGCCGGCGCTACGGCGCAGGTCGATATCGACGGTGCCGCCGGACGGCGTGTACTTGATGGCGTTGTCGACCAGGTTGCGCAACAGGATGATCAGCGCGTCCGGCTGGCCGTCCACCGTGGCGTCGTCGGCATGATGCAGGCCGAGGTCGATCTGGCGCGCCTGCGCCAGCCCGGCCATGTCGCCCAGCGTGCGCTTGACCAGGTCGCTCAGGCTGACCGGTTCCAGCTTGACGTCGTTGACCGAGCCTTCCTGCCGCGCCAACACCAGCAATTGTTCCACCAGCCGCGTCGCCCGCTCGATGCCGGCCGTCACGCGCGAGATGGCGAGGCTGCGCGCCGCCTCGTCCTGCGCCCGTTCCAGGCTCAGCACCTGCAATTTCAGCGCGGCCAGCGGCGAGCGCAGCTCGTGCGCGGCGTCCGCCACGAAGTGCTGCTGGGCGTCGAACGCGGTGCGCACGCGGCCGAACAGCAGGTTCAGCTCGTGCACCAGCGGCAGCACTTCGTCGGGCAAATCGTTTTCCGACACCGGCGACAGATCGTCGGCCTGGCGCGCCGCCACCTGCCGCTTGACGCGCGACACCGGCGCCAGCGAGCCGCTGACCACCCACCACACCACCAGCATCAGCACCGGCGCCATGACGGCGATCGGCCCGACGGTGCGCAGCGCCAGCGTGCCGGCCATGCGCTGGCGCACGGCCATGTCCTGCGCCACCTGCACGGTCTGGTTACTCGTTTGAACGGAGAAGATGCGGTAGGTGGTGTTGTTGGCCTTGACGTTGGAGAAGCCCAGCACCGCCCGCTGCGGCAGCGCCGCGCGCGACAGCGAACGGAACACTTGCGCGCCGTCCGGCGTCCACACCTGCACCACCAGGTCGTCGTTCTCCGGGTCGGCGGCGGTGTCGGCGGCCTTGTTGGTCAGCGTGGCGCTGGAACGCAGCGACATCGCCATTTGCTGCATGTGATAGTCGAAGATCTGGTCGGCGTCGCTCAGCGCGCTGCGGTAGGCGATCATCGCCTGGGCGATGGCGGCCATGGTGATGGCGGCCAGCAGGAACCACAACAAACGTCCGCGCAGCGAGTGCGTCACCACGGGAACCCGCGGCAACGACGGCATCTTCACCTTCATAGTTTCGGTACCATGTAGCCCAGGCCGCGCACGTTTTGGATCAGTTCCGCGCCAAGCTTCTTGCGCAGGCCATGGATGTAGACTTCGACCGCGTTGCTGTTGACCTCATCCTTCCAGCTGTACAACTTCTCCTCCAGCTGGTGCCGCGACAGCACGATGCCGGGCCGCGCGATCAGCGCTTCCAGCACCGCCCATTCGCGGGCCGACAGGTTGACCTGCTTGCCGTCGGCGATCACTTCGCGGGTTTGCGGATTGACGCTCACGCCGCCGTGCTCGAAGATCGGCTCGGCGCGGCCGGCCGAACGGCGCAGCAAGGCGCGGATGCGCGCCAGCAGTTCGTCGAGGTCGTAGGGTTTGAGCACGTAGTCGTCGGCGCCGGCGTCGAGGCCGGCGATGCGCTGTTCCTTGGCGTCGCGCGCCGTGGCCACCAGCACCGGGGTCAGCTCCTTGCGCGCGCGCATCGAGCGCAGCACGTCGAGGCCGTCCTTGCGCGGCAGGCCCAGGTCCAGCAGCACCAGGTCGTAGGTCTGGGTCTGCAGCGCGGTGTCGGCCATCGCGCCGTCCTTGACCCAGTCGACGGCGTAGTGCTCTGCCCGCAACAGGTCGAGCACCACTTCGCCGATCATCGTATCGTCTTCCACCAGCAGAAGTCGCATATTGTTTCCTTTCTGTTTTTGTGTCGCGTTCTGCCGGTCCGCGGGCTTGAGCTTAACCTCAGCCCAGACGCACCGGTATGAAGATTTTATCGTCGCCGCGCTGTATCAGCAATGCCACGGACTTGCCGGACTTGTCGACCACCTCGCGCACCTGCTCGACGCTGCTGACAGGACGGCCGTTCACCGACAGCAGCACGTCGCCGGGCTGCACGCCGGCATTGGCCGCCGCGCCGCGCGCATCCTCGATCAGCAAGCCGTTCGGAATACCCGACTGGCGCTTCTCGATGGTTTCCAGCGGCCGCAGCGACAAGCCCAGCTTCAGCTTGGCGCTGGCCTGGTCGGTGCGTTCGCCATCGGCCGCCGCGACCTTGTCGTTGGCGTTGCCCAGCGTGGCGGTCAATTGTACCGGTTTGCCCTGGCGCCAGACTTCCAGCGTTACTTTATCACCTGGCGTGGCCAGGCCCACAATCGCCGGCAAATCGCCGGAACTGATGATCTTCTGGCCGTTCAGCGTGCGGATCACGTCGCCCGGTTTCAGGCCGGCCTTGTCGCCGGGGCTGCCCTTCTCCACGTTCGACACCAGCGCGCCCTCAGGCGTGGCCAGGTTGAAGGAGTCGGCGAAGCCCTGGTTGATCTCCTGCACCGTCACGCCCAGCTTGGCATGGGTGACCTTGCCGGTGGAGACGATCTGGTCCTTGATCTTGCCGGCCACCTCGATCGGTATCGCGAACGACAAGCCCTGGTAGCCACCGGTCTGGCTGTAGATCTGCGAATTGATGCCGACCACCTCGCCGCGGGTGTTGAACAGCGGTCCGCCCGAGTTGCCGGGATTGACGGCGACGTCGGTCTGGATGAACGGCACGTTACCGTCCGGCAGCGAGCGGCCCTTGGCGCTGACCACGCCGGCGGTCACGGTGTTATCGAGGCCGTACGGCGAACCGATCGCCAGCACCCATTCGCCCACTTTCAGGTCGTTGCCCTTGGCCAGCGGCACCACGGGCAGGTTCTTGGCGTCGATCTTCAGCACCGCCACGTCGCTCTTCGGATCGGAACCCAGCACCTTGGCGCGGAACTCGCGGCGGTCGGTCAGCTTGACCACCACTTCGCTGGCGTCGCGCACCACGTGGGCGTTGGTCAGGATGATGCCGTCGGCGCTGATGATGAAGCCCGAACCCAGGCCGTGCGTCGGCACCGAGCGCTGGCCGCCGCGCTGCTGCGGCCCCTGGAAGCGGCGGAAGAATTCATAGAACGGATCGTCTGCAAACGGGTCGCCGCGGCGGGCCTGCTGCGGGCCGTCGTCATCGTCGTAGGCCGTCTTGGTGCTGCCGGTCACGCTGATGTTGACCACGGCGGGACCGTTGTGGGCCACGATGACGCTGAAGTCGGGCAGCGAGATGGCGGGCGCGGGCACAGGGACGGGGGCAGCAGCGGGGGCGGCCTGCGCCGGCGCGGTAGCGGCGGCAACGATGGCAGGGGCGGCGGCAACCGCATTACTTTGTTGAACTGCGACTGCACCTCCCACGCCTATCACGCCCAGGACGGCGACCGCCAGAGCTGCACGTTTGAGAGTAGATTCGGACATAGCTGCACTCCTGAATAATGAGGTTTGTAGATGTATCCAATATGAGGGTAAAAACTTAGACGCTGCTTAACACTTGCTACAGACGTGCAACTGGCCGGATCAACCGGCCAGTCGGGCACTACTTAGCTACAACAGGGCTTACGCGGCCTGGCGCTGCTCCAGGGCGGTGACGTTTTCGCCGCCGTCGATGACGATCTTGCGTGGCTTCAGCGCTTCGGGCACTTCGCGCACCAGTTCGATGTTCAGCATGCCGTTGTCGAAGCTGGCGCCGGTCACCTTGACATGGTTGGCCAGCTGGAAGCGCTGCTCGAAATCGCGGGCGGCGATGCCGCGGTGCAGATAGGTGCGCTCGGTGGCGTCCTTCTGTTTGCGGCCGACGACGTGCAGCGAATCACGCTCGAAGGTGATGTCGATTTCCGAACGGTCGAAACCGGCCAGCGCCATCACGATGCGGTATTTGTCTTCCGACACGAGTTCGATGTTGTAGGGAGGGTAGCTCGGGGTGGAATCGCCGCGCTGGGCGTCGTTCAGCAGTTGTGCCAGACGATCAAAGCCGATGGCGGAACGATACAGTGGAGTCAGGTCAAAAGTACGCATGATGAATATCCTTTTAAAGTTAAGCGATATGGGCGGGGAAGATCCCCCTCGGTGGTCCCCATCTGGGCAACCACTGAGTCCGATATAGGATGGGTTTTCGGTCTTTCAAGGCCTTGAAAAACGACCGCAATATCCCCAGACGGCCACTTTTTTTAAAAATATTTTCGCTGCGGTGCGTCATCTCTTTGCGAGATTTGCAAGTTGCCTGCGTGCTACACTCTTTTTCTTGTCCAACCCTTGCCCACCTTGCCCATGTCCACGACTCGTGTTGCAATCGCCGCCCTGCTGGCTACCGCCTTCAGCGCCCAGGCACAATCGATCTCCGAACAGCCTTACCCAGGCACCATCGTCCTGAAAGTTGACGCGACCAACACCGCGCAACAGATCTTCCGCGTGCGCGAGAGCATCCCCGCCAAGCCGGGCAAGCTGACCTTGCTGTATCCGCAATGGGTGCCGGGCAACCACGGCCCCAGCGGCGCGCTGAACCAGTTCGCCGGCCTGAAGGTCAGCGCCAACGGCAAGCCGCTGGAATGGAAGCGCGACACCGTCAACGTTTACGCCTTCCATATCGACGTGCCCAAGGGCGCATCGACGGTGGACGTGGAATTCCAGTACCTGTCGCCGACCGATGCGCCGCAGGGCCGCACCACGATGACCAACGACATCGTCGGCGTGCAATGGCAGTCGGTGACGCTGTATCCGGCCGGCTACGACAGCCGCCGTATCACCATGCAGCCCAACCTGACCGTGCCGGCCGGCTGGCAGTTCGGCACCGCGCTGGAGACCGCGTCGCGCAACGGCGACGAGGTGGCCTTCAAGCCGCTGGACCTGGAAGCGATGATGGATTCGCCGCTGTTCGCCGGCCGCTACTTCCGCAGCATCGACCTCGATCCGGACGGCAAGATACCGGTGCGGCTGAACGTCGTGGCCGACTCGGCCGAGCAGCTGGAAGCGACGCCGGAACAGATCGCGCCGCACCGCGCCATGGTGCAGCAGGCCTACAAGCTGTTCAACTCGCAGCACTACAAGCACTACGATTTCCTGTTCGCCATCAGCGACGAGTTCGGCGGCATCGGCCGCGAGCATCACCAGTCCAGCGAGAACGGCGTCAAGACCGGCTACTTCACCGAGTGGGCCAAGAACGAGGCGCGGCGCGAACTGCTGCCGCACGAGTTCACCCACTCATGGAACGGCAAGTTCCGCCGTCCGGCCGACCAGAACGTCCCCAACTTCAACACGCCGCTGCAGAACTCGCTGCTGTGGGTGTACGAAGGCCAGACCCAGTACTGGGGCGCGGTGCTGGCCGCCCGCTCCGGCCTGATCAAGCCCGAGCACACGCGCGACCTGCTGGCCGCCACCGCAGCCCGCTACGACAACACCAAGGGCCGCGACTGGCGCGCGATGCAGGACACCACCAACGACCCGATCGTCAACGCCCGCCGTCCGCAGGGCTGGAACAACTGGCAGCGCGCCGAGGATTACTACTCGGAAGGCGAGCTGATCTGGCTGGACGCCGACACGCTGATACGCGAAAAATCCGGCGACAAGCGCTCGCTCAACGACTTCGCCCGCAGCTTCTTCGGCGTCGACGACGGCGTCAACGTGGCCAGGCATTACACCTTCGACGACGTGGTCAAGGCGCTCAACGCCGTGCAGCCGCACGATTGGGCGACTTTCCTGCGCAGCCGCCTCGACGGCCATGGCCCGGGCGCGCCGCTGGACGGCCTGGCCCGCGCCGGCTGGAAACTGGTCTACACGGAAAAGCCGACCGGCTTCCTCAAGGCCCAGGAAGACCTGAGCAAATCGGCCAATTTCCAGTATTCGCTGGGCTTCTCGGTGGGCGCCGAAGGCAAGCTGGAAGCCTTCCAGTGGGACGGCGTCGGTTTCAAGGCCGGCCTGTCGGGCGGCAGCACGCTGGTGGCCGTCAACGGCCGCGCCTACAAGGCCGAACTGCTGCGCGCGGCCGTCACCGCCGCCAAGACCGGCAAGGAACCGATCAACATCCTGGTCAAGAAAGGCAGCCTGTACCAGAACTATGCGCTGGACTACCATGGCGGCCTGAAATATCCGCGGCTGGAACGCATCGCCGATACGCCCGATCGTCTTGAGGCAATTCTGCAACCGCTGAAGTAATTGTGACAGACGGGGAGCCGGTGATCGCGCCCGGTTATCGCGCCGGCTCCCTGTCAGGTCTATACTGGCCCCATGCCAGATCGGACCGACATCCCTCCCCAATCACGCGCCGAACTCGACCAGTTGCGCGAGTCCGACCGCATTTTCCGTGCCCTGCTCGACAACGCTCCCCTCCTGATATCGACCAAGGACTTGCAAGGCAATGTCACGATGGCCAACCGCCGCTTCGAAATCCTCGACGGCTACGACGCCGCCACCTTCGTCGGCAGCAACGTGTTCGACCTGTTCGAGCGCGAGATCGCCGAGCAGCTGTGGCACAACGACCGCAAGGCAGCGCTGGAAAAGCGCGCCATCCACGAGGAAGAATCGGTCTACCATCGCGACAAGACGCTGCACACCTACATGACGGTGAAGTTTCCGCTGCTGGACGACAACGGCGAGGTCTATGCCACCTGCGCCGTTTCGACCGACATCACCGAGACCAAGGTGGCCCGCGACGACAGCGTGACCGATGAGCTGACCGGGCTGAAAAACCGGCGCTATTTCAACATCCGCTTCAGCGAGGAACAAAAGCGCGCGCACCGCGACCAGCGCACGCTGACCTTGCTGCTGATCGACGTCGACCGCTTCAAGGAATACAACGACACCTATGGCCATCCGCAGGGCGACACGGTGCTGAAGGCGGTGGCCGATGCCATGCGCCAGACGCTGCACCGGCCGGGCGATCTGTGCTTCCGCATCGGCGGCGACGAATTCGCCTGCCTGTTCGCCAGCAGCGGCCCGGACGAGAGCGAGGCGCTGGCCGAGCAGATCCGTGCCGACATGGCAGCACGCAGGATTCCCCACCGAGGCAACCCGCCCGGCGGCCACGTCACGCTGTCGCTGGGGCTGGCGTTCATCCCGCCGGACTCCACGCTGGACCAGGGCGATATCTACCAGCAGGCCGACCAGGCGCTGTACCGGGCCAAGCATAAGGGGCGCAACATTATCTCCAGATAGATTATCGTGGCGGCTACTTTGCAAAGAGGGAGGCGCCATGATTACGCTGTACACCTG
The DNA here is from genome assembly GCF_047304105.1 of Duganella sp. Dugasp56. Lineage (NCBI taxonomy): Bacteria > Pseudomonadati > Pseudomonadota > Betaproteobacteria > Burkholderiales > Oxalobacteraceae > Duganella > Duganella sp. Dugasp56. Next base: position 229,935 of record NZ_JBGLYQ010000002.1, read on the forward strand.
GACCACGCCCAACGGCGGCGGCGACCGAGAAGATGCGGTCGGTGTTGGGCAACCAGCTGGAGAGCCTGCACAACGTCCAGCGCTGGCTGGCCCTGGTGGGCGCCCGCCCCGCCGTGCAGCGCGGCATGGCCTTGCCCAAGGTCGGCTGACGGGTGTATGCTGAGCACATGAACAAAGACACCGACATCCAACTCAGCGGCCCCTTCAAGGCCTCCGACGGCTCCGGCCGTGCCCACGACGCCAAGGCGATCCGTATCTTCGACGAAGGGTATGGCGCGATCGACGTGTATGTGGACTTTTCCGGTTCGATCAGCGGCCTGCACAAGGACAAATCGCTGATCGACGCCGTGGTCGCGCAGCTGCGCACCGTCGGCTACAAGGGCCCGGCCCTGACCGCCGGCGATTCCGTGCTGCAGGAAAGCAAACTGCTGGTGCTCGAAGCGCCGGACGAATTCAACACCTTCGCCGCCGGCAAGGGCTGGAAAGACCTGGCCGAAGAATTCGACGACGAGTAGTCACAGATAGCGGTCGCTCCAGGCCGCGATCAAATTCGCCACGTACACCGCATCGCCGCGCTCGGTCAGCAGATGGTCTGCGCTGTCGAGCGAGATGAAGCTTTTCGGATGCTTTGCGGCGGTAAAAATCTCCATCGCGTTGCTGATACCCACCGTGGTATCGCCCGGCGCGTGCATCACCAGCAAGGCCCGCTTCAGGGCCGCGATCTTCACTTTCAAATTATGTTCGCCCGCATCCTCGACGAATTGTTGCTTGATGCGGAAAGGCCTGCCCGCCAGTTGCACATGGGCCTCGCCCTCGCGCGCGATCTGGTCCAGGTGCTGGCTGAACAAACCGGTGACATGCGACGGATCGCTGGGCGCGGCCACCGTCACCACCGCCTTCACTTCCGGCACCTGCGCGGCCGCCGCCAGCACCGCCGCGCCGCCGAGGCTGTGGCCGATCAGCAGGCGCGGCGCCGCATAGGTGGTGCGCAGGAAATCGGCCGCCGCCACCAGGTCCGCCAGGTTGGAAGAAAAATTGGTGTTGGCGAACTCGCCCTCGCTGGCGCCCAGGCCGGTGAAATCGAAGCGCAGCACGGCAAAGCCATGCTCGGTCAGCGCCTGCGCGATGCGGCTGGCGGCAAACACATCCTTGCCACAGGTGAAGCAGTGCGCGAACAAGGCGTAGGCCTTGACCTCGCCATCCGGCGCGTCGAGACGGGCCGCCAGCTTCTGGCCATCGGCGCCGAGGAATTCCTGTCGTTGTGATTGCATGGTTCCTCCCGCTTGAGATGGGGAAAATATAGCACGGAAAATATAACAGGCTCAGCCGAACAACCCGTGCAGATACCAGCGCGCCGACGTCTCGCCGTCGTCGCCGCTGCGCTCACGGTACAGCCAGTAGTGGGCATGATCCGCCCCTTCGGCCATGAAGTAGTCGCGCGTCTGCATGGCTCCCCACCAGCCCGCTTCGATGCGTTCGCCGGTGGAGACGATCTTCAGCGGCGAGCCGTAGTAAGGCCGGTGATCGCGCATCAACAGGGCGATCGGCTTGGCCAGCAGCCATGCCGGACGCGGCAGGCTCGGCATGTCCGGCGGCAATTGCGCGCGGGCGTAGTCGGGACGGATTTTTTCCTGCACGCTGACCCAGGCATTGGCTTGCTCGGGCCGGTAGTCGGCGCGCGGCGCCGCCTGCAGCACGTTGTCCGGCCCCAGCCGAGCTGTCAGCAATTCCAGCAGGCGCTGCCAGTCTTCCTTGCTGCCGCCCGACTCGGGAAACAGCGAATCGCTGGGCGGCGCCATCGGTTGCACTTGCGGCGCTTCCAGGCACAGGCCGATCACCGGCGCGTCCAGCGTCTGCTTGGCCAGGCGCTCCTTCAGCAGGCGCACCAGATGTTCGTCGCGCCAGGTCGGCTCGGCCAGCACGATCTCGATCAAGGTCGGCGGCCGCGCCACCTTGCCGCGCTCGTGTTCCAGCAGCAGGTGGATGCGCTCGACCGCCAGTTGATGCGCACTGAGCCAGCCGGTCAGCTGCTGCAGCAGGCGGTGCGCGCCGAACAGCAGCGCTTCGGCGTTTTCCACGCGGTCGAACAATTCCAGCTTGGCGCGGAAGCTGGCCGGCGCCGCGATCCAGCGATGCATCTCGGCGCGCTCGCCATGGGCGTCGTCCAGCATGTCCAGCAAGGCCCGGCCGCAGCGGCGCTGCAAGCCTGGACGCGGTAGGCGGCGCATGTCACCCAGCGTCATGCACCCTATGCCTTCGAGCCAGCTCAGGTAGGGCCGAGCCGGTGGCAACAGGCTGCTGGGCAAGCGGTCCATGCGCCGCACTAACGCCTCCATCGTCAAGGCGCGCCCGGCATGGCTGCGCGCCAGCAGCCATGCGCCGCGCGCGGTCGGCGCGCAGCTGATCACGGCTGTAAATCCCAAGGTGCGCAGGCTGGCAGCCACCTGCCGGCACAACGCGCGGATGCCGCCAAACAGGCGCAGGCTGGCGCCCACGTCCAGCAGCAGCGTATCCTCCTCAGCCTGCGCCAGCTGCGGCGTAAATTGCAACAGCGCCATCGACACCGCGTGTAGCGCTTCCAGTTCCAGCTGCGGCGCGCGCTGCTGGAACTGCGATTGCGGCGCCAGCATCAGCGCGCCGCCGCGCCGCATGCCGACGTCGATGCCGGCCTCCCGCGCCGCATCCGACATCGCCACCACCCGCTCCTGCTCCAGCACCACGGTGCAATGGTCAGCCGACCAGCGCGGGCAGAATATCTCGAGCGGGAGCCGTGGCAGGTGTAGTCCGATCCAGAGGCGCATGACGTTGTAGCAAAGAAGGCGTTAAAGGTAAAAACAATGGCGTGTCGCGCTGCGGTCCTCGTCGCTTGACGAAGCCGATATCGATGCCGCCCGCCGCCGGCTTCAGCGACAGGCGCAGCGGCGCCGGCGACGCATCCTGGGCGGCCGTCAGCGGCCGCAGCATGCAGAACAGCGTGTCCCCGCTTTGCGCCGCCAGGTGCAGCCGCCGCAGCGTTTCGCCGCGCGCATGGTTTTGCCACATCAGCAGCGCGCCGCAACAGCCGCTGCGCAGCACTTGTTCAGCGGCCCACAAGGCATCGCCGCTCTTGGCGCCGCTGCGTATCCAGATCAGCTGCGACGGTTCCAGCCCCAGCGCGGCCAGCGCCAGCGCCTGCGGCGCGTGCGGCGGCTGCAGCAGCACCACCGGCCGCTTGCCCAGGCCGAGCAGCGCCGGCCGCAGCAAGCGCAGCTCGCCGATGCCGTGCTGCTGCACCAGCAAGTCGATCAGCACGCCCAGCGGCCAGCCGCCGCCCGGCAACTGCGTCGACAGCGCGGCAAAGCCGGTGTCGACGCAGCGGGTGGCGCTGTGCGCCAGTTGCGAGGCCAGCCATAGCGATGGATGGACTGCTTCGGGTGCAGCAATGGCGGAGGCGGATCGGGTCATCATTTTAACGCAAATACTGTATAAATACACAGTACTATTCGAAGCGGATTTTGGCAAGGCTTATCTGATTCGTGCATGCCGTTTGCCGCATTGTTTGCTGTACCATGTGGCTGAGGAAATTAATAAAAGGACATACTTTGCAAACCATACAACTGGTGGGCGCGATCCTGTTCGGACTGGCGCTGCTGCACACTTTTGCAGCCAAATCCTTCGAGGTGCTGTCGCACCGCCATCCGAAACACGCGGGCCTGTTCCACCTGCTGGGCGAAGTCGAGGTGGTGTTCGGCTTCTGGGCCTTCATCCTGATCATCGCGATGGCTTTGCTGAGCGGCGGCGACGCCGCCATCCACTACGCCGAATCGCGCCAGTACACCGAGCCTCTGTTCGTGTTCACGGTGATGGTGGTGGCCGCATCGCGGCCGGTGCTGGACATCGTCGAACGCATGCTGCTGGTGCTGGCCAGGCTGATGCCGATGCGGACCGAACTGGCGCTGGTGTGGTTCGGCCTGGCGCTGGTGCCGCTGACCGGTTCGCTGATCACCGAGCCGGCCGCGATGACCTTGGCCGCGCTGATGCTGGCGCCGCTGATCTTCCGCGAAGGCATGCCGGAATGGTTGAAGTACGGCGCTCTGGGCGTGCTGTTCGTCAACGTCTCGATCGGTGGCACGCTGACCGCCTACGCTGCGCCGCCCGTGCTGATGGTGGCCACCACCTGGCAATGGGACAGCGCGTTCATGGCGACGCATTTCGGCTGGAAGGCGGCCATCGCCGTGCTGATCAACGCGACCGCGGTCAGCTTCATGCTGCGCAAGCATTTGCGCGCGCCGGCGCCGGCCGCCGGTGAGACCGCCGACGCGCCGGCCGTGCCGCTGATGGTCACCGCGATCCATCTGGTGTTCCTGGCCGCCGTGGTCGTGCTGGGCCACCATCCGGTACTGTTCCTCGGCATCTTCATGCTGTTCCTCGGCTTCACGCAGGCTTACCAGCGTTACCAGAATCCGCTGATCGTCAAGGAAGGCCTGCTGGTCGGCTTCTTCCTGGCCGGGCTGGTGGTGCTGGGCGGCATGCAGCAATGGTGGTTGCAGCCGATCGTCGAAAGCCTGCCGCCGGTGGCCTTGTTCTTCAGCGCGCTGGGACTGACGGCGATCACCGACAACGCCGCCCTCACCTACTTGGGTTCGCTGATCAGCGGCATCTCGGCGCAATCGCAATACATGCTGGTAGCGGGCGCGGTGGCCGGCGGCGGCCTGACGGTGATCGCCAACGCCCCGAATCCGGCCGGCGTCTCGCTGCTGCGCCGCGGCTTCCAGGACGAATCAATAGGCGCTATCGGCCTGCTGCTCGGCGCTATCGCCCCGACAGCGGTGGCGGCATTAGCTTTCCTGCTGTAGCACCTCGACGTGGAATTTCAATCCAAGCGCACGCGTGACTTTCAGTATTGTCGCGAAGCTTGGATTGCCGTCCGCAGAGAGGGCTTTATATAAGCTTTCGCGTCCCATTCCGGTATCGTTGGCAAGCTGTGTCATCCCGTGCGCGCGGGCGATATTGCCTAATGCCTTGGCAATAAAGGCGACATCGTCCCCAGCTTCCTCAAGGCAAGCGTCAAAATACAGGGCGATATCTTCTTTGGTCTGAAGGTGTTCCGCACTATCCCATTTTGTCAACTTAAGCACCACGATATCTCCCTACAGTTGCCGCGCCAGTGCCTGCGCAGTTTTGATGTCCTTGGCTTGGGATGATTTATCTCCGCCAGCCAACAAGATGATCATTGTTGTACCTCGAAGCGCGTAATACACGCGATATCCCGGGCCATAATCGATGCGCATCTCGGAGACACCGTTGCCAACAGATTTATGATCGCCGAAATTGCCATCCTCCGCTCGATCAATGCGTACCTGTATGCAAGCCCGTGCCCGGCGATCTTTCAGCCGGCTAAACCAGGAGCTGAAAAGCTCAGTTTGAAGGATGTCCATGCGCCTGAAACTTCAATTCGATTGTATTCCATGGGATACATCAAAACAAGCGCGATGTTATCCCATCAATCGAGATCAGACTGAGCGAACAGAGACTTTACTGATACGCATCATGCGATAAACCCGGGGTGGGGGGGGGGGGGGTTTTGTGGGTGAAGGAGGTCCTGGAGGCGAGGCGGCCGGGGGGGGGGGGGGGGTTGGGGGGCGGGGCCGCGGGGGGTGGGGGGGGGGGG
>NZ_JBGLYQ010000030.1:0-95196 GCF_047304105.1 Duganella sp. Dugasp56
CCCTGCACACGGTCGACGGCAAGCGCCGCTACGTGCTGCCGGACTGGGAGCCGGACGCCACGCCGCCGCGCGGCGGCGGGATCGCCATCGCCCGCCCCCGCCCCCAAACGCACCCCGGCCCCGGCGGGCCACCCGGGGGCCCCGCTTAACCCCCGGGCCCTTTGGCGCCCCGGGCCACGACAGCCAGGCCCGCGGCGGCAGCAGCCCCGCCAGTGCGGCGCCGATGCCGCGCGCCGACGACGCACCGCCATCGGCCGGACGCACCGCAACGGACGGCGCCGGCGCAACCGCGGCCGGACGCCAGATGTAGCCTGTCGCTGCGGCAAGCGCCATCACGGCCAGCGTGGTCGGCAGGCCGGGCACGATGGTCAGCGCCAGCGCCGCTGCTATGCCCAGCGCGGCCTGGCGGCCGTCGTGCACGGCGCCGCGCCACAGGCGGCAGCCGGCGGCCAGGATGACGGCGACGATGGCCGGTGTGATCCCTTGAAACAGCGGCCGCACGATGTCCATGCTGCCGAAGCGGAAATACAGGCTGCCCAGCGCGACGATGCAGGCGAAGGCCGGCAGCACCGCGCACAGCATGGCGACGCAGGCGCCGGCGACGCCGCGCAGCCGGTAGCCGGTGTAGGCCACGACGTTGATCGCCACCGGACCTGGCAGCACCGAGGCCATCGCCAGGCCGTCGAGCAGGTCGGCGGCGGGCAGCAGGCGGCGGCGCTCGACGATGACGTGCTGCGTCATCGACACCATCGCCATGAAGCCGCCGATGCTGGTGCAGCCGATGCGCAGGAACAGCAGCGCCAGCGTTGCCAGGCTCACTTGATGCTGGCCGGCGGCGCGCGGTTCAGCCGCTGTCAGCGGATGGCGTTCAGCATGCATGGCCGATGTCGCCGGCAGGTGCGGCCGAGAGGCCGAAGTAATGGCGGAAGCGGTCCATGAAGCGGCCCAGTTCCCCCTGCGGCAGGCTGTTGATGCCGGCGGCGGCAACGCGGCCGCCGCCGCCTTCGAATTGCTGGCACAGGCCGCAGGCGCTGTACAACGCCGGCGCGCCGGAGCGCACGCTGACCAGGTAGGAACCGTCCGTCCGTTCATTGAGCACGGCGAACGACGAACCGTCGCGGCGCGCGGCGAGGCTGTTGGCCAGCACGCCGCTGATGCGGCGCGACCAGGGCGCCGCCGGCAGCACGTAGATGGCGCCGCCCGGCTCTTCCCAGTACGGGCGCAGTTCGCGCAGCAGGCCGCAGTCTGCGCGATAACCGTCGAGCAGGCCGCGATAGGCGTCGCTGGCGGCGATGAAGTCGAACGGATCCTCGTAGCCGCTCAGCTCCCGGTACAGCGCGGCGGGCGCGATGTGCAGGTCTTCCAGGCATTCGCCATAGGCGTTGTAGTTGATGGCCTGGCCCAGCTGGGCCAGCGCCGCGGTGGCCGCGTCGTCCAGCGCCAGGCTTTGCGCCAGCTGCCGCGCCTCCGGTTCCAGGTTGTCGCCGAAGGCCGCCGTCACCGCCCAGCGCCGATAGCGGCCGCCCAGGTGGCGGTCCACCAGGATGCTGGTGCAGACGTCGGGCGCGGCGTTGCAATGCAGGCGCAGCGCGGGATGAAGGAATGCCTGGTCGGCCGAATGGTGGTCGAAGTATTCGACGCGCGCGCCGGCGTCGAGCACGCGCCGCAGCTCGCCGGCGTTGGCGTCCAGCGAGATGTCGAGCACCAGCACGCTGGCGCCGGCGCAGGCATGGCTGGGCACCTTGCGCAGCAGCTCGATGTCGCGCTTGACGCCGGTCACCAGCGCGGTGTAGGCCGGGGCGTGCAGCCGCATCTGGTGCAGCGCGCAGATGCCGTCGGCGTCGCCGTTGAAGACGTCATAAGCCACCGCCGCAACGGTGCTGGAGTGATGCTGGTCCATGGCGTCAGAGGAAGCGGTGGGACAGATGCTGGAACAGCCGGTCGCAGGCCAGCTCCAGCGACAGTTCGCCGGTGTCGAGCGACATCGCCGGCTCCAGCGGCACCTCGTACGGCGCCGAGATGCCGGTGAACTCGGGTATCAGTCCGGCCCGGGCCTTCTTGTACAAGCCCTTGGGATCGCGTTCCTCGCACACCGCGCCCGGCGTGCTGACGTAGGTCTCGACGAAGTTGTCCTCGCCGATGATGCCGCGCGCCATGGCGCGGTCGCTGCGCAGCGGCGAGATGAAGGCGCAGATGACGATCAGGCCTGCGTCGTTCATCAGCCGCGCCACCTCGGCGCTGCGGCGGATGTTTTCCTGCCGGTCGGTCGGCGAAAAACCGAGGTCGCGGTTCAGGTGGTGGCGCAGGTTGTCGCCGTCGAGCACATAGGCCATGCGGCCGTCGGCGATCAGCCGGCGTTCCAGCGCGCAGGCCAGCGTGGATTTGCCGGCGCCGCTCAAGCCGGTCAACCATACGGTGGCCGCATGCTGGCCGACATGGTGCAGGCGGGTCTCCGCCGTGACCTGGCTGGCATGCCAGAAGATGTGCGGCGTCCCGGCCTCGCTGTCAGCGCCGATTTTGTCTAACTTACCCATGATGTTGGCTCCCGCTGCGGCTTAGAACTGTTCCCATTCGGCCGCCGCCGGTGCGGTCGCCCTGGGTCGCACGGCCGGCTTGCGTGCCGCGCTGTTGGTCAGGCGCGGTGCAGGTGCGGGCGCCCTCATTGTCACCAGCGGCCGCCGCGCGCCGGCCGTGGCCATCGCGTCGGTACGGAAGATGCCGACCACTTCGTTCAGGCTGTTGACCTGTTCCTGCATCGCCTGCGCGGCGGCAGCCGCTTCCTCGACCAACGCGGCGTTTTGCTGCACCACGTCGTCCATCTGGGTCACGGCGTCGTTGATCTGCTCGATGCCGGCCGATTGCTCCTGGCTGGCCGCCATGATCTCGGACATGATGTCGGTGACGCGCTTGACGCTCGTGACCACCTCGTGCATCGTCGATCCGGCCTGCTCGACCAGGCGGTTGCCCGCTTCGACCTTGTCGACCGAATCGCCGATCAGGTCCTTGATTTCCTTGGCCGCCGCCGCCGAGCGCTGCGCCAGGTTGCGCACCTCGGTCGCCACCACGGCGAAGCCGCGACCCTGTTCGCCGGCGCGGGCCGCTTCGACCGCCGCGTTCAGCGCCAGGATGTTGGTCTGGAAGGCGATGCCGTCGATGACGGCGATGATGTCGACGATCTTGCGCGCCGAGACATTGATGGCGGCCATCGTGTCGACCACCTGGGCCACCACGGCGCCGCCCTTGGCCGCGACGTCGGACGCCGATTCGGCCAGGCCGTTGGCTTGCCGCGCGTGGTCGGTGTTGATGCGCACGGTGCTGGTCAGTTCTTCCATCGACGACGCGGTTTCCTCCAGCGTGCTGGCCTGCTGCTCGGTGCGCGACGACAGGTCCAGGTTGCCGGAGGCGATCTGCCCGGCGGCGGTGGCGATGGTCTCGGTGCTGGTGTGGACTTGCTTGACGATCTGCGCCAGGCTTTCGCGCATCGATTCCATCGCGAACAGCAGGCTGGTCTTGTCGCCTTGGCGGATGTCGATGTGCACCGCCAGGTTGCCGGCGGCGATCTGGCCGGCGATTTCCGCCGCTTCGTGGGGTTCGCAGCCGAGCTGGCGCACCACGCCGCGGGTGATCAGCAGCGCAGCGATCACGCTGGTGATCAGGGCCAGCGAGCCGATGATCAGCATCACCGTGCGGGCCTGCTGGTACGCTTCGGCCGCGGCCTCGGTACCTTCAATGTTTTGTTTTTCCTCGACGGCGATCAGCTTGCGCAGCAGCTCCCACCAGGCTTTTTGCACAGGCCGGAACTCATAGCGCAACAGCTTGTACGCCTCGTCCTGCTTTTGCTCCAGCGCCAGCGCTGCGGCGCGCTGGATGAACGGGCCCGCCACCACGGCCTGCTTGCTGATCTGTTCCAGCAGGGTTCTTTCCTCGTCCGAGGTTTCCTTTTGCGTCCGGAACATTTGTCCCAGCTGCTCTTGCGCCGCCGCATATTTCTTTTCCTGCTCGGCGATGCGTTTGATCTCGATCTGGATTTCCTTGTCTTCCTTCAGCAGGATCAGGTTGCGCATCGCCAGCGCCCGTTCGGTCACCGTCAGGTCCATGGTCTGGGCCAGCTTGGTCTCGACTCCGTTGATTTTGGTTATTTCATCCATGCGGTCCTGGATCTGCCGCATGCTGGTCAGACCCAGCGCGATAACCACCAGCAGAAACACCGCCACCAGGCCAAAACCCATGCCCAGCCGTTTTGCAATTGTCAAACCTTTCATACATCCCCCCGACGATCCGACACCAAGATTCAGATAAGCAAATGCGAAGCCCGCATAAGCAAACCTATCTTAGTGACCTGAAGCGAGCAACAAACTCGCCAAAAATCACATAGGGCGCGGATGCAACAGCCAAATTAGGGATTGACGTTGATGTGTGGAAAGTTTAATTCGCTTTTCTTCATAGTGCGGCGGCGGGAAGATGGCCTGCCGGACCGGCCGGCGGCTTGCATAGAGGTAGGCTGAAATAGATTTGTATGGAATTGTAAAAGCGCCCGCCGTGTGGCGATATCAGGGCTTTTTGTCGAAGTTTTGCTTCACCCGCGCCTTGCGGCGTTTTTCATCTTCGTCGTGGGCCTTGCGTTTGTCCAGGCCAAACATGGGTTCCAGGAATTCGAACCAGGCGAAGGCAAACACCATCAGGCCGATAATCCACCACCACGACAGCAGGGCGAACTTCCACACTTCAAAATAACGCAGTCCGCACAGGACCACGATCAACAGGATCATAGGCATGGTCATCTCCTTCAGTTACGTCATCTTACAAAGAAAATGCCTTTGCAGGGAGCAATATTCCATTATCGGTCAACGCGGATATCCCATATGGCGTTAAATGCGTAGGGGAAAAACACGGTAGAATTGTTGGCGGAATTGAGTAGGACTTACCATGGAGAAGACAATGAAACGTAATTTGATGATGGTTGGGATGGTTGTCGCGTCGGCGTTCGCGTCGCAGGCCGCAATGGCCGATGCCGGCATGGACCTGGCGAAAGCCAAGAACTGCCTGGCTTGCCACGCTGTGAGCACCAAGCTGGTCGGCCCAGCCTACAAGGATGTGGCCGCCAAATACGCCGGCCAGAAAGACGCCGAAGCCAAGCTGGTCACCAAAGTGATGAAAGGCGGTTCCGGCGCCTGGGGCGCGATCCCGATGCCGGCCAATCCGCAGGTGAGCGACGCCGAAGCCAAAACCTTGGTGAAATGGGTGCTGGCGCAGAAATAATCCACGCCGCAGCCGCAAAAAAAAACGCGCCGGGGGACTGAACCCGGCGCGTTTTTCGTTGGTGCGAGGAGGCTTACTTGATGACCGACATCCGGGTCTTGCTGCCGTTGTCGTAGTTGTACAGCGTCAGCGCGCCGTCCTTGATGTCGCCCTTGTTGTCGAACTCGATCAGGCCGGTCACGCCCTGGTACTTGATCTTCTGCAGGAACGGCAGGTACTTGGCCGGCTCGGCCGAGTTGGCGGCCTGCATCGCGGCGGCCATCGTCATCACCGAGTCGTACACGTACGGCGCGTACAGCTGGACGTCCATGTTGTACTTCTTCTTGTAGCGGGCGTGGAAGTCGTCCATATTCTTCTGCAGCTCGGGCGAGACGCCGCCCGCTTCGGCGCAGGTGACGACCTTGACCGCGCCTTCGCCGGCCAGCTTCGGCAGCGATTCGGTGCACAGGCCGTCGCCGCCCATGTACTTGGCCTGGATGCCCAGCGCCTTCATCTGGCGCAGCAGCGGGCCGCCTACCGAGTCCATGCCGCCGAAGAACACCAGGTCGGGGTTCTTGCCCTTGATGGTGGTCAGGATGGCGTTGAAGTCGGTGGCCTTGTCGGTGGTGAATTCCTTGCCGACAATTTGCACGCCGGGCAGCGCCTTCTTGGCGCCCTTGATGAACTCCTCCGCCACGCCCTGGCCGTAGGCGGTGCGGTCGTCGATGACGGCGATTTTCTTGATGCCCATCTTGCCGACGGCGTAGCTGCCCAGCGCGCTGCCCAGCTTGGCGTCGTTGGCGACCACGCGGAAGGCCGAGTTGAAGCCCTGCTGCGTGTACTTGGTCTGGGTGGTGGCCGGCGAGATTTCCGGAATGCCGGCGTCGAAGTAGATCTTCGAGGCGGGGATGGTGGTGCCCGAGTTCAGGTGGCCGATCACGCCGTTGACCTTGGCGTCGACCAGCTTCTGCGCGACCGCCGTGCCCTGTTTCGGATCGGCGCCGTCGTCTTCCAGCACCAGCACGAACTTGACCGGCTTGCCGCCGATCTTGATGCCCTTGGCATTCAACTCTTCAACCGCCATCTTGGCGCCGTTTTCATTGTCCTTGCCCAGGTGAGCGGAAGGACCGGAGACCGGAGCGACGTGGCCGATCTTGATCACTTCTTGCGCACCGGCGCTGCCAGCGAAAGCCAGGGCGATGGCGAGTGGAATGAACTTCGTCTTGAACAGCATATACATTCTCCAATGGTTGAATAACGGTGTCTCGTGAACGCCGCAGAATTTTTTCTGCAAGGCCAAAAGGTACAACAAATTATTCGCTACGCAAAGGGAGAATTGCAGGGAATTGAACTTTTGGCGGTTACCGGGGGGTAACCGCCAAGGAGGGGGAGGCGGGGAAACTACTTTTTTTGCGCCTGCAGGTGCGTCAGTTCCTGCGACACGGCGCGGGCGACGATTTTTTCGATGGTGTCGTGCAGGCCGATGCGGATCTCGTTGGTCAGGTCGTGCAGCGCGTGGCTCAGCACCTCGGCCATGCTGTCCTTGATGCGCTGCTCCAGCACGAAGTCCACGCGCGACTGCAGCTGGTGCATGATGCGCTCGGACAGGCGGTGTTCCATCATCGCCCATTCCGCCTCGCTCCAGCCGTCGATGGCTTCGGCCTCCAGCTCGGCGGCCATTTCGGAACGCTTGGACAGCGTCGAGCGTGTACCGGAAGCGGCCTCGCCTGGCAGCAGGTCTTCGCCCAGCGGCTCGGCTTTCAGGACTTCCGTCAATACAGGGATACTGGCGTCAAACGATTGGGCTTGGCTCATGATTTTCCTGTGACAAAGTGGGTAAGTGGGTAGTCTTGCTGCTTGTATGCGACGTATCGCTTGCGGCCGGCAGCCGCATCATCCTCGTCGGAGGAAATCACTTCTATCATGCGCTCGAATTGCGCGACCCCGGAAGGTGCGCGGCGCGACAAATTTACCAATAATTCTTTGTGTGGTAATTCCGCCTCATCGTTGTCGGTGAGAATGATTGGAGTATGGGGCGCGAGCGCATCGCCGGCAAGCACGTGCGGCAGGAAGTCGGTCGCGGAAAATGTCCACATCGCCGCGTTAAGTTCCGCCAGTTGCGCCTCATCTTCGGCCATCAGCACCACGCGGTTGTTGGCCGCGTATGCCTTGCGCACGAGGCGGCAGGCATAGGCGATCTTGTCCGGCACGTTGGTGTGGAAATCGATGCGTGTCATGGCTGTCTGGTCTGCTCTGTAGAGGGAAGTGCATGCGGCGTGGCGCCGCTTGATTCCAGTTTATTCGAAATTGATTGTTACCGCTGGCACCGATGTTGCTACCGTGCGCCGATTTTTAGAATTGGAAGCCCGGCGGCGCGTTGACCGGCGGCGGAGGCTTGACAGCATCGATTTCTGTGCGTGTCGGCTGCTCCGGTGGAGGCGGCGGTGGTGGCGCCGCAGGGACCGGCGCGGGGTACTGGTAATTCACCGGCAGGGTCTTCTCGGCCGGATAGCCGGCCTCGCTCAGCAGCACGTCCCAGCTGTCCTGCTCGAAGCCGGTGAGCTTGCTGCGGCCCACCAGCAACAGCGGCAACTGGCCGTTGCTGCCGGCCTTCTTCAAGGCCGCCTGGTCGTCGGCCGTGGCGACGGTTTTTTCGCGGAAGGGAATGCCGCGCGCCATCAGCATGGCGCGGCCGTTGCTGCAGCCGCCGCAGTCCGCCGTGGTGTACAGCGTGACCGGGCGATTGCGGACGGCATCGGCCAGTTCCGGCGGCAGTTCCACCGACGCGCCGCCGGTGGTAAACGATTTCACTTCGACCCTGGTCCTGGCCGGCGTGCTCGGCGGCGGCGGCTGGTCGCTGTAGTGCGTCACGCCCTTGTCGTCCTTCCACTTGAAGACCTGCGCGCCGGCCGTGCCTGAGCACAGCAGCGCAAGGGCGAGCACGGGCACGGCCGGCCGCTTCATGCTCAGGCCGCCATGCCGCTGTGACGCAGCAGCGCGTCGATGCTCGGCTCGCGGCCGCGGAAGGCGGTGAACGATTCCAGCGCGGGGCGCGAACCGCCGACCGACAGGATCTCCCGCAGGTAGCGCTTGCCGGTTTCCGAGACGGCGTCCGGACCCAGCGCCTGCGCTTCCTCGAACGCCGCGTAGGCGTCGGCCGACAGCACCTCGGCCCACTTGTAGCTGTAGTAGCCGGCCGCGTAGCCGCCGGAGAAGATGTGGCCGAAGGAATTCTGGAAGCGGTTGAACGCGGGCGGAATGACCAGCGCGAATTTGGCGCGCACCTCGTCGATGACTTGCTGCACGGTCTTGCCGGTGCTGGCGTCGTAGTCGTAGTGCAGGTGCATGTCGAGCAGCGAGAACTCGACCTGGCGCAGGGTCTGCAGGCCGGACTGGAAATTCTTCGCGGCCAGCATCTTGTCGTACAGCGCGCGCGGCAGCGGCTCGCCGGTGACGGCGTGGGCCGTCATGTGTTCCAGCACTTCCCACTCCCAGCAGAAGTTTTCCATGAACTGCGACGGCAGCTCGACCGCGTCCCACTCGACGCCGGAGATGCCGGACACGCCCAGCTCGTCGACCTGGGTCAGCATGTGGTGCAGGCCGTGGCCGAACTCGTGGAACAGCGTGGTCACTTCGTCGTGCGTGAACAGCGACGGCTGCACCTTGCCGTCGACCACGGCGGGCTCGGTGAAGTTGCAGGTCAGGTAGGCGACCGGCGTCTGCACCGCCTTGTCGTCGGCGCGGCGGCCGCGCGCGTCGTCCATCCAGGCGCCGCCGCTCTTGCCGGCGCGCGCGTACAGGTCGAGGTAGAACTGGCCGATCAGCTTGCCGTTGCGTTCGATGCGGAAGAAGCGCACGTCCTTGTGCCAGACCGGCGCGGTGTCCGGCTTGATCTCGACGGTGAACAGTTGCTGGATCAGGCGGAACAGGCCGTCGATCACTTTGTGCTCGGGGAAGTACTGCTTCACTTCCTGCGCGGAGAAGGCGTAGCGGCGCTCCTGCAGTTTCTCGGACGCGTAGGGGATGTCCCAGGCTTTCAGTTCGGCTATGCCCAGTTCGTCCTGCGCGAATTTTTTCAGTTCGGCCAGGTCCTGCTCGGCGAACGGACGGGCGCGTTTGGCCAGGTCTTCCAGGAAGGCGATGACTTCGTCGGGCGACTTGGCCATCTTCGGCACCAGCGACACTTCGGCGAAGTTTTTATAGCCCAGCAGCTTGGCTTCCTCGTCGCGCAGCTTCAGCAGCGTGACGATGTTTTGCGTGTTGTCCCAGTCTTCCTTCTTGCTGAACACCTCGCCCTGCTCGGACGCCTTGGTGGCGTTGGCGCGGTAGATGGTCTCGCGCAGCTCGCGCTTGTCGGCGAATTGCAGGATGGGGAAGTAGGACGGGAAGTGCAGCGAGAACTCGTAGCCTTGCTTGCTTTCCTTTTCCGCCGCGGCGCGGGCGGCGGCCTTGACGTCGGCGGGCAGGCCGGCCAGGTCGGCCTCGTCGGCCACCAGCAGCTTGTAGTCGTTGGTGGCGTCGAGCACGTTTTCGGAGAAGCGCGTCGACACCGACGCGTGCTCTTCCTGGATCTCGGCGAAGCGTTCCTTCTTATCCGCCGGCAGCTCGGCGCCGCCCATGCGGAAGTCGCGCACGGCGTTGTCGATGATGCGCTTGCGCGCCGGCGCCAGCGTGGCGAACTCGGACGAGGCGCGCAGCGCCTTGTATTTGGCGAACAGCGCCTCGTTCTGGCCCAGCTCGGTCCAGAACTCGGTGACCTTGGGCTGGTTCTCGTTGTAGACGGCGCGCAGCTCAGGCGTATCGACCACATTGTTCAGATGGCTGACGATGCCCCAGGCGCGGCCCAGCAGTTCGGTGGCGTTTTCCAGCGGGGTGACGAAGCCGTCCCAGGTCACTTGCTCCGACGGCGCCTGCAACTGCTCGACCACGGCGCGGCTCCTGGCCAGCAGATCGTCGATGGCAGGGGTGACGTGCTCGGGCTTGATCGCATCGAAACGCGGCAGTCCGGAAAAGTCCAGCAGGGGATTTTGGTCAGTCATCTTGAGTCCAATAGGTACGATATGGTTTATTTAAGTGCGCTCGGCCGCTTCGACGGTGTTCATCAGCAGCATGGTGATGGTCATCGGACCCACGCCACCCGGCACCGGCGTGATGTGCGAAGCCACTTCCTTGATGCCGGCGAAATCCACGTCGCCGCACAGCTTGCCCGCCTCGTCGCGGTTGATGCCGACGTCGATGACGATCGCGCCCGGCTTCACCATATCAGCGGTCAGCGTGTTGCGGCGGCCGGTTGCGGCCACAACGATGTCGGCCTGGCGGGTGTACAGGCCCAGGTCCGGCGTCGCACTGTGGCAGATGGTGACGGTGGCGTTGGCTTGCAAGAGCAGCAGCGCCATCGGCTTGCCGACGGTGTTGCTGCGGCCGATGACGACCGCGTGCTTGCCGCGCAGGCTGACGCCGGTGCTTTCGATCAGCTTCATGCAGCCGTACGGCGTGCACGGGCGGAAGCCGTCCAGGCCGGCCATCAGCTCGCCGGCGCTCAGCACCGAGTAGCCATCCACGTCCTTCTTGGTGGAGATGGCCTCGATGACCTTGTGCGGGTCGATATGCTTGGGCAGCGGCATCTGCACCAGGATGCCGTGGATGGCCGGATCGGCGTTCAGCGCGGCGATGCGCTCCAACAGGGCGGCCTCGGTCATGTCGGCAGGGTATTGTTCCTTCAACGAATAGAAACCGGCGTCCTCGCAGGCCTTGACCTTGTTGCGCACATACACATGGCTGGCCGGGTCGTCGCCGACGATGATCACGGCCAGGCCGGGCTGCTTGCCCTTGGCGGTGAGGGCGGCAGCACGTGCAGCAATTTCCGTGCGCAGTTTTTGGGAGAGGGCGATTCCGTCGATCAGTTGTGCAGGCATGATTTAACCAGGTTGGAGAGGAAAGCAGGATTATAAAGCCGCAGCGCGCGCTGCGCCTCGTTTCCCACGGTTTAGTGATGTTGCGCCGCACAAGATTCTCATAGGGAAATTTCATAATACGAAATGGCGTATCGTAATTTGAAAAATAAGAAAACTGCTGTTAGAATCGCACACGGCATTGAAGTATTGGTAAATAATCAGCGTTACGTCAGCACTCAAACTCAGGAGACTTAATACATGTCAGCTCAACTTGACCAGGTTACGGCAAACACCGACCCTGATTCGCAGGAAACCAAAGAATGGTTGGACGCACTGGCTGCAGTGCTGGAACAAGAGGGCCCTGAACGTGCTCACTACCTGATGGAGCGCCTGATCGACCTGGCCCGCCAAAGCGGCTCGGATATCCCGTTCTCCGCCAATACCGCCTACGTCAACACCATTCCCGCCCACCTCGAAACCCACTGCCCCGGCAACCTGGAATACGAAGAGAAGCTGCGCTCGTGGATGCGCTGGAACGCCATGGCGATGGTCGTCAAGGCCAACCGCGTCGACGGCGACCTCGGTGGCCACCTGTCCTCGTTCGCCTCGCTGGCCAACATGCTGGGCATCGGCTTCAACCACTTCTGGAAAGCGCCTAGCGACAGCCATGGCGGCGACCTGCTGTACATCCAGGGCCACTCGTCGCCAGGCGTCTACGCCCGCGCGTTCCTGGAAGGCCGTTTGAGCGAAGAGCAGCTGACCCATTTCCGTCGCGAAGTCGGCGGCAAGGGCCTGTCCTCGTATCCGCACCCGAAACTGATGCCGAACTTCTGGCAGTTCCCGACCGTGTCGATGGGCCTGGGCCCGCTGATGGCGATCTACCAGGCCCGCTTCCTGAAGTACCTGCACGCGCGCTCGATCGCCGACACCACCGACCGCAAGGTCTGGGCATTCTGCGGCGACGGCGAGATGGACGAGCCGGAATCGCTGGGCGCGATCGGCATGGCCGCGCGTGAAAAGCTGGACAACCTGGTCATCGTCGTCAACTGCAACCTGCAGCGCCTGGACGGCCCTGTGCGCGGCAACGGCAAGATCATTCAAGAGCTGGAAGCGGACTTCCGCGGCGCCGGCTGGAACGTCGTCAAGGTCATCTGGGGCCCGGGCTGGGACGCCCTGCTGAAGCAGGACAAGGACGGCATCCTGCGCAAGGTGATGATGGACACCATCGACGGCGAATACCAGAACTACAAGGCCAAGGACGGCGCCTACGTGCGCAAGCACTTCTTCGGCAAGCATCCGAAGCTGCTGGAAATGGTCGCCAACATGACCGACGACGACATCTGGCGCCTGACCCGCGGCGGCCACGATCCGCACAAGATCTACGCCGCCTTCAAGGTCGCGCAGGAACACAAAGGCCAACCGACCGTGCTGCTGGTGAAGACCATCAAGGGCTTCGGCATGGGCAAGCACGGCGAAGCACGCAACACCGCGCACAACACCAAGAAACTGACCGACGAAGCGATCCGTGAAATGCGCGACCGCTACTCGATCCCTATCCCGGACGACCAGCTGGCAGACATCCCGTTCTACAAGCCTGCCGACGACGCGCCGGAAATCAAGTACCTGCACGAGCGCCGCGCCGCGCTGGGCGGCTACCTGCCGGCCCGCCGCATGAAGGCCGACGAGAAGCTGACCGTACCGCCGCTGACCGCGTTCCAGAACGTGCTGGACCCGACCGCCGAAGGCCGTGAAGTGTCGAGCACCCAGACCTACGTGCGTATCCTGACCACGCTGCTGAAAGACCCTAGCGTCGGTCCGCGTATCGTGCCGGTGCTGGTCGACGAGTCGCGCACCTTCGGTATGGAAGGCCTGTTCCGCCAGGTCGGCATCTTCAACCAGCAAGGCCAGTTGTACGAGCCGGTCGATAAAGACCAGGTGATGTACTACCGCGAAGACAAGGCCGGCCAGATCCTGCAAGAGGGTATCAACGAAGCCGGCGGCATGAGCTCGTGGATCGCAGCGGCGACTTCGTACTCGACCAACAACCGCGTGATGATCCCGTTCTACACGTACTACTCGATGTTCGGCATGCAGCGTATCGGCGACCTGGTCTGGGCCGCCGCCGACATGCGCGCCCGCGGCTTCCTGATGGGCGGCACCGCCGGCCGCACCACGCTGAACGGCGAAGGCCTGCAGCACGAAGACGGCCATAGCCACCTGTTCGCAGCGGCTGTACCGAACTGCATGCCTTACGATCCGACCTTCGGCCATGAAGTGGCAGTGATCATCCAGGACGGTATGCGCCGCATGGTGGAAGATCAGGAAGACGTGTTCTACTACATCACCATCATGAACGAGAACTACCCGCACCCAGGCATCAAGCCGGGCCAGGAAGAGGGCATCCTGAAGGGTATGTACCTGCTGCAGGAAGGCGACAAGAAAGCCAAGCAGCGCGTGCAGCTGATCGGCTCCGGCACCATCCTGCGCGAATCGATCTTCGCCGCCGAACTGCTGCAGAAGGACTGGAACATCGCCGCCGACGTGTGGTCCGCTCCGTCGCTGACGCTGGTGGCGCGCGAAGGCCAGGACGCCGAGCGCTGGAACCTGGTCAATCCGACCAAGCCGCAACGCGTGCCTTACGTGGCGCAGCTGATGAAGGATACCTCCGGCCCTATCGTTGCGACGACCGACTACATGCGCGCGTTTGCTGAACAGATCCGCGCCTTCATTCCGAAAGACCGCACCTACCGCGTGCTGGGCACCGACGGTTTCGGCCGTTCGGACACCCGCGCCGCACTGCGTGAGTTCTTCGAAGTGAACCGTTACTACATCACGGTCGCGGCGCTGAAATCGCTGGCGGAAGAAGGCAAGATCGACGCCAAGGTGGTTGAACAGGCAGTCGTCAAGTACGGCCTCAATGCCGACAAACCAAATCCGGTGACCCAATAATCCGCTAAGAAAAAAGAAACGGAGCAAACGCTATGAGCATTGTGGAAGTTAAAGTCCCGGATATCGGTGATTTCAAGGAAGTTGAAATCATCGAGTTGATGATCAAGGTCGGCGACACCATCAAGGTGGACCAGTCGCTGATTACCGTTGAATCGGATAAGGCCAGCATGGAGATTCCTTCGTCCGCCGCTGGCGTGGTCAAGGAAATCAAGGTCAAGGTCGGCGACAAGGTGGCCGAAGGTTCGCTGCTGCTGTTGCTGGAAGCTGATGGTGCCGCCGCTGCTCCTGCCGCCGCCGCTCCGGCCGCCGCGGCTCCCGCACCGGCGCCTGCCGCCGCTGCCCCAGCGCCCGCGCCGGCTGCCGCCGCTTCGTCCGGCCCGGTCGAAGTCAAGGTGCCGGACATCGGCGACTTCAAGGAAGTGGAAGTCATCGAAGTGATGGTCAAGGTTGGCGACACGATCAAGGTCGACCAGTCGCTGCTGACCGTTGAATCGGACAAGGCCAGCATGGAAATCCCTTCGTCGCACGCTGGTGTGGTGAAGGAAGTGAAGATCAAGGTTGGCGACAAGGTTGCCATGGGTACGGTCGTGCTGGTGGTGGAAGCTACGGGCGGCGCTGCCGCACCTGCAGCTGTCCCTGCCGCAGCCGCCGCGCCTGCAGCTGCAGCCGCTCCGGCCGCAGCCGCTCCATCGCCGGCACCAGCCGCTGCCGCCGCTGCGCCAAGCGCATCGCAAGGCTCGGTCCAAACCGGCAAGCTGGCGCACGCATCGCCGTCGATCCGCAAGTTCGCCCGCGAACTGGGCGTGGACCTGGGCAAAGTGCCAGGTTCCGGTCCTAAAGGCCGCATCACCCAGCTGGACGTGCAGAACTACGTCAAGGGCGTGATGGCCGGCACCACATCGGCGCCTGCCGGCGCAGCCGCGGGTTCGGGCGTTGGTGGCGGCGGCAACTTCAGCGTACTGCCATGGCCGTCGCTGGACTTCAGCAAATTCGGTCCGACCGAACTGCTGCCGCTGTCGCGCATCAAGAAAATCTCCGGTCCCAACCTGCACCGCAACTGGGTCCAGATTCCGCACGTCACGCAGTTCGACGATGCCGACATCACCGACCTGGAAGCGTTCCGCGTCGAGACCAACAACGCCAATGCCAAGAACAAGGACGCAGCCAAGCTGACCATGCTGGCCTTCGTCATCAAGGCATCGGTCGCCGCGCTGAAGAAATTCCCGTCGTTTAACGCGTCGCTGGATGAGAAGGGTGAAAACCTGATCCTCAAGCAGTACTACAACATCGGCTTCGCCGCCGACACGCCGAACGGCCTGGTTGTGCCGGTGATCAAAAACGCCGACCAGAAATCGGTCTCGCAGATCGCCAAGGAAATGACCGACCTGTCGCTGCAAGCGCGCGAAGGCAAGCTGAAACCGACCGACATGCAAGGCGCCAGCTTCACCATCTCGTCGCTGGGCGGCATCGGCGGCACGCACTTCACGCCTATCGTCAACGCGCCGGAA
Organism: Duganella sp. Dugasp56; assembly: GCF_047304105.1. Taxonomy (NCBI): domain Bacteria; kingdom Pseudomonadati; phylum Pseudomonadota; class Betaproteobacteria; order Burkholderiales; family Oxalobacteraceae; genus Duganella; species Duganella sp. Dugasp56. The sequence goes on from NZ_JBGLYQ010000030.1 coordinate 15,590, forward strand.
GTGGCGATCCTGGGCCTGTCCAAGGCCTCGATCAAGCCGGTCTGGGACGGCAAGGCATTCCAGCCTCGCCTGATGATGGGTACCTCGCTGTCCTACGACCACCGCGTGGTCGATGGCGCGATGGGTGCTCGCTTCTCCGTGTACCTGAGCGAAGTGCTCGGCGACATGCGCAAAATTCTGCTGTAAGGAGCGACTATGAGCACAGAAGTGAAAGTGCCGAACATCGGCGACTTCGCAGAAGTTGAAGTGATCGAAGTGATGGTCAAGGTTGGCGACACGATCAAGGTCGATCAGTCGCTGATCACCGTGGAATCGGACAAGGCCAGCATGGAGGTTCCGTCCTCGCACGCCGGCGTGGTCAAGGAAGTCAAGGTCAAGGTCGGCGACAAGGTCAAGGAAGGTTCGCTGATGCTGGTGGTGGAAGCTTCCGCCGGCGCGGCCGCCGCTCCGGCAGCCGCAGCCCCTGCACCGGCTGCCGGCGCATCGGCTCCGGCCCCTGCGCCGGCACCGGCCGCACCGATCGCCGCGCCAGCCGGTAGCAGCTACGCCGGCAAGGTCGACATCGACTGCGACATGATGGTGCTGGGCGGCGGTCCTGGCGGTTACTCCGCCGCGTTCCGCGCCGCGGACCTGGGCCTGAACACCGTGATCGTCGAGCGTTACGAAACGCTGGGTGGCGTGTGTCTGAACGTGGGCTGCATCCCGTCGAAAGCGCTGCTGCACGTGGCATCGGTGATCGACGAAACCTCGCACATGTCCAACACCGGCGTCACCTTCGCCAAACCGACGATCGACATCGACCAGGTACGCAAGTACAAGGAAGGCGTCATCAAGAACATGACCGGCGGTCTGGCCGGCATGGCCAAGGCACGCAAGACGCAGGTCGTCACCGGCGTCGGCCAGTTCCTGAGCGCGAACCACATCGAAGTCACCGCCGGCGACGGCACGAAGAAAGTGGTGCAGTTCAAGCAGGCCATCATCGCTGCCGGTTCGGCCGTGGTGAAGCTGCCGTTCGTGCCTGAAGATCCGCGCATCGTCGACTCGACCGGCGCGCTGGAATTGCGTCAGATCCCGAAACGCATGCTGGTCATCGGCGGCGGCATCATCGGCCTGGAAATGGCCACCGTGTACTCGACCTTCGGCGCGCGCATCGACGTGGTCGAAATGATGGACGGCCTGATGCAAGGCGCCGACCGCGACGCGGTCAAGGTCTGGCAGAAGTTCAACGAGAAGCGCTTCGACAACATCATGACCAAGACCAAGACCGTCGGCGTTGAAGCGCTGCCGGAAGGGATCAAGGTCACCTTCGAAGCGGCGGAAGCCGGCGCCACCGCGCCTGCGCCGCAGGTGTACGATCTGGTGCTGGTCGCAGTGGGCCGCAGCCCGAACGGCAAGAAGATCGCCGCCGACAAGGCCGGCGTCGTGGTGACCGATCGCGGCTTCATCCCTGTGGACAGCCAGATGCGCACCAACGTGCCGAACATCTTCGCCATCGGCGACCTGGTGGGCCAGCCTATGCTGGCGCATAAGGCGGTGCACGAAGGCCACGTGGCGGCGGAAGCCGCAGCGGGCCAGAAGTCGCACTTCGACGTGAAGGTGATTCCATCGGTGGCCTACACCGATCCGGAAGTGGCATGGGCCGGCATCACCGAGGACGAAGCGAAAGCCAAGGGCATCAAGGTCGAGAAGGGCCACTTCCCTTGGGCGGCGAGCGGCCGCGCCGTGGCCAATGGCCGCGCCGAAGGCTTCACCAAGCTGCTGTTCGACGCTGAAACGCATCGCATCATCGGCGGCACCATCGTCGGCACGCACGCCGGCGACATGATCGGCGAGATCGCGCTGGCGATCGAGATGGGTTGCGACGGCACCGACATCGGCAAGACGATCCACCCGCACCCGACCTTGGGCGAGTCGATCGGCATGGCCGCCGAAGTGTACGAAGGCGTCTGCACCGACCTGCCTCCACCACGCAAGCGCTAAGCGTAGTGTCATCACAAAACCGGGACTTGTTCCCGGTTTTTTTATAGCCGGGGTTTCAAGATGTCTTCCATACTGTCGTTTATCCCCTTGCTGCTGTCGATCGCGCTGTACACCAGCATCGTCAAGTTCGCCGCCTTCCTGTACAGGCGCGCGCTGCTGAGCTGGCGCGACGCCTGCATCTTCAGCTTGATCTTGTTGATGGTGCTGGGCGCCGGCACGCTGCTGAACCGCTTGTCGGGCAACGCGATACCGCTGGCCGTGTCGATCGCGGCCGGCATGGTGATCCAGGTCGGCATCGGCGCCTGGTACCTGGCGCCCCGCGCGCGCACGGCCGGCGGCGAGCCGCTGGACGCCAAGGGCGCTGCCATGCTGGCGCTGGTCGCCTATGTGCTGATCGCAGGGTTGGGCGTGCTGGCCGCGCTGGCGATGAGCGCGCTGCGCGGTTAGGCGCGCTGGCGCATACCCGCCGCGTCGCGTTCGCACAACAACTTGTGCGCACGGCCGCAGAAAAAAACGCTGTCCCGTCATAGGCGGCGGGGGGGCGTCTGCGTAGTCCTTGCGCCAATACTGCGTATTGCTACTGACGACAAGGCGGCAACGTCGTCCGATACTGGACTCGGGATGCCAAAGAGCACCCATAAAAATAACGAGTCCAATAACGGAGACAATGTATGAAAACCCTGTTCAGCTGCGCCGTGCTCGGCGCGTCGCTGTGTGTGCTGGCACCCGCCGGCGCTGCGGATAAGGGCACGGCCGCCGAGGCCGTCGCCATGACGCAGAAAGCGATTGCCTACATCAAGGAAAACGGCAAGGAGAAAGCCTTCGCCGAATTCGCCAATCCCGCCAACGCCACCTTTCACGACCGCGACCTGTACGTCTACGTGTACGACATGAAGGGCGTCGCCGTCGCCCACGGCGTCAATCCCAAGATGGTCGGGCGCGACCTGCTGGAGCTGCGCGACGGCGATGGCCAGTACATCGTCAAGCGCTTCATCGAGACCGCCAGCGGACCGGCGGGCAAGGGCTGGGTCGAATACAAATGGCCCAATCCGGTGAGCAAATCGGTCGATCTTAAAGCCGGCTATGTCGAGCGCAGCGGCGACCTGATCGTCGGCTCCGGCATCTACAAGTAAGCCAGGCGGCGGCTGGTCCCGCCGGTTTCCACTCCACCTGACGCTCCCTCCGGGACGCGGCCGGCAGCCTGCCGCCCGCGCGGGGACCGGTGCGTCTCTGCAAAGGGGTTTCGATGAGTAATTTTCTACAAGTTGTGTTTTCCGGCATGGTGCTGGGACTGATCTACAGCGTCATCGCGCTGGGCTACCAGTCCACCTACAGCACTTCCAAGACCCTCAATTTCGGCCAGGGCGAAGCGGTGGCCCTGGGCGGCTTGCTGGCTTTTACGTTGGCGCCGCTGGTCAGCTACTGGGGCGCGATTCCGCTGGTGGCGCTGGCCGGCGCCGGCCTGGGCTTGCTGACCTACCACGCGGCGGTGGCGCCGGCGCTCAAGCGCGGCTCCGAATCGGGCTGGATACTCGGCACCATCGCGCTCGGCCCGCTGGTGTTGAAGAACGTGTTTGAAGCGGTGTGGGGCAAGGATGACCTGGCCGTGGCCGCGCCGTTTTCGCCCGCTCCCTTCGTGCTGTTCGATATCCGCATCCTGCCGATGGAAGTGCTGACCATGGGCGCGGTCGGCGCGGCGGTGCTGGGGCTGGGCTGGTTCATGGCCCGGACACGCTACGGCAAGGCCGTGACGGCGGTGGCGATCGACCGTTCGACCGCCGAACTGATGGGCATCCGCTCATCGTTGGTGGTGTCGGGTTCCTATGCGCTGTCGGGCGCGCTGGCTGCCATCGCCGGCCTGCTGATCGCGCCGCTGACCACCACCAGCGCCTCGATGGGCGTGGTACTGGGCCTGAAGGCGTTCCAGGTGGCGGTACTGGGCGGGCTGACCTCGGCGCGCGGCGTGCTGGTGGGCGGCCTGTTCATCGGCGTGCTGGACGCGGTCACCGCCTACTCGGTGTCCTCGCTGTACAAGGAGATTCCCGGCCTGGTGCTGTTGCTGTTGATGCTGTCCTTCCGCCCGACCGGCCTGTTCGGTTCGGCCGTCATCAAGAAAGTCTGAGCGATGAACCTGAAAAATTTCCCTTACGATATCAGCATCACGATCGTGGTGCTGGCGCTGGCCGCCGTCGCGCTGCCGCTGCTGCACCCGTCCGGCTATGTGGTCACGGTGCTGTCGCTGATCGGCATGTATGCGATCGCGCTCAAAGGCCTGGACTTCGTCACCGGCTATACCGGCGAAGTCAGCGTCGGCCATGCGGCGCTGTTCGGCCTGGGCGCCTACGCGGCAGGCTGGATGAACCTGCATGCGGGCTTGCCGCTGGCGCTGGCGTTCCCGCTGTCGCTGGGCGCCGGCGCGCTGTCGGCCTGGCTGATCTCCTTTCCGCTGCTGCGCGTGAACGGACCGTTCCTGGTGCTGACCACCTTTGCCTTCGGCCGCATCGTGTACGTGTTCCTGTCGCAGACCACCGAGGTGACGGGCGGCCAGAGCGGCATGCAGCTGGAGCCGCAGACGCTGTTCGGCGTCAGCCTGGGCGCGTGGCATTTCTATTACCTGATCCTGGCATGCCTGGCGCTGGCGTTGTGGACCGCGCAACGCATCGTGCAGTCGCGCACCGGCCGCGCCTTCGAGGCGCTGCGCGACTCGCCGATCGCCACCGACTGCATGGGCATCGGCACCTCCCGCCACAAGCAGCTGGCCTTCGTGCTGTCGGGCGCCTTCGGCGGCCTGGCCGGCCTGCTGTACGTGTACAGCCAGGGCGTGCTGTTCCCCGACACCTTCGGCTTCGAGACCAGCCTGATGTTCCTGATGGCGGCCCTGTTCGGCGGCAAGAAATCCAGCGCCGGCTGTCTGCTGGGCGCGGCCTTCGTGGTGGTGTTCCCCGACGTGCTGGGCAGCCATTTCGCGTTCCGCATCTTTGCCATCGGCACGCTGGCGGTGCTGGCCGCGGTTGGCGCGGCACGCCTGCGCAGCCGCGGCGCGGCCGGCCTGAAGGCGATGGCCGTGCCGCTGGCGTTCGCGCTGGGCCTGGTGGCGCTGGCTTACGGCGTCGAGGACCTGAATGAATACCGGCTGGCGATCTATGGCGCCATCGTACTGATGGTGGTGTCCTATCTCGGCAACGGCATCATGGGACTGCTGCCTGCCTACGTGCCGGCGCACAAATCGGTGGCGCCGGAAAAAGGCAGCGGCATCCGGCGCGCCACGCCGGTCAAGCAGGAGCCGCTGCTCGAAGTGCGCGGCGTGACGATGGCCTTCGGCGGCTTCCAGGCCATGTCCGACGTGTCGTTCTCGGTGCCGTCCGGCACGGTGATGGGATTGATCGGACCGAACGGCGCCGGCAAGTCGACCACGATGAATGTGCTGACCGCGCTGTATCAGCCCACCGCCGGCAGCGTGCTGTTCGACGGCGAGCCGCTGGCCGACGCCGGCACCACCCGCATCGCCACGCTGGGCATCTCGCGCACCTTCCAGAACCTGCAGGTGTTCGGCGACCTGTCGGTGCTCGACAACGTGCTGGCCGGCATGCACCACACCATCGATGCCGGGTCCAGCGCGCGCGCCATGGCGCTGCTGGGTACGGTCGGGCTGGCCGGGCAGGCGCATGCGCTGGCCAGGAACCTGTCCTACGGCCAGCAGCGCTTCCTGGAAATCGCCAGGGCCCTGGCCACCAATCCCCGGCTGCTGCTGCTGGACGAACCGGCGGCCGGGCTGCGCGGCGCCGACCTGACGGCGCTGAAGCAATTGATCGGCGAGATCCGCCGGCAGGGCATCGCCATTGTGCTGATCGAGCACCACATGGATGTGGTGATGGAACTGTCCGACCACATCACCGTGCTCAATTTCGGCCAGGTGCTGGCGCAAGGCGATGCGCAGCACATCCAGTCCAACCGGGCGGTGCAGGAAGCCTATCTGGGTGCCTGAACGGCGCCCGACCCAACCAGCCGCTGCGACAGCGGCGCAACCGAGGCAAACCATGAACCAAGCGCTACATATTGAAGCGGTGCAGGCAGTGCCGCATATCCAGCCGGCGGCGCGGGCCGACGTGCTGACACTGGCCGGCGTCAACGCCAGCTACGACGACAACCACGTGCTGCACGATGTCTCCCTGTCGGTACCGCAGGGCAGCATCGTGGCGCTGCTGGGTGCCAACGGCGCCGGCAAGTCGTCGACGCTGCGTGCCATTTCCGGTCAAATTCGTAAAGTCGGCGGCTCCATCATGCTGGACGGGCGGCAGCTGGCCGGCCTCGCCGCCAGCGAGGTGGCCGCCGCAGGCGTCGCGCACTGCCCCGAGGGGCGCCAGGTGTTCGGCCCGATGACGGTACGCGAAAATATTCTGATCGGCGCCTTCACGCGGCGCGACGCGCCTGCCGTGGAGGCCGACGTGGAACGCATGTTCACCTTGTTCCCGCGCCTGCGCGAACGGGCCGGCCAGCTGGCCGGCACCCTGTCCGGCGGCGAGCAGCAGATGCTGGCGATCGCCCGCGCGCTGATGCTGCGTCCGCGGGTGCTGTTGCTCGACGAGCCGTCGATGGGACTGGCGCCCAACATCGTCAACGACGTGTTCACCATCATCGAACGCCTGAAAGATGAAGGCTTGACCATCGTGCTGGTCGAGCAGTTCGCCCGGCGCGCGCTGGCGATCGCCGATATCGGCTACGTGCTGGCGCGCGGCGCGGTGGTGATGTCCGGAACCTCGGCCGAACTGGCTTCCGACGCCGGCCTGGTGGCGTCGTATTTGTCCTAGCAGTGCTGTCCTATCCCATCCATATACCTACAAAGGAGACATCCATGAAACAAACCCAAATCTTCCTCGCCGCCGCCCTCTGCCTGGCCGGCGCCGCCCATGCCGCCGACACCATCAAGATCGGCGCGCTGCTGCCGCTGAGCGGCGGTTCCGCCAACATGGGCGTATCGGTACGCGATGGCCAGCGGCTGGCGATCAAGGCGATCAACGCCGGTGGTGGCCTGCTGGGCCGGCAGCTGGAACTGGTGGAACTCGATGACGAGGCCAAGCCGGAAAAAGCTTCGCAAAACATGCAAAGCCTGCTCGCCAAGGGCATCGTCGCCTGCGCCTGCGGCGTCAACACCGGCGTGGTGGCGTCCTATCAAAAGGACCTGCAGGCGGCCAAGGTGCCGAACGTGATCCCGGCATCGGCCGGCACCAAGCTGACCCGGACCTACGCTGCGGCGGCCGAAGGCAACTACACGTTCCGGGTCCAGGCCTCGGACACGCTGCAGGCGCAGATGATGGTCAATTACGCCATCGGCAAGGGCTACAAGAAGATCGCGCTGCTGTCCGATTCGACGCCGTACGGCGTGGGCGGTCACGGCGACATGGTGGCGCAGCTGGCCAGCCATGGCATGAAGGCGGTGTCCGACGCCACCTTCAACCTGAAGGATACCGACATGACGGCCCAGCTGTTAAAGGCCAAGGAAGCCGGCGCCCAGGTCTTGCTGGTGTACGGCATCGGACCGGAGCAGGGCCAGATCGCGACCGGCAGCGTCAAGCTGGGCATGGGCTTGCCGCTGATCGGCTCGTGGCCGAATGCGATGGATTCCTTCCTCTCGATCGCCGGCCCGGCGGCCAACGGCGCCGTGTCGCCGCAGACCTTCGTGGAGGGCGCGGCGTCGGCCGCTGGACGCGAATTCGAGACCGCTTACCGGAAAGAGTACAAGCGCGCGCACATCGTCAATCCGACCGCCGCCGCCGGCGGCCACGATGCGATCCTGCTGATCGCGGCGGCCATCAAGCAGGCCAACAGCACTGACGGTGCCAAGATCAAGGAGGCGCTGGAAAACCTGGCGTCGCCGGTGGGCGGTGCGGTGGCCACCTATACCAAGCCATACGCCAGGGACGACCACGAAGCGATCAAGTCCGGCATGGCGACGATGGCGATGTGGAAGGGCGGCGCCATCGTGCTGGCGCCGGCAAACTAGCAAGCCTCAGCGCGTCAGGCGGTAGAGCAGGATCGCGGTGCGGATCGTCGCGCGTTCGATGGAGGCGATTTCCAGGTCTTCATCCGGCGAGTGGGCGCCGTTGCCGGTGGCGCCCAGGCCGTCGAGGCTGTCGACCAGCGGCGCCACGAACTGCACGTCGCCGGCGCCGCGCTGGCCCGGCGGCAGGGCGGGGATCTCGCCCAGGCCGGCGTCACTGCTGGCTTGCGAATAGGTTTTCAATACCGCCAGGTTGCCCGGCGTCGGCGACATCGGCGGATACGATTCGTGGAACACGATGCTGGCGCTGGTGCCCGGCAGGTTCTGCGCGACGATGGCTTTCATCTTGGCGTGCGCGCGATCGCGCTGCTCGTAGCTGAGGTAACGCAGGTCGCCTTTGACGGTGGCTGTCTTGGCGATCACATTGCCCTTGCCGGAAGCCTGGCCGTTGGTGCCGGTGGCGTCGACGCTGATGTCGGTGCCCCCCATGATCAGGCCGGGGCTGAAGGTCAGGTCAGGCTCGATCACCTGCTGGCGGAAGCCGTCCAGTATCCGCGCCGCTTCGTACACCGCGCCATAGCCGGCGCCTTCGGTGAAGATGCCGCTGGAGTGGCCTTGCTTGCCCTTGACCTCCAGTTCCCACGACGACGAGGCGCGGCGGCCGATGGTGCCGGTGTCCTTGCCGTTCTTGTCGCGCACCGTGGCCTCGAAGGCGAGGGCGATGTCGCTGCGTTTGGCGGCGGCGATCATGTCGCCGCGAGAAATCTCGATCGGGTGTCCGGCGCTTTCCTCGTCGCCGCTGAACATCACCGTGATATTGGTATTATCCAGCGCGCCCACGCGCTGCAAGGCGCGCAGGGCTTCGACGATGATGACGTCGCCGCCTTTCATGTCGTTGACGCCCTGGCCGCGCACGCGTGCGCCGTCGCGCTTCCACAGTTGTACCTTGCTGTCTTTTTCAAACACGGTGTCCAGATGGCCGATCAGCAGCAGGCGCTTGCCTTGCTTGCCTTCACGCGTGGCGACCAGATGGCCGGCGCGTTGCAGCGCCGGCGGCATGTCGATCCAGCGCGTGGCGAATCCCAATTGATCGAACTGCTCGCGGAACAGCTTTCCAACTTCGCGTACGCCTTCGTGGTTCATGGTGCCGCTGTTGATATTCACTGAGCGCTCCAGCAACTGCAAGCCCTGCTCGGAATGCGCCTTCACTTCGGCGACAATCTTCTGCTCAACCGGCGAAAGCTCGGCGGCATGCGCCACGCTCAACGTCATCATCAGTGCTGCGAACGCGTACGGTTTCAATACCATGTGGACTCCTGAAGTTGAATCTCAAGCTTGCGCCGACGCGGGCAGACCGAAGATGCGGTCGAAAGCGAGGCTGAAGAGAAAGGTATAAATCATAAAGAATACCACCAGCCCCACGTCCAGCACAAAGGCTTCCCACAGCGAGACATCCAGCCACCAGGCGAACAGCGGCACCAGGATGATCACCAGGCCGCCTTCGAAACCCAGCGCGTGCGCGATGCGGCGCAGCCAGCTGCGGCCACGCTTGGCCTGGCGCGCTTCCCATGCTTCGAACATGCCGTTGTAGAGGAAATTCCACACCACCGCGACCAGCGACGAGGCCACGGCGGCGATGCCGGCATGTCCGGCGTCGTGCCCGGCCAGGAACACCAGCGCGCTGCTGGTGAGGCCGATGGCGATCAGTTCAAACAATGAGATATAGACGACCTTGCGTTTCAGTCCTTGCATAATGTTTCCTCCGTAATACGATGCAGCCATGGTAATCGACTATTTCTGATCGAAAAAGTCGACAGCTATCAGTTTTTCTGACAGCATGGGGCATGGCCTTCTCCAGCGATAACATCGCCATCTTTCTCGCCGTGCTAGATCACGGCTCGTTTTCCGCAGCGGCGCGGGCGCTGGGGCGGGTGCCGTCCGCCGTCAGCATGGCGATTGCGAACCTGGAGGCGGAGCTGGACCTGCAGCTGTTCGAGCGCAGCTCGCGCGAAGTGAGGCCGACCGCATCGGCGCGCGCATTGGAGGCCGAGGCGCGGCAGATGGCCGGCCAGTTGCGCCGCCTGCAGGCGCATGCGCTGTCGCTGCACCAGGGGCTGGAGCGGCGGCTGACGCTGGCCATCGCGCCCGAGCTGTTGTCGGCGCCGTGGAGCGATCCGCTGGCGCGGCTGGCGCAGGAGTTCCCGTCGCTGGAGGTGGACGTGCTGTCGGCGCCGCAGAACGACGCGCTGCGCATGCTGCACGACGGCTCGGCGCAGTTGGCGCTGATCTACGAGCGTCCGCAGACCGACCAGCGCGAAAGCTTCCAGGAGCTGGGCAGCGAGGTGCTGGTGGCGGTGATCTCGCCGCGGCATCCGCAGGCGCGCGAGCGCAACGGCCAGTTCCGGCTGGAAGACCTGGTCGATATCCGTCAGATCGCCATCGTCAGCCGCGACGCGCGGATGGAGGACGAACGGGTGCTCATCTCGCGCAAGCTGTGGCGCACCGACAGCCATCTGGCCACGCTGCGGCTGGTGCAGGCGGGCGTCGGATGGGCCTACCTGCCGCGCAGGCTGGCGGCGCCGATGCTGGACTCGGGCGAACTGCTGGGCATCGGCTTCTCGCACATGAGCAACCAGGTGCAGTTGTGGGTGGACGTGGTGTGGCTCAACGACCAGCCGCTGGGCCTCGGCGCGCGGCGCCTGATCGCGCTGATGAAGGACATCGCCGGGCTGGAGGCGCGTCCGGCGCAGCAGTAGCGAAGCTGGTATATTCGCAGTGCCGATTTTTGATAAAGGACATCCATGCTACGCTTGAAACTCGCAGTCGCCGCTGTCGCCTTGCTGGCCGGCGCCGCCTTCGCATCGCCCACCGCGCCGCGCAACGGCGCCGAATACACCACCTTGAAAACGCCACAGCCGGTGCAGGCGCAGGGCAAGAAGGTCGAGGTGATCGAGTTCTTCATGTATCACTGCCCGGCGTGCTACGCGCTGGAGCCGGCGATGCTGGAGTGGGTCAAGAAGCAGGGCGACAACATCGTCTTCCGCCGCATCCACCTGCCGCTGACCGGCGAGAACGATCCGGAGGCGCACCTGTTCCTGACGCTGGAAGCGATGAAGCTGGAAGAGTCGCTGCACGCCAAGATACTGAGCACCTGGCACGTCGAGCGCCGCCGCCTGAAAAGCGACGCGGACAATCTCGATTGGGCGGTGAAGAACGGCATCGACAAGGACAAGTTCCTGGCGGTGTACAACTCGTTCTCGATCGTCACCAAGCTGAAAAACTCCGGCCGCGTGGCGGGCACGTATGAGGTCACGAGTACGCCGACCTTGATCGTCGGCGGCCGCTACTCGACCAATCCGTCGATGGTCGACGCCAGCAATCCCGGCATCCCGCGCCAGAAGCTGGACCAGGCGACCTTGCAGGTGCTGGACGCGCTGGTCGCGCAGGCGCGCAAATAAGGTGGCGGCGAACAAGGAGTTCGTGAGCTGGATGCGCGAGCAGTTCGCGCCGCTGGGCGGCGCGGTGTCGGATGCGGTCTTTTTCGGCGGACGCGCGTTCAGTTATCACGGCAAGCAGTTCGCGTGGGTGATGGGCAGCACGCTCTACCTGCGCGTCGGCGACGCCACCCGTGCCGGGTTCGAGGCCGAAGGCGCTCAGCCGTTTTCCTACGAGACGAAGAAGGGCACGGTGCAGGTCCGCAAATTCTACACGGCGCCCGAGTTCCTGCTGGACGATCCCGAGCAGATGCTGGTGTGGGCGCGCAAGGCGATCGATTCGGCGGAATAGACTTCCAGGTCGGATGCGGTTTGCGTTTATCCGCGAAGGGTGGCGTTCGTCGGCGCCTGGCTGCGTTTGTCGCAAGCCTGCCCCGGCGCTCGTTTCAGGATGCATAGTGATGCCATGACAATCCGTCATGACCACGGAGAATTGATATGAAATGCAAAATCCTGATTGTGATACTGCTGGCGTCCATCGGCATCGCGGCATCTGCGGCGACGGCAGGCAACTGGTTCTTGACCGGCGGGAAGCCAAAATCGTATGAAATCGGCGAGGACAGCAATGTGACGGTCAGCGGCAAGGGCGCGCGGTACATACGCTATGTCGACGGTGATGCCAACGCATTCGGCACGCTGATGCAGCAGATCTCCGCCAAGAATTATCAGGGCAAGCGCGTTCGTTTCCAGGCGATGATCAAGACCCGCGACGTCAGCAACTGGGCTGGTCTGTGGATGCGTATAGACAGCCCGGGCCCCCGCAACGCAGCGTTTTATAACAGCCAGGATAAGCCCATCGCCGGCAGTACCGACTGGCAGTTGCGCAGTGTGACCCTGGATGTCCCGGAAGACGCGGCGGCATTGAGTTTTGGCGTTATCGATGCCGGCAAGGGACAGGTTTGGATAGACCAGCTTTCACTGGAGGTGGTCGGTCCGGAGATTCCCGTGGACGTGTACCCCGGACATGGTCCATTGGCAGCGGAACCCGTACTGTAAGGTTGAACGCCATATGAAACCCCTGCACGTGATCGCCACTGTGCTGACCGCGACCTCCCTGTGGGTCGTGGCGGCGGAATCGGTCGGAAAGCTGCCCTCCCCATGGTTTGTGTCGGGCGACCGCATCAGCTCTTACCAGGCTGGCATAGACAATGTGGAAACGGCCAGCGGCAGGGGGGCCAAGTTCTTGCGCTATACCCAGGGCGACGGCAAGGGTTTCGCAGCGCTGACCCAGGTCATCTCGGCCCAGCGCTATGTCGGCCAACGGGTACGCTTCCGCGCGAAAATCAAGACCCGTGGTGTGAGTAACTGGGCCGGCTTGTGGATGCAGGTACAGGCAAAACAGCGTCCCAACGCCGCCTTCTATAACAGCAGCGATCAGCCCATCAAAGGCGACGCCGATTGGCAGCTGCGCAGCGTCACGCTGGATGTGCCGGAAGATGGCGTCAGCATCGCCTTCGGCGTGATCAATTCCGGCAGCGGCCAGGTGTGGATAGATGAGCTGTCCTTTGAGGTGGTGAGCAGCGCCGTGCCGGCGGATGTGATGCCTCCCACCCATCTGCCGGAGCAGCCCACGCTATGACCGGCCTGCGTGCGTGGATGGGCGCCGACCCTGGCGGCGCCGCGCAGGCGGTGCGGCAGCATGCCGGGTGCTCGCCGCGCCAGCTGGGACTGAGCGTGGTGTTGGTCGGATTGACGTCGGCCCTGGCTTTCCAGCTGCGGGCCTACACTTGGCTGGCCCTGTTCGCGGCTTTGCTTGTGCCGCTGGGAGGCACTGCCGGGCTGTTGCTGCTGATGCAAAGCAGCTGGCCGGCGACACGGACATGGGGTGCAGTTTGGGCCGGCCTGATGGTGTTCGTGCCTGTCAGTGCGGTGTCGGCCGGCTGGATCTACGCGGCTTGCCTGTCGCAGATCGGAATCGATGTCCTCAACGAACGCCAGGTGATGGCGGCGGAAGCGGCGCTGATCATGCTGCTGCTTTTGCTGCCGCTCTGGATGTCGCAACATCATGCGCGCGCGTTGCGCCTGGCCCAATTGTCGCAGGCTGCCCTGGCTTCAGACCTGAAGGCGCTGCAGGCGCAGATTGAGCCTCACTTCCTGTACAACACGCTCGCCAATACGCGCTACCTGGTACGTCATCAGCCGGAACGGGCGGTCGAGATGCTCGACCACCTGATCGCCTATCTGCGCAGTGTCTTGCCTGATCTGCGCAGTCCTATGTCCACCCTGGGCCGCGAGTGCGAACTGGCTGGGCATTACCTCGAATTGATGGCGATACGCTATGGCGAGCGCCTGAGTGTTCAAGTCCATTGCGACAATGATGTGCAAGGCTTGACGTTGCCGCCGCTGATGCTGATGCCTCTGGTGGAAAACGCCGTCCAGCACGGCGTGGAGCCGCATGCGGGGCCGGTGACGGTTGCGGTGTCCGCGCAGCGCACCCAGGACCGCGTGCAGGTTATGGTTCGGGACAACGGTGCAGGCGTCGGCAACGCCGTGCTGGGAAGCGGCGTGGGCCTGCGCAATGTCAGGCAACGCCTGGACGCGTTGTATGGGCCCGCCGCCAATCTGCGCCTGAGCATGGGGGCGGATGGTTGGACCACCGCGGAGTTGACACTGCCGTTTTCATTAACCAGTTCCAGTTAAAAACATGACTATCGTCTCCCCGCGCATCCTGATTGCTGACGACGAGCCGCTGTTGCACGCTGAATTGCGGGCCGCCCTGGCCTCCTTATGGCCAGAGGCGGTATTGGTAGGCGTAGCCACCGACGGCGCGCAGGCGTTGCGGCTGGCCCGCGAGCTGGAGCCCGATGTCGCCTTCCTGGACATTCGCATGCCGGGATTGAGCGGCCTCGAAGTGGCCCGCGCATTTGGTTCGCGCACGCATGTGGTTTTTGTGACGGCGTACCAGGAGCATGCGCTTGCCGCATTCGACGAGGGCGCGGTGGACTATGTGCTGAAGCCCATTGATCCGGTGCGCCTGACACGGGCGATCGAGCGCTTGCGTGCCCGGCTGGGAACGCCGCCGCCTGACCTGGCGCGCCTGGTTCAGCAACTGGCGCCGAAGAAGCCTCCGGCCTGGCTTCAGGCCAGCGTTGGCAACACGATCCACTTCATCGATCTGAACGACGTGATCTATTTTGAATCCGAGTTCAAATACACCCGGCTGGTCAGCGACCAGATGGAAGCTCACATCCGCACGCCGCTCAAGGAGTTGGCGGAGCAACTGGAGGAGGCGGGGTTCTGGCAGATACATCGCGGCTATCTGGTCGCGGTCAAGCGCATCGAGGCGGTGAACCGGGATGCCGACGGGGCGCTGTGGCTAAGCCTGCGCGGTCATGCATCCCGCCTGCCCGTGAGTCAGCGATTCCAGCATCGCTTCAAGGGGATGTAGGAGCGGATCCTCAAGGATGCGCGGCGAGGAAGGCCAGCATGCGCTGGTTGAAGATCGCCGTCTGTTCCATCTGCGGCAGGTGGCCGGACTGGTCGATCTCGACGTATTCGGCGGCGGGAATCGTGCGCCGGATGTGGGCCGATTGCGCCACCGGTATCGTCGGATCCTGCTTGCCCCAGATTAGCTGCACCGGCAGGCCTGCCTTGGCGATGGTGGCGTACATGGCGTCGAAATCGACCTGCGCCAGCTGCATCCGCGACCGGTACAGCGCGCGGCCGAAGCCGCGGAACGCCATCTGCGGCCGATAGCGGTCGGCCCAGCCGGGGAACTGCTCCGGGTGCAGGAAGTCGGTGGCCTGGTTGTCGGCCATGGTCGGCACGGCGGCGACCTGGAACAGATAGGGGCCGAGCAGCGGCACTTGCAGCTGCCACGGGATGGTCGGCCGCGCGTTCGATGGATCGACCAGGGTCAGCGTGCGGATCCGCTGCGGATGCGTGGACGCGTAGTGCGCCGTGACGAAGCCGCCGAACGACAGGCCGAACAGGTCCACCTGCCCGCTCACTTGCAGCGCCTTGAGCAGGTCGTCGATCTGCTGGTCGTAGAAGGCGCCGTCGTAGGCGGCGTCGGGACGGTCGGACAGGCCGCGCCCATACAGGTCGTAGCGGATCACGCGGTAGCCCGCCTCGTTGAGCGCCTTGAAGGTCGGGTCCCAGATGTAGGAAGGCACCGAGAAGCCGTGCACCAGCAGCGCGACGCGGCCGTTGGCGGGACCGGCGGCTTCGTAGTGCGTGACGCCGCCGCTCAGCGCGACGAAGGCGCCGCGCGCGCCCGCGCTGTTGCGGGCCTGGTCGTCAAGCGTGAGTGTTTCGGGATTTTTGTAGCGGTAATAACCGGCGGCGCCGCCACCGGCAAGCACGATCACGATCAACAGCCAGCGTAGCAGTTTCATAGCAGTCCGACATCAAGTTGGCAGACCGCCATCGTCTCATATTTCCGCACTACGGATCAGCTCGTGTCCAAATGTCGGCACTGACCCCGGGGCTTAGTTGACGGTGAAGAGGGTGGGGATTTCGATGCCGCCACTGCGCGCGGCTTCGGCGTAGGCTTGCAGCTGCTGGATTACCGCGTCCAGCTGTTCCTGGCCCGGGTTGGCCTGAAAGTTCTTGATGCGCTCGTTCATCAGCGTTATCTGCTTGCTCCAGTCCAGTCGATTCGTTTTGCTCATGTGCGCTCCGTGTTCGAAAAATCCAGTATAGAGCAAATGGCAAACTTGCACAGCATCTAACGAAGCACGCCGCGCAGGAACAGGTCCAGCCCTTCCTTCGCCTGCGCCCGCAACTCTTCGCTCGACCGCGTTTGCTCGGTCGGGAACAGCAGCCGCGTGATGATGTCGCCCATGATGCAGTTGATCAGGAATATCGGCAGCGTGTCGACCGGCAGGTCGCTGCGCAACTGGGCGCGGATGTCGGGGCGGGCGAAGAAGCGGCCCAGCTCCTCGCGCGTGCGCTGCGGGCCGGCCTTGAAGAAGGTCTCGGCCAGCTCCGGCGTGGTGCGCGCCTCGGCCACCACCATGCGGTGCAGGCTGCAGAAGGCCGGCATCGAGATCAGCTCGAGGAAGCGCAGCGAGAAGTCGCTGAGGATGTCCTGCAGCGGCCGGGTGTCGGTTTCCATGTTGTCCATGCCGGCGAAGAAGTGCTCGCGGCCGTTGGTGATGACGGCGTTCAGCAAACCGGACTTGCCGCCGAACTTGACGTAGATCGTGCGCACCGCCACGTGCGCCTCGCGGGCGATCATCTCCAGACTGACCTTGCTGTAGCCCTTTTCCAGGAACAGCGTGGCGGCCGTGTGCAGCAATGCCTGCCGGCGGGCTTCCTTGTCGGCCGCGCGCGGGCGGCCGGCGGCCTTGCCGTAGCAGGGCGAGTCGGGGGAGTCGTTGGCGGCGCCTTCAGGACAGTCTTGCTCCTGCAGGGCCTCGGCGTTGGCGGCGGTGATCTTCATGGTTGCTTATGGTAATGGATGCCGACATCGTAGTCCAAAATAAAATGAAATGCAATCGTTTCATTTCTTGACTTTGCCGAAAAACCGGCCAATAATGCACTTCTTCCATTTCATTTCTCTTTTGGAGCCGCACATGTCCACCCAGCACAACCAAGAACAGAAAGTGCTCAGCGCCGTTCCCGCCGCCCAAACCGCTCCGGTGGCGCCGGCCGCCCCGGCAGCGCCGGCCAAGTCCAACCGCCGCGTGCTGGTGATCGCCGCGATCGTCGCGCTGGCCGCACTAGCCGCCGGTGGCCGCATGTGGTATCGCAGCCATTATTTCGTCGAGACCGAGAACGCCTATGTTGCCGGCCACGTGCATCCGGTGTCGGCGCGCATCTCCGGCGTGGTCACCAAGGTGCTGATCGACGATAACCAGATCGTCAAGGAAGGCGATGTCATCGCCGAACTGGATCCATTCGACCAGCACGTCAAGGTGGAGCAGATCCAGGCGCAGATCGCCAGCGCCGAGCAGCAGGTGCTGCAGTCGGACGCGCAGATCGCCCAGGTGCAGGCCCAGGCCAGCGGCGCCGCCGCCCAGGTGGCGCAGTCGGAAGCCCAGCTGGTGCGCGCCAAACAGGACGCCGAACGTTACGGCCAGCTGTATAACAGCCAGATGAAAGCCGTGTCGAAAGCGGAACTGGACGCCGCCGTCGCCGGCCGCGCCAGCGCCGTGGCCGATCTGGCCGCGCGCAAGGACAGCGCCACCGCCGCCAAGGCCCAGATCAACGCCGCCCGTTCGGCGCGCGACGTGCTCAAGGCGCAGGTGAGCGTGCTGCGCGTGCAGCTGAAGGACGCCGAGCAGCAGCTGGCCTACAACAAGATCCTGGCACCGGTCGGCGGCCGTATCGGCAAGCGCACCATCGAAGTGGGCCAGCGCGTGACGGCTGGCCAGCAGCTGACCGCCATCGTGCAGGAAAACGTCTGGCTGACCGCCAACTTCAAGGAAACCCAGCTGGCCGGCCTGAAGCCGGGCCAGGAAGTCAAAGTCACCATCGACGCGATTCCGGGCCGTGAACTGATCGGCAAGGTGGACAGCTTCGCCCCGGCCTCGGGCGCCCAGTTCGCGCTGCTGCCGGCCGATAACGCCACCGGCAACTTCACCAAGATCGTCCAGCGCGTGCCGGTCAAGATCACCTTCAAGCCGGAAGACGTGAAAGCGTTGAGCGGCCGCCTGGTACCGGGCATGTCGGCGATCGCCGAAGTGGCCATCAACCAGCACTAAGGACGCGCCATGGCTAGCACCACAATCGATACGCCGGCCGCCGGGAAGCCTTTCGTGCCCGCCGTGCCGGGCGAGAAGGTCTCCGGCCGCACCTGGATGGCGGTGGCCGCCGGCATGCTGGGCGCCTTCATGGCGGTGCTCGACATCCAGATCACCAACTCGTCGCTGAAGGACATCCTCGGCACCCTGTCGGCCACGCAGGAAGAGGGCTCGTGGATCGCCACCGCCTACCTGGTGGCCGAGATCATCGTCATTCCGATGACCGGCCTGCTGTCGCGCGTGTTCGGCGTCCGCGCCTACATGATGGGCACCACCGCGCTGTTCCTCGGCTTCTCGACCCTGTGCGGCTTCGCCTGGAACCTGCCGAGCATGATCGCCTTCCGCATGCTGCAGGGCTTTACCGGCGGCGCGCTGATTCCGATGGCGATGACCCTGGTGATGACCCAGCTGCCGCCGTCCAAGCGCGCGGCCGGCATGGCCATCTTCGGCCTGACGGCGACGCTGGCGCCGTCGATGGGCCCGACCTTCGGCGGCTATCTGAGCGAGCTGTATGGCTGGCCGTCGATCTTCTACATCAACTGGGTGCCCGGCCTGCTGCTGATCGGCGGCATCGCCGTCGGCCTGGACAAGGAAAAGCGTCAGCTCAACCTGCTGCTCAACGCCGACTGGCTGGGCATCGCCTTCATGGCCGTGGGCCTGGGCAGCCTGACGGTGTTCCTCGAAGAGGGCAACAGCAAGGACTGGTTCGACTCGTCGTTCATCATCACCTTCGCGGCGCTGGCCATCGTCGGCCTGCTGGGCTGGGTGGTCACCAGCGCCATGCGCGCCCAGCCCTTCGTCAACCTGGGACTGTACGGCCGCCGCAACTTCTTCGCGGCCACCGCGCTGTCGATGGCGATGGGCATGGGCCTGTACGGCTCGGCTTTCCTGCTGCCGCTGTACCTGGGCCAGATCGCCGGCTACTCGCCGATGCAGATCGGCGAAGTGATCATGTGGGCCGGCCTGCCGCAGCTGTTCATCATGCCGTTCGTGGCCAAGCTGTCGTCGAAGATCGACAACCGCATCCTGTGCACCTTCGGCCTGCTGCTGTTCGGCGGCTCCTGCCTGATGAACGCCTACATGGACGCTTCCACCGGCTATGACCAGTTGCTGCTGTCGCAGGTGGTGCGCGCGCTGGGCCAGCCGTTCGTCATGCTGACCTTGTCGAACTTCGCGATGAACGGCATCGAGCCCAAGGACATGCCGTCGGCATCGAGCCTGATCAACATGACCCGCAACCTGGGCGGTTCGATCGGCATCGCGCTGCTGGCCACCGCGCTGACTTCGCGCGAGCACTTCCACTCGCAGCGCATCGGCGAATCGGTGACCGGCTTCGCGGCGGCCACGCAGGAACGCCTGGCGGCGCTGACGCAGTCCTTCATGAGCAAGGGCTTCGATGCGACCAGCGCGTCCGACATGGCGCTGAAGGCGGTCGACGGCATCGTGCGGCGCGAGGCGTATGTGATGGCTTACAACGACGGCTTCTTCCTGGTCGCGGCGGTGCTGTTCGGCTGCATCGGGGTGCTGTGGTTCTCGGACAAAGTTAAAGCCCCTTCGTCGGGCGGTGGCGGCGGCGCGCACTAAGCGCCGGCCTTCAATCTAAAATATTAAGTGAGGTAACACCATGTTGAATTCAGCTTTGAAGCGCCTGACGCTCGCTGTCTCCGTTACGCTGGCCATCAGCGGCTGCGCCACCGTCGGCAGCGATTTCTCTGCGCCGAAAAACGTCGCCGATGCGTCGTTCCGCCACCTGCCGCAAGCCGGCGCCAGCGAGGCGCACCTGCCCGCCCAGTGGTGGACCGTGTTCAACGACGATACGCTGAACCGTCTCGAACAGACCGCGCTGCGCGACAACCCGAGCGTGAAGGCGGCGGCGCAGCGGCTGGTGCAGGCGCTGGAGCAGGCCGGCGTGTCGCGTGCCAACCAGCAGCCGTCGCTGAGCGTCAACACCTCGGTGTCGAACTCGCGCACCTCGGCCGAAACGTCGCAAGGCCTGGCGCTGGGCGGGCGTTCGATCAAGGGTAATAACTACGCGGTCGGCGCCTCGATGTCGTACGAA
Organism: Duganella sp. Dugasp56; assembly: GCF_047304105.1. Lineage (NCBI taxonomy): Bacteria > Pseudomonadati > Pseudomonadota > Betaproteobacteria > Burkholderiales > Oxalobacteraceae > Duganella > Duganella sp. Dugasp56. The sequence goes on from NZ_JBGLYQ010000030.1 coordinate 35,810, forward strand.
CTCGATCTGCTGGGCCGCGTGCGCCGCCTGGTCGAAGCGTCGGACGCTCAGGCGCTGGTGGCGGAAGCGGACCGCGACGGTGTGCTGTTGCTGCTGTCGTCGCAGCTGGCGACCACCTACTGGCAGCTGCGCGGCCTGGACGCCGAGATGGCGATCCTGAACGGCGCGCTCGACACCCGCCGCGAAACCGAGGAGCTGGTGACGGCGCGTTTCAACGCCGGCCTGTCGAATGAACTGGACGTGTCGCGCGCGCGCATCGAGCGCGCCAACGCGCAAGCCGACCTGCATGAAGTGCAGCGTCAGCGCTACCTGCTCGAGCACAGCCTGGCGACCCTGGTCGGCGCTTCGCCGTCGGCGATGCTGACGGCGGCCAAGGCCGATCCGGCCGTGCTGCCGCTGCCGCCGGCGATTCCTGTCGGCCTGCCGGCCAGCCTGCTGGCGCAACGCCCGGACCTGGCGGGCAGCGTGGCCAACCTGCGCGCGGCCAATGCGCAGATCGGCGTGGCCGAAGGCGCGTTCTATCCGTCGCTGACGCTGACCTCCAACTTCGGCTATGCGTCGGAGAGCCTGCGCGAGCTGGGCAAGGGCGGTTCGCGCCAGTTCAGCGTCGGCCCGTTGGCGCTGTCGCTGCCGATCTTCGACGGCGGCCGCAACAAGGCCAACCTGGCGATCTCGAAGGCGCGCTATGAAGAGGCGATCGCCAACCACGAGACCAAGCTGCTGACGGCGCTGCGCGAAGTGGAAGACGCGCTGTCGGACGTGCAGGAACGCCAGCTGCAGGGCGAGGCGCAGCAAGCCTCGCAAGTGGCGGCGGCGCGCGGCTACCTGGTGGCGCGTGCGCGCTACGAGCGCGGCGTGTCGACTTATCTCGACGTGACCGATGCGCAACGCAGCGCGCTGGCGGCCGACCGCGCGGCGGTGCAGATCAACACCCAGCGCCTGCTGGCGGCGGTGTCGGTGGCGCGCGCGCTGGGCGCTGGCTGGCAGCCGTCGGCGCAGCTGGCGACGGTGGCGCAGAACGGCGCCATCAAGCCGCTGTCCAACTGACGTTACCCTTTACGCGGATGAGGCCAGCGGCAACCCTGCCGCTGGCCCGAAGCGTTCCACCACGAAGTCGATGAAGGTGGTCAGCTTGGGCGTGGCCCGCCGGTCGCGCGGGTAGACCAGGTTCATCGGACGCGCCGGTGGCAGGTGGCCGCACAGGATGGGCACCAGCCGTCCGGCGGCAATGTCCTGCGCCAGCAGCACTTCGGCCTGCATCACAATGCCAAAATCCTTGAGCGCGGCCATGCGCAAAGCCTGTCCGCTGTTGGTGCGGAAGCGGCTGGCCGGCAGCTCGCGCTTGCCGCGCACGTCATGCACCGACTGCAGGCGCCAGCGCACGCCCACCGCGCCCACCATGAAATCCAGGCATTCGTGTCCGGCCAGGTCGTCCGGCGTTTGCGGCGTGCCACGCCGCGCCAGATACGCCGGCGAGGCGCAGATCGCCATCGCGTAGTTGAACAGCGGACGCGCGATCATGCCGGAGTCGTCCAGCGCGCCGATGCGCACGGCGGCGTCGTAGCCTTCCTCCACCATGTCGACCATGCGGTCGTTGAGACTGAGATCCACGCTCACTTCCGGGTGCAGGCGCAGGTAGTCGGTGATCGCCGGCGCCAGCCACTCGCTGCCGAAGGAGAAGGGCGCGGTGATGCGTATCCGTCCGCGCGGCACGCTGCGCATCGCCTCGGCGCCGGTTTCGGCGGCGGCGATCTGCGCCAGGATGGCGCGGCATTGTTCGACGTACTGGGCGCCGATCTCGGTCAGGCTCTGGCGGCGCGTGGTGCGCGTCAGCAGGCGCGCGCCCAGCGTGGCCTCCAGGTGGGCGATGTGCTTGCCGATCATCACCGGCGACAGCTGGAAGGCGCTGGCGGCGGCCGTGAAATTGCCGGCGTCGACGACGGCGACGAAGATCTCCATGCTGCGCAGCTTGTCCATGTTATTGCTAAGTATGAGTTAGTAATGATCTTCATGTTAGCTCATTTATTCCTTTGGTGTTGAGGTGGATACTGACGTTCATCCCATCACTCACAAGGAGAACATCATGAAAGTAGTCGTTATTGGCGCAGCGGGCACGGTTGGCAAGGCGGTTGTGGAGCAACTGGGGCAGCGGCATGAGATCGTCACCGTCGGCTCCAGCAGTGGGCAGTATCAGGCCGACATCGCGGATATCGCGCAAGTACGGGCCTTGTTTGCGCAGATCGGCCGCGTCGACGCGGTGGTGGTGGCCGCGGGCGCTCTGCATTTCGCGCCATTGGTCGGCTTCACGCCGGAGCAGTTTTATGTGGGCCTGAACAGCAAGTTGATGGGGCAGGTCAATGTGGCGCTGGTGGCACAGGAATACCTTAACGACGGCGGCTCGATCACGCTGACCAGCGGCATCGTGGCCGATGAGCCTATCCGCAACGGCGTCAGCGCCACCATGGTCAATTCTGCGATCGAAGGCTTTGCGCGCGGCGCGGCGATCGAGCTGCCGCGCGGCTTGCGCATCAATGTAGTCAGCCCGACGGTGCTGGAAGAATCGATGGGCAGCTATGGTCCGTTCTTCATCGGCTTCGAGCCGGTGCCGGCGCGCCGCGCGGCGCTGTCTTATGCGCGCAGCGTTGACGGTGCGCAGACGGGCCAGGTGTATCGCGCGTGGGGAGCCTCGGCGTGAAGGTGGTCGTTGTCGGCGGGAGCGGGACCATCGGCCGGGCCGTTGTCGAGCAGCTGGGGCAGCGGCATGAGGTGGTGACGGTCGGTGCGCGCGGCGGACAGTATCAGGTCGATATCGAGGACATCGCGCAGGTACGGGCGTTGTTTGAAAAGGTCGGCCGCGTCGACGCGGTGGTGGTGGCGGCAGGGGCTTTGCATGTGGGGCCGCTTGCCGGGCTGACGCCGGCGCATTTTCACGTCGGTCTGAACGGCAAGCTGATGGGGCAGGTCAACGTGGTGCTGGTCGCGCAGGAGTTTCTCAGCGATGGTGGCTCGATCACGCTGACCAGCGGTGTCGATACCGAGCATCCGATACGGGGCGCGGTGGCGGCTTCCACCGCCAATGCGGCGGTGCAGGGATTCGTGCGGGCGGCCGCGATCGAGCTGCCGCGCGGCTTGCGCATCAATGCCGTCAGCCCGACGGTGCTGCAGGAGTCGGTGCATCTGTTCGGCGACCTGTTCACCGGCTTCGAGCCGATCGAGGGCAGCCGCGCCGCCTTGTCCTACGCCCGCAGCGTCGATGGCGCGGAAACGGGGCGGATATACAGGGCCTGGTGAGGCATGCGGGAGCGGTGATCGTATAATGTGGGCCTCACTCTACCCGAGGATCCAATGAAAAAAATACTGCTCCCTCTGGCCCTGGCAGCCGCCTGCGCCTCCGCTTTCGCCGCGCCTGCGAGCCTCGCCGATCTGGACAAGATGACCAAGCGGTTCGCGCCGATCGCGCTGACCGCCGACACCAGCAAACTCTCTGCTGGCGACAAGAAGGCCATCGCCAAGCTGATCGAAGCGGCCAAGATCATCGACGTGCTGCAGCTGCGCCAGCGCTGGTCCGGCAACGAGGCCCTGTGGGCCGCGCTGCAAAAAGACCAGACCCCGCTGGGCAAGGCGCGCCTGAACTACTTCTGGCTCAACAAGGGCCCGTGGTCGATCCTGGACGACCATCAAAGCTTCCTGCCCGCCGAAGTGTCGGGCATCGCCGTGCCGGCCAAGAAGCCCGAAGCCGGCAATTTCTATCCTGAAGGCGTCAGCAAGCAGGCGCTGGAAACCTGGATGAACGCCTTGCCGGCGATCGACAAAGAGCAGGCGCAATGGTTCTTCACCACCATCCGCAAAAACGCCGACGGCCAGTTCAAGACCGTCAAATACTCTGACGAATACAAGCCGGAACTGGAAAAGGCCGCCGCGCTGCTGAAGCAGGCCGCCGCCGAAACCGACAACGCCTCGCTGAAGAAATTCCTGGAACTGCGCGCCGATGCCTTCCTGAGCAACGACTACCTGGCCTCCGACTTCGCCTGGATGGACCTGGACGCGCCGGTCGACATCACCATCGGCCCATACGAAACCTACAACGACGAGCTGTTCGGCTACAAGGCCGCGTTTGAAGCCTACGTCAACATCCGCGACCAGAAGGAAACGCAGAAGCTGGACTTCTTCGCCAAGCACATGCAGGAGCTGGAAGACAACCTGCCGCTGGACGCGCAGTACCGCAATCCGAAAGTCGGCGCGCTGGCGCCGATGGTGGTGGTCAACCAGGTGTATGGCGCCGGCGACGGCAACATGGGCGTGCAGACGGCCGCCTACAACCTGCCGAACGACGAGCGCATCATCAGCCAGCGCGGCTCCAAGCGCGTGATGCTGAAGAATGTGCAGCAGGCCAAATTCAAGTCCACGCTGACGCCGATCTCCAAACTGGTGCTGAAGCCGGCCGACCAGAAGGACGTCGATTTCGATTCCTTCTTCACCCACATCCTGGCGCACGAAATCACCCATGGCCTGGGTCCGCACATCACCAAAAACAACGGCGCCGAATCGACGCCGCGCCAGGACCTGAAGGAAGCCTATTCGACCATCGAGGAAGCCAAGGCCGACATCACCGGCCTGTACGCCCTGGGCTACATGATGGACAAGGGGCAGTTGGCCGGCACGCTGGGGCAGGGCGCCGCCGCCGAGCGCAAGCTGTACACCACGTTCCTGGCATCGGCCTTCCGCACCTTGCACTTCGGCCTGACCGATTCGCACGCGCGCGGGATGGCGATCCAGATGAACTACATCCTCGACAAGGGAGGTTTCATCTCGCACGGCGACGGCACCTTCGCGGTGGATTTCAAGAAGATCAAGCAGGCCGTGATCGACCTGGACCGCGAGTTCCTGACCATCGAAGCCACCGGCGACTACGCCCGGGCCAAGGACATGATGGCCAAGTATGTGGTGATCCGTCCGGACGTGCAAAAAGCGCTGGATAAAATGAAAGCAGTTCCGAACGACATCCGTCCGGAATTCAAGACCGCCAATACGCTGCTGGGTAAATAAAAAATCCGGGGTCAGATCCGACATTTGGACACAAGCTCTGCCGTAGCAGTCGCTACGGCAGAGCTTGTGTCCAAATGTCGGATCTGACCCCGGATTGCTTTCAAAACCTCAACGATTCAACTTTTTCTACGTATTAATTTAGTGTTGTAGAACCTTCCATAAGGCAATTTTTATTGCCGTCAGCATGCTACAGTTTGATCACCATGATCAAGCGCACCTTATTCCTCCTGCTGCTCCTGTCATCCAGCCTCGCGTCGGCCGCCCAGCTGACCGAGATGGAAACCCGCTGGCTCAGCGCCGGTTCCGCCGTGCTGGCCTACGCCAAGCAGGAACTCAAGCTGCCGATCGATATCACCGTGCAACCGCAGGCGCGTGCCAACGACGTGCCGCTGGCGCTGGGCTTCCAGGACGGCCGCTGCAAGCTGGTGCTGTCGATGCGCGGCAATCCGAATGCGGAAGACATCCTGTCCTCGGTACCGGCCGCGCAGCAGCCGCTGATGATCGAGGCGATGGTCGCCCACGAGATCGGCCATTGCTGGCGTTACGCGCAAGGCATCTGGCACGTGCTGCCGGCCGGTTTCGAGGAAAGCGCTCCCGCGGCGCCGGACGCGACGCAGGAGCAGTTGCAGGCGCTGCGCGTAACCCGCCGCGAGGAGGGCTTCGCCGACCTGGTCGCGCTGGCCTGGATCCAGCAGCGCCACCCGGCGCAGTACGGCGACGTCGCCGCGTGGATGGCCAAGGTGCGCCAGCCGTCGCCGGCCACCCGCTCGCACAGCACGCTGGCCTGGCTGCAGCTGGCGCCCACCGGCGCCGCGTTTGCCGGCGACCTGCCCCTGTTCGAACAAGCCGGCAAACTGTGGCGCCAGGGCCTGCTGCGCGACGAATAAACCACACCGCAGGCAATTGCCGAACAGTGTACGTTTGCGCACAGAGTATCCGCGCCGCCCGGCGTTTAATGTGTTCCTAGCCAACCACCACAAAAAGGGACACATCATGAACAAGTTACTCTTCTTCGTCATGGCCACCGCGGCCAGCGCCAGCTTCGCCGCCACCACCCCGAATAACGACACGGTGGCGTACAAGGCCGCGACCAAACAGGCTGAAATCGACTATAAATCCGCCAAGGCCGCTTGCGATGGACAATCGGGCAACGCCAAGGATATCTGCGTCGAACAGGCCAAGGTGACCCGCGCCAACGCCGAGGCGACCGCCGCGATGCAGTACAAGAACGATAAGAAATCCATCCAGAAAGCCCAGACCGAAGTGGCCGACGCCAACTACAGCCTGGCCAAGGCCAAGTGCTCGCCGCTGACCGGCGCCGACAAGGATAGCTGCCAGAGCACCGCCAAGTCGATGCACGTGGCCGCCATCAACGACGCCAAGGCCGGCAAGCAAATGGCCGACGTCGCCCAGACCGGCATCGATTGCAGCACGCTGACCGGCACCGACAAGGCTTCCTGCGAAACCAAGCAGAAAAGCGCCATGGCCAAGGACACCGTCGCCGATTCCGTGATCACCACCAAGGTCAAGACCGAACTGCTGGCCGAGCCGGCGCTGAAGTCGCTGGACGTGCATGTGGAAACCACCAACGGCACCGTGATGCTGAGCGGCTTCGTGCCGTCGCAGGCTGAAGTGGACAAGGCGGTCGATGTGGCCCGCAACGTCAAGGGCGTGAACAAGGTGCAAAGCTCGCTGCGCATCAAGTAAGCCGTCTTTCCGGGCCGCCTCCCAGCGGCCCATTATTTTCCTTGTATTCATGATGATCATCATGTAAAGTGGCGACATAGCGTGCCTTTCCGCACGCATCGCCATCGTGAGGACATCATGTTAGCCCTGAGCTTATCCAACTGGCTGCACAAGCGCGGCCTGCACTTTTCGTGGGTGATCGTCGCCATCACCTTCCTGACCGCCTTGACCTCGTCGGCCGCGCTGGGCCTGCCAGGCGCGCTGCTGCAACCGTTGTCGAAAGAATTCGGCTGGGACGTAGAGCAGATCTCGTCTGCGCTGGCCGTGCGCTTCGTGCTGTTCGGCCTGATGGGGCCGTTTGCGGCCATCCTGATGGAGCGCTTCGGCCTGCGCAACGTCGTCGTCACCGCGCTGACCCTGGTGGCGGCCGGCCTGGCGCTGGCCACGCAAATGACCCAGTTCTGGCACCTGGTGCTGTTCTGGGGCATCATGCTGGGCATCGGTTCCGGCATGACGGCGCTGGTGCTCAGCGCCGTCGTCTCCACCCGCTGGTTCGACACTCACCGCGGCCTGGTGGTCGGCGTGCTGACGGCCAGCTCGGCCACCGGCCAGCTGATCTTCCTGCCGGTCGGCGCCTGGCTGATCGAGCACTTCGGCTGGCGCATGGCGGTGATCCCCGTGTTCGCCGCCTGCGCCATCGTCGCCGTGCTGGTGTTCCTGCTGATGCGCAACCGTCCGAACGAGGTCGGCCTGGCGCCGTATGGCGCCGCGCCCGGCACTCCGGTAGCCCCGATCGCGCCGCCGATGAAAGTGACTTTCGCCACGCCGTTCAAGGTGCTGGCCGGCGTCGCCAACAACCGTGTGTTCTGGATACTGTTCGGCACCTTCTTCATCTGCGGCCTCAGCACCAACGGCCTGATCCAGACCCACTTCATCTCGCTGTGCGGCGACGCGGGCCTGTCCGCCGTGCCGGCCGCTTCGGTGCTGGCGATGATGGGCGCGTTCGACCTGGTCGGCACCATCGCCTCGGGCTGGCTGTCGGACCGCTACGACAACCGCAAGCTGCTGTTCATGTACTACGGCTTGCGCGGCTTGTCGCTGTTCTGGCTGCCGTATTCGGAATTCACCTTGTACGGCCTGTCGCTGTTCGCCATGTTCTACGGGCTGGACTGGATCGCCACCGTGCCGCCGACGGTGCGCCTGGCGGGCGCCACCTTCGGCAAGGAGAAGGCCGGCATGGTGTTTGGCTGGGTGTTCGCCGGCCACCAGCTGGGCGCCGCCGTGGCCGCGTACGGCGCCGGCCGCGTACGCACCCTGATGCTGACCTACAACCCGGCGCTGTTTGCCGCCGGCGCCGCCTGCCTGGTGGCCGCCGGCATCATCCTGCTGATACGCAAGCCGGCGGTCGCTGTGGCGACAAGCACCGCCGCCCCGGCCAAGGCGGCATAAAAGGAAACTGGAAGCGCTACCAAAATGTAATCAGGCTGTCACGTGTCGGTGCAACAATGCGCTCGACCTTAACAGCCTGATGGAGTTTTGTATGCGTTTAGCCTTCCCCGGCGGCCCGCTGATCGCGGCCGCCGCCATGACCTCGCTGCTGGCCGCCTGCGGCAGCGACGGCGTGCCGATCACCGAGACCAATCCCGGCAACGGCTACAACTCGACCGCCGTCGCCTTCATGAGCGACGTCCACTTCGAGAACATCTACGGCGACCTGAAGAACCCCAACTTCGCCGGCATCCCGACCAAGGACGGGAAGAACGCCACCATCCGCACCATGTATGCCGAGCTGACCTCGACCCGGCTGTTCAACGAAAACTACTTCGCCTTCCGCGCCGCGCTGGACGACGCCTTCAGCAAGAACATCCGTCTGGTCGCGCTGCCGGGCGACATTTCCGACGACGCCCAGCCGATCAACATCGACGGCATCGCCGACATCCTGCACGAATACCAGGGCAAGGGCATGCGCTTCTTCATCGCCCCCGGCAACCACGATCCGAACGAGCCGTTCGACGACGACGAGGCCGGCAAGAACGACTTCCTGACCCGGGACGGCAAGGAGCAGAAAATCTATGCCACCGGCGCCGCCGCCTGCAAGGCCAAGGACCCGGCCGTGATCTGCACCAACCAGCTGATGGAGCAGGGCTACGAAAAGCTGCTGACCAAGCTGGGCGACTTCGGCTACACGCCGAACCAGAACGACATCTACTGGGAAACCCCGTTCACCAAATACGCCGACGGCAAGTACAGCTACAGCGCCGCCGTCGCCGCCGCCGACCTGGGCAAGCGCCAATTCGAGATCTGCGCCGAAGGCGAGGGCGGCAGCTACAAGGCCGCCGGCGAAGCCAAGCTGGGCAAGGCCTACACCCGCTGCGGCAACATCATCGACGCCAGCTACCTGGTCGAGCCGGTCAAGGGCATCTGGCTGCTGGCGCTGGACGCCAACGTCCACATTCCGAACGCCAAGTTCGATCCGGCCAATCCGACGTCCTTCAAGGGCTATGACGGCGCCGGCGACGCGGGCTGGAACAAGGTGCTGACGCACAAGATCCACCAGATGGAATGGATCAAGTCGGTGACCGAGCGCGCCAAGGCGCAGGGCAAGCAGCTGATGGCCTTCTCGCACTATCCGACGATGGACTTCTACGCCAACCAGACCAGCGCCATGAAGGCCGTCTTCAAGTCCGGCGCGTTCCAGATCACGCGCATGCCGGACGCCCCCACCACCGCCGCGCTGGCCGCCACCGGCCTGCCGCTGCACATGGGCGGCCACATGCACTTTAACGGCACCAACGACTACAAGGACGCCGCCGGCAACTACCTGGTCAACGTGCAGTCGCCCTCGCTGGCCGTGTTCGGCGCCGCCTACAAGATCGTCAGCTACCAGAGCAAGGACCAGATCGACGTGCAGACCGTGGCGTTGAACAGCGTCCCGCGCTACAACGAGCTGTTCCCGCTGTACCAGACCGAGTACGACTACCTGCAGGGCAGCGTGCTGGCAAGCGATGTCGCCAAGCGCTGGAACCGCGGCATCCTCGACACCAGGTCATATGGCGAGTTCACCCGCACCTACTTCGGCGAACTGTCGCGCCTGCGCTTCATGGGCGACTACTGGCCGTGCGAAATGAAGGAAGCGGCGATGTCGCTGGACGCGCGCCAGATGCTGATACTGTCGCAGCTGCAGACCAGGGTCACGCTGGCGCAGCTGAAGGACAATCCCGGCGTGCTGCCGATCACGGCCGCCTGCGCCGCCAAGGGCACGGTCGCCGACGGCGGTGTCGCCGCCAGCCAGCTGACCGCCGACTGGGCCGCGGCCACCGCCAAGGCCGAGCAGCTGGCCGCCGCCGCCAACCTCAAGCTGGCCGACTTCGCCAAGATCAGCGCCTACGAGTTTTACGGCGACTTCCACCGCACGGTGTACGCCGGCGAGCTGGCGCTGCGCGACATGGGCGCCGAGCGCGTGGCGCAGTACAAGGTGTTGATGGCGGCGTTCCCTGCGTCGCCTGCCGCCATCGCCAGGATCGGCGATCAGCCGTCGGACCAGAACCCGGTGCACGTGCCGTTCCAGAACCAGTTCAAGCAGGTGTTCGCAATCCTGAAGGGCCTGGGTTCGGGCAAGCCGAGCGACCACTTCACGATCGACCTGAAAGCTAAGACGCTGAGCAACGCCAGCAGCAGCGGGCTCAGCTTCAACTAAGGGGAGGGGGCGTCAGCTCATCGCCATCAGCGCGATGCTGACGCCCACGCCGGCCAGCACCAGTTTGCGATCGTCATACAGTCTCCCTTTTATTTTAAATATTTCGCCAGCCAGCCGTGCACTTCGCTGTAGAAGTAGCGGCTGTTGTCGCCCTTCAAAATCCAGTGGTTCTCGTCCGGGAACACCAGCAGCTTGGCCGGCACGTTCAGGCGGTGCTGGGTCGCGTAATTCATCAGCGCATTGTTGGCCGGCACGCGGTAGTCCAGCTCGCCGACCGAGATCAGGATGGGTGTGGTGAAGCCCGTGCCTTTGTCGTGATTCCCCGCCTGCATCACCGGGCTTTGTTCGCGCCACACGGCCTGGTCGCCCCATACCGGGCCACCGCTGTTGACTTCGCGGCCGTGGATGCTGTCGCTGCTGCCCCATTGCATCACCAGGTCCATCTCGCCCGCGTGCGACACGATGGCCTTGTAGCGCGTGGTGGTGGCCTGCAGCCAGTTGGCCAGGTGGCCGCCGTAGCTGGCGCCGCCTGCCGCCAGCCTGCCGCCGTCGACGTAGTTGTACTTCCTGACCGCTTCGTCGACCGCCTCGTTGACCTCGTCGCCCGGCCCCTTCAGCGGATCGCCCTGGATCGCGCGGGCGAATTCCTCGCCGTAGCCGGTCGAGCCCTTGTAGTCGGTCAGCAGCACCACGTAGCCAGGCTGCGCCAGCAGGTGGTAGTTCCAGCGGATGACGAACTGGTCGCGCCACATATTGGCCGCGCCGCCGTGGATCACTGCGAACAGCGGATATTTTTTCGCCGGGTCGAAGCCGGCCGGCTTGACGATCATGTTGTGGATCATGCGGCCGTCCCTGGCCTTGAACCAGAAGTGCTCCGGCGCCTGCCAGTCGATGGCTGCCGCGCGCTCTGTGTTGAACGAGGTCAGCCGCTTGGGCGCGCCGTTGCCGAAGGCGTACACCTCCGGCGGATTGATCGACGACTCCCACACGCCGACCATGGCCTTGCCGCCGGACGCCAGCGAACCGATGCTGCCGGTCGGCGGCGAAGCCTCGTCGCGCAGTTCGCCGCCGGCGTAGTTGATCGAATGCAGCTGCTCCAGGCCGGCGTGCTCGAAGCTGAACACGACCCGGCCGGTGCCGTTCGGCAGCACGTAGCGCGAGATCGAGCGGTCCAGCGCGGCCGTCAATATCTTCGGCGCCGGGTTGGCCAGCGGCCAGGCAAAGCTGGCCAGGCGCGTCACGTCGTAGACCTTGCCTTCTTCTTCCGCCTCGGTCAGGCTGAACAAGGTCTTGCCGTCGGCGCTGAAGCGCAGGCTGTGATAGCTGTGCTTGTCCCGGGTGAGCTGTTGCGGCTCGCCGCCGGCCGTGGCCACGCTGAAGATCTGCGTGTAGCCGGATGCGCGCGCCGCCTCGTCGCGGTTGGTCGAGGCCGAGAACAGCAGCGACTTGCCGTCCGGCGCCCACAGCGCTTCCAGCGACTGCCCCTCGTCGCCCTGGCCGCCGCCGAAGCCCGGCATCGCCGCCAGTTGGCTGCCGGCCAGCAGGTCGCGCGGCTTGGCGCCGGCGTCAGCATCCATGACGAACAGCCGCACCTTCTTGTCGTCCAGCCACTTGTCGAAGAAGCGGGGCGGGAAGGTTTCGTAGGCGCGGGCCGTGTACTTGCGGTCCTTGCGCTCCTTGGCGGTTTTCTTGACGTCTTCCTCGCTCGTGTTGCCGGGGAAGATATCGCTGACGAACAGCAGCTGCTTGCCGTCCGGGCTGAAGCGCGGCGAACGCGCGCCCAGGGTCAGCGTGGTCAGGCGCTGGGCCTCGCCGCCGGCCGCCACGTCGATGCGGTAGATCTGGCCGGCATCGTCGCCATCGCGCTTGGCCACGAACACCAGTTGCCGGCTGTCCGGCGACCAGTTGGCGGCGCTTTCGCCGCCCTTGCTGAAGGTCAGGCGGCGCGGCGGGGTATCGTCGGTCAGCGACTTGATCCACAGGTCCGACCACTGCTCCTTGCTGTCGTAGGCCGGCTCGGTGACGGAGAACACCGCCCACTTGCCGTCCGGGCTGGGCAGCGGCGCGCCGACGCGCTTGGCCAGCCACACGTCTTCGTGGGTGATCGCATGTTTGGCTGGCGGAGCGTCGGCAGCGGCGGCGCCGAGGCTGGCCGACATCAGCAGGGCAAGTAGGGAGAGGCGTGGCATGGTCATGGCGAGTGTGCTTGAAAATCGGTGAAGCAACGATAGTGGCCAAAACCGACGTTGCTGTCAATCAAGCTTATTCAGTCGCCGTTGCCGTTCCACTTCTTCAGCAGCCGCGCCAGTTCGCCGGTTTTTTCCATCTGCTCCAGCGCCCGCTGCACGCGCGCCGCCACCGCCGGATCGACATGCGTCCCCATCGCCATGTAGACGTTGGTGGTGTACATCACATGCGGCAGTATCCTGACCTGGCCGGCCATGCCGGCCCGCGCCAGAAAGCCTTGCAGGTCGGGGCCGCGGTGCAGGAAGAAGCGGCCCCGTCCGGCGATCAGCTTCTGCAGGTTCATGGCCGGGTTGGTCGCGCTGGAATTGATGCGCAAGCCGCCGAACTGCTCCAGCATCTCGGCGGTGGAATAGCCGCGGTTGACCAGCACCACGCCCTGCGCGCCCAGCTTACGCACGTCGTCCCAGCCGTTGATCACCACCTTGTCGTTGATCCGCGCCAGCAACATGTACTGCAGGGGAAACAGCGGCAGGTCCAGGTACAGGTATTGGCGCTCGCGTTCGGCGGTGCGCTGTACCGCGCACAGCGCGTCGTGCTGGTGGTTGGCCAGCTCCGAATGCGCGCGCACCAATGGCAGCCATTGCTGGTCGCCGACGAAGATCAGCCCGGGGTCGATGCGTTCTATGGTGCGGAACAAATCCACGCAGTAGCCGACGATGCGATCCTTGCCGGCGGCGATGAACTTGGGCTCGGTGCCTTCCTGCGCGGCCACGCGCAAGGTCACCTGCGTCGCGTGCGCAGGCGAGCCCAGCAGCGTACAAGCCAGCATGACCAGCCAGAACGGCCTCAGCGATTTCATTTCACCCCTTGCGTGTTGGTTGCCTATATACTTGTATTTTTATCATGGAAAGTATATCAGTGCGCAAACTACTCACCGTTATTCTATGTTGCGTGGCGGGCCTGAGCCAGGCGGCGTCCAATTTCAGCTTTGATGTCGCCCCGGGGCAACACGGCGTCGGCTTGCGCGTGGTGGAGCAATATGATTATGCCCGCTCCTACCTCGGCAAATACGATGTCGTCACCGGCAAGCCGGTCAGCGGCGAGACCGCGCGCCCCATGCAGACGGTGATCTGGTATCCGGCCGCCAAGTCCGGCAAGCCGGTCAGCTACGGCGAGTACTTCCGCCTGGCCGCCAGCGAGGAACGCTTCGGCCGCAGCGACGCCGTCATCAACGCCGAACTGGCCACCAGGCTGAACGGCACGCCCGGCGGCAAGGAACACGCCGGCGAGGAAATGGCGCGCCGCATGTGGGCCGTGCGCGACGCCAAGCCGGCGTCCGGCAAGTTTCCGGTGGTGATCTATGCGCCCAGCTTCGGCGCCCATTCCTATGAGAACGCCGACCTGTGCGAATACCTGGCCAGCCACGGCTATGTCGTCATCGCCAGCCCCAGCATGGGCGCGCATGGCCGCTCCATGACCGACGACGTCGAAGGCATCGAAGCGCAGGCGGCCGACATCGCCTTCCTGATCGGCTATGCGCATACGCTGCCGCAGGCGGACACCGGCAATATCGCGGTGGCCGGCTACAGCTGGGGCGGTATCTCGAACGTGTTCGTGGCCGCGCGCGACAACCGCGTCAAGGCGCTGGTCAATCTCGACGGCTCGGTGCGCTACTGGCCCGAGCGGATCCAGGAGGCCAAGTACGTGCAGCCGTCGCGCCTGACAGTGCCGATGCTGTTCCTGGCCGCGCGCCCGCGTTCGCTGGAAGACCTGGCCAAGCGCGGCAAGCCGGTCACCAGCTTCCTCAACGAGATGAAGTATTCCGACGTGCGCATCGTCACGCTGCCGGCGATGGAGCACTTTGCTTTCTCCTCGGACGCGCTGCGCTTCATGCCGTCCAGCGCCTACAGCGAGTACAGCGCGGCAGAGGTGAGCCAGTCGCACAGCTGGATGGCGCGCTACGTGCTGCAATACCTGGACGCCTATTTGAAGCAGCAGCCATCGGCCAAGACCTTCCTCGACAACGAGCCGAAGAAGAACGGGGTGCCGGACCATTTGCTGACGGTGAGCAAAACGCTGTCGACCGGAGCGCCGCCGACGATGGAAATGCTGGCGCATGAATCGGCGAAGAGCGGCTTTGCCGACGTCCAGCAGGTCTATGAAGGCCTGCGCAAGGCCGACCCCAAATTCGAGCTGTCCGAATCGGACATGAACAACTGGGGCTACGGGCTGATGCGCGCCGGCGACACGCAGGGCGCGATCGCCGTCCTGAAGCTCGTGACGGTGCTGCATCCGGACAGCGGCAACGCCTACGACAGCCTGGCCGAAGCCTACGAGACGGCGCAGGACAAGGCGCAGGCGATCGAGCACTACCGGCGCTCGCTGAAGCTCGATCCGAAGAACGCCAATGCGGTACAGCATCTGAAGTTGCTGGGCGCGCCGCTGTAGCACTGTCGGCGAACTTGACAGTTATCCGCGCGCCGTCCTTCCGGCGCGCGCTAATCATCTGATTTCAAAGGAAAGGCAGAGCACGGCACGATAAATGCGTTACACCGCCGGTGCCCGCCATTGCGCGGGCTGGTGTATCCACGCATGGGAAAGGAAATCGTATGCGCATTGCTCCCTCGTTGTTGCTGGCGTCGCTGTTGCTGGTCGCCAGTATTCCCGGCAAGGCCTTCTGTCCCAAGAACGGCTTTGTCTGTTTCATCACTTCCAAGTCTGCCGGCAGCCTGACCCACCAGGACATTACCCAGCGCGGCATCGAGGCGCTCGACAAGCGCTACTTCGCCGTGCCCAAGCTGACCGCGTCGATGCAGAAGGCGCTGGACCAGATCATTGAAGCGGACGCCAAGGTCGACGAAGACCAGACCAGCTCGGCCAAGCACTTCGACGGCGAGAACGCGGCCGGCGCCCAGCTGCGCCTGGCCACGCTCAAGCAGAACGTGCTGGACGCGCTGCGCAGCGATCCGATCAACGCCACCGGCGCGCGCGACAACCTCGGCAGCGCGCTGCACACCATCCAGGACTTCTATTCGCACAGCAACTGGGTGGAGCAGGGCAACAGCGCCGCCCATCCCGGCGTCGGCCGTCCCGGCGCGCTGCCGTTCGCCGGCCCCGCCACGCCGACCTGCTCGGGCTTCACCGACACCGGCCTGACCTGCGCCAACTCGTCCAACATCATCGGCTCGCTCTTGACCAGCGGCTATTACGGCGGCGAGGACCGCGTCAAGCCGGGCGCCTTCAAGTGCAGCCACGGCGGCCCGCTGGACAAGAGCTCGCCGTCCAGCGACCCGGTCGGCTACTTCCGCGAAGGCATCAACAAGGACACGCTGTATTGCGACATCTCGCCGCACAGCAGCTACCACGGCACGGCCGCGGCCGCCGCCATCGCCGGCACCCAGCAGTTCATCGAAGACATCAAGGCCGAGATCACGCCGGCCCAGCTGAAAGCGCTGCTGGGCGCAGGCCCGACCTTGGCCTTCGCCATCGACACCACCGGCAGCATGGGCGGCATCATCGCCGGCGTGCGCGCCTCGGCCACCAGCATCGTCGACGCCCGCCTGGGCACCGACGAGGAACCGCTGCAATATGTGCTGGCGCCGTTCAACGACCCGTCCACCGGCCCCACCGTCGCCACCAACGACGCGGCGCTGTTCAAGAGCTTCATCGGCGGACTCGGCGCCTCGGGCGGCGGCGACTGTCCGGAACTGGCGATGACCGGCATGTACAACGGCCTGTCGCTGGCCGATCCCGGCGGCGACCTGTTCATGTACACCGACGCCACCGCCAAGGACGCGGGGCTGGCTGGCGCCGTCATCAGCCTGGCCAAGAGCAAGGACATCAAGATCTATCCGATGCTGTTCGGCAGCTGCTCGCCGTTGACGCCGGGCTACCTGCAGGCCGCCGCCGAAACCGGCGGGCAAGTGTTCTTCCTGTTCGGCAGCGAAGCCGGCACCGTCACCCAGCTGGCCGACCTGGTCGGCCGCAACAACGTGGTGCAGCTGCTGTCGACGGTCGATACCTACGCCAGCACCAAGAGCTACACGGTGCCGGTCGACAGCAGCATGACGCGGCTGACCGTGTCGGTGAGCGGCACGCTGCAGGGCCTGCAGCCGACGGTGACTCTGACCCGGCCGGACGGCGTCGTGGTCACCCTCGCCAATGCCACCAAATACCTGAGCCTGTCGAGCGGCGTCATCATCTCGATCGACAACCCGCCGCGCGGCGCCTGGACCCTGGCCGTCGGCAATTCGTCCGACCAGACCTATGTCAACGTCAACGGCATCGCCGACCTCGCGTTCAGCTCGTTCAAGCTGGCCCGCTTCGGCGCGATGCCGCCGCACCAGGGCTTGCTGGCGATCGATGGCGAGCCGGGGCCGGGCCAGGCGCTGTATGCGATCGCGGCGCTGACCGGCATTTCCAGCGCGCCGCAGTTCCAGCTGCGCCGCAAGAACTTCGAGCTGCTGTCGCCGCTGGCGCTGGAACAGGACCAGACCGACAACGGCAAGTTCTTCGGCGCGCTGACCGTGCCCAATGAAGCCTTCGTCGCCTACGCCACCGGCACCGACAGTTCCGGCTTCCCGTATCAGCGCCTGGTCAGTGTGCTGGTGCAACCGCAAACGGTGTCGGTCACGCCGCCGTCGCGGCAGGACCTGCGTCCCGGCGTCACCACCACGCTGACGTACCAGATCCGTAACGATGGCCCCGCCGGCACCTTCGGCATCAGCGCCACCGACGACCAGCATTACATCACCTCGGTCTCGCCCACCACGCTGACGCTGGCCAGCGGCGCCACCGCCAACGTCACCGTCACGCTGGCGCCGCCGGCCGGCGCGCGCATCGGCAGCTCCGACAGCATCACGGTGACGGCGCAAAGCAGCAGCGTCATCACCGTCCACAACAGCGCATCGCTGACGGTGTTCGTCACCGGCGCCGTGCAGCTGCCGGGGCGGCCGGACTTCGTCGCCCAGATCGTCGGCCAGGAAAATGTGGCGCCTGGCGTGGTCGGTGTCGATGTGCGCCTCACCAATACCGGCGTCGGCACCGCGCGCGACATGACCTTGTCCTCGCTGTCCATGCATACCTTGTCCGGCAGCGGCGCTGTCACGCTGAACGCAGCCCTGTCGCCGGCGCTGCCGTTCGTCACGCCGAATGTCGACGTGGGCAGTTTCTATACCGTGCGCCTGACCTTCAACGTGCCGTCCACCGTGAAGCGCTTCAGCGTCAGCGAAAACGGCAGTGTGAGCGACCTCGACGGCGTGATCTACGCCTACTCGCAGGCGCAATCCATCATTCCAAAATAAGGAGCAGCCGCCATGAAACTCAGACATTTGTACGCCGTGTTCGCGTTGCTGTTTGCCGTGCTGTGCTGGTCGCCGGCCGTGCAGGCCCTGCCGTTCACGTTCACGTTTGCCGCCCAGCCGGCCGGCGGGTCGATCAGCGGCTTGCCGGGGGAGACGGTAGGCTGGGGTTACGAGCTGGTCAACACCGACACGCTGAACTGGTTCGTGCCGACCCAGCTGAGCGCATCGTCGTTCAGCATCGGCTCGCCCGACGCCAGCTACTTCGACTTCCCCATCCTGGTGCCGGGCGCCGCCGCGACCGTCGCGTTCGATGCGGCTCTGCACACCGGCCTGTATGGCGTGCAGATCTTCCCGTTCGCGCTGCCGGGGCAGATCGACAGCGGCAGCTTCAGCCTGTCCGGCGAATGGTGGAGCGGCGACCCGCTGTCCGGCGGCACCTTTCTGCAGGCGGCCGACGTGGTGGTGTCGCCGTTCTCGCTGGACGTGGCCGGCATCACCGCCGTGCCGTTGCCGGGCAGCTTGCCGCTGCTGGTGCTGGGCCTGGTGCTATTGTGGGTGTGCCAGCGCCGCCGCAAGGAAGGCGCGCAGTTCGGCCTCGGTCTGCGCTGACGGCGCGGCGGGGCGCAAGTCCATGTAACGGCCGGGGCCGGTGCGGCCCAGCAGGTCGAAGTGCTTGCCGGCATACTCGGTGGGCCGCACCTGCAGCAGCGCCAGTTGCGAACCGGCGCCACCCCGGGCCTGGACGTGGATGATGAACTGGCAGCTGTACTGGCGGCCCTCGGCGTTCCAGTAGTAGTCGACGTCGGGAGTGATCAGGACGTCGTACCGGCGCTGCGCGGCGGGCAGGGCAAGCCAGGCGGCAAGTGCCGGCGCGGTGGTTGATGCGGCGGTTGACGGCGCGGCGAAATCGGCGTCGGGCGGGAACAACGGCGCGCCGAAGGGCAGGGCCATGCGGTAGCGCCGGTGCTCCTCGCGCTGGGCTGCAAGCTGCCGCACCGCCTGCAGTATCGTCCGCTGCGCCTGCTGCGGCGGCATCGTCACCACCAGTGCCGCCTGCATGTCGGCGGCGCCGCCCGCGCCCGATGCCGCCGCCAGCAGCAAGGCGGCGAGGGCGCGCGCCAGCTGCTTCAAGTTCAATCCCATTTGCGCATCATGCGTTCCAGTTCGCCGTTTTTCTCCAGCGCGTACAAGGCCTGCTCCAGCCGCGCGTTGATATCGCCGGTCAGCTTGTTACTGGTGGCGAAGTACAGCTTGGCGCTGTACATCACCTGTGGCAGGATGCGGACCTTGTCGGCGGTGCCGGTGCGCTCCAGCAGTTTATTCAAGCCGGGGCCGCGATGGAAAAACAGGCGTCCGCGCCCGGCGATCAGTTTTTGCAGATTGTGCTGCGGGCTGGTGGAGTTGGCGTCGACGACGATGCCGCCCATCGCCGCCACGATGTTGCCGGCAGCGAAGCCGCGGTTGACCAGCACGACGTTGTCCGGCGCCAGGCGGCGCACGTCGTCCCAGCTATGGATCGCCACATTGTCCTGCATGCGCGCCAGGAAGTGATACTCGATGGTGTACAGCGCCGGCCCGAGGAAATGAAAACGCGGCTCGCGGTCCGGCGTGCGCTGGACCGCGCATTGCACGTCCTGCTGGCCGCTCTCCAGTTCGGAGTAGGCGCGTATCAGAGGCTTCCAGCGCTGGTCGCCGATGAACTGCAGTTTGGGATCGAGCTGCTCGATGGCGCGCATGATATCGATGCACAGGCCGACGATGCGGTCCGGTCCGTCGGCGATGAACTTCGGCTCGGTGCCCTCCTGGGCGGCGGTGCGCAGCGTGACCGCCCGCGCAGGCAAGGCAGCGGCCAGCAGCGTGCCGCAGCATGCCGCACACAACAGCCGTTGCCATCCGACCTGCCTTCCTGCCATCTGCTATCCTCAGCCATGCGCTGTGCGCTCTTGACGCTAGCTTACACCAGTAGCCGTTCCGAGGCAGAGTGTGGCGAAAACTCACCAAATATTGCAAATGCATTGGAAATTCTATACGGCAACGCTTCGATAAGTCTATGATGAAATAGCCTGCACAGGCACGACAACGAGGGGACTGGCATGGATACCTATTCAGCGCGTTCGCCCATGAAGTTATGGCACAAGTTTTTGATCCTGAGCTTGATCGCGGTGGTCATCGCTGTCATCCCAACCTATCTGTACATGCGCGAGGCGGCCAAAGGGCTTGATGCCTATCTCGATGAGCAGCAGGGCCTGCCGGCCGTGCTGACGGGCCTGAGAGTAGTCCAACTGACGCAGCAGCACCGCGGCCTGGCGGCGCTGGTGCTCGGCGGCGTCAGCGCCGCGCAGGACAAGCGCGAAGCCAAGCAGAAGGAGGCCGACGCGGCGTACGCCGAGGTCGAGGCCATCGTCAAGAACCTGCACAACAAGGATCTTGACGCCGCGTGGGAAACAGCCCGGCGCGATTGGGAGACGTTGCGAGGTAACGTCAGCGGCCAACGCATATCCGTGCCGCAAAGCTATGCCGCGCACACCGCGCTGGTACCGAAGCTGCTCAAGGTAAATGACCTGCTCGGCGACTACTACGGCCTGAGCCTCGACCCCGACCGGGATACGTACCAGCTGATCCAGGCGATGTTCTACCAGCTGCCCTACCTCAGCGAGGAGTTGGGCAAGACCCGCGCCAAAGGCGCCGGCCTGCTGACCAAGAAGGACATCACCGCCGACGACCGCCTGCAACTGTCGTCCATCGTGGCCCGCGTCAGCGACCGGCTCGACCAGACCCTGACCGCGTTCAACAAAGCCGGTTCGGCCAATCCCGAGTTCCAGGCCAAGCTGGGGCCGGCCATGCAGGAGGCGGCGCAGGCGGCCAGCAAGATTACCGCACTGGCGCTGGCGCAAATTATCCAGGCCGACACGCTGACCTACTCGCCCGAGGAATACGTGGCCCTGTCGACCCAGGCGATCGACCTGCAGTTCAAGCTGAACGCCGCGGCCAGCAAGGAGCTCGATACCATCCTGTCCGATAAAATCTCCGCGTTCTACAAGACGCGCTGGACCATGCTGGCGGCGATGGCCGGGTTGCTGGCGCTGGCCTGCTATATCTCGATGCTCATTTCGCGCTCGGTGACCGTTCCGCTGCACAATGCCATCGAAGTGGCGCAAAACGTCGCGCGCGGCAATCTGGTCAATGATTTCGATGTCGGGGTGCCCAATGAAATCGGACAAATGCTGCGCGCGCTGAAGGAAATGAACGACAGCCTGCGCGACCTGGTCAACGGGGTGCGCACAGGCATCGACAACATCAGCGCGGCCACGCGCGATATCGCCAGCGGCAACGCCGATGTCTCGGCGCGGCTCGAATCGCAGGCCTCCAACCTGGAGGAAACCGCCTCGTCGATGGAGGAGCTGACCTCCACCGTCAGGCAGAACGCGGACAACGCGCGCCAGGCCAATGCGCTGGTGATCAACGCGTCCAGCGTGGCGACCAAGGGCGGCTCGGTGGTCACCCAGGTGGTGCAGACCATGGGTGAAATCAACGACAGCTCGCGCAAGATCGTCGACATTATCGGCGTCATCGACGGCATCGCTTTCCAGACCAATATCCTGGCCCTGAACGCGGCGGTGGAAGCGGCGCGCGCCGGCGAGCAGGGCCGCGGCTTCGCGGTCGTCGCCAGCGAGGTGCGCAATCTGGCCCAGCGCTCGGCCGGCGCGGCCAAGGAAATCAAGGAGCTGATCGGCACCAGCGTCGAAAAGGTGGAAGTGGGCAACCGCCTGGCCGACGAGGCGGGCCTGGCGATGGGGGAAATCGTCAGCAGCGTCAGGAAGATCACCGACATCATGTCGGAAATCGCGGTAGCTTCGGGCCAGCAGGGCGCCGGCATCGAGCAGGTCAACCAGGCGATTACCCAGATGGACGACATGACCCAGCAAAACGCGGCGCTGGTCGAGCAGACGGCGGCGGCCTCGGCCAGCCTTCAGGACCAGGCCCAGACGCTGCAGAATTCGATGAGCGTGTTTGTTCTTGCCGATGAGGCGGACAAGCGCAAGACTGCCGCGCGCCTGGCATCGGCCGGCGGCAAGATTGGAGCGGACATAAAAAAAAGAGTCACGATTGCTCGTAACTCCTTGATTTAGTCCTGCGAATTCGGTGGTAGGCCGTGCGGGATTCGAACCTGCGACCAACGGATTAAAAGTCCGCTGCTCTACCAGCTGAGCTAACGACCCCCGAAAGAGGCCGTATTATATACACCACGCCGGAAACTGCAAAGGGTTTTGTGAAAACAATTTAGCCCTTTCCCGGCGTTGTTTTTATTTCATCCCCAGCGCCGCCGTCACCTTCAGCACTTCGTCGGCCGTGGTCACGCCTTCCTGAATCTTCATCGCGCCGGCGATGCGCAGCGGCTTCATGCCGTCGGCCGTGCTCTGGCGGCGCAGCGCCTGGATGTCGGTTTCCTCGCGCACCATGTCGCTGAAGCCCTCGGTCACCGTCAGCAGCTCGTAGATGCCGGTGCGGCCGCGGTAGCCGGTCTGCCGGCACTCGGGACAGCCCACCGCGCGGTAGATCTTGTCCGGCTTGGGCAGGTTCCAGGCGCCGCCCAGGCTGTGCCAGATATCGTCGCTCAGCTCGCCGTCGTCCTTCTTGCACTCGGTGCACAAGGTGCGCACCAGCCGCTGCGCCATGATGCCGATCAGCGTCGCCTCCAGCAGGTAGTAGGGCACGCCCAGCTCCAGCAGCCGCATCACGGCCGACGGCGCGTCGTTGGTGTGCAGCGTCGACAGCACCAGATGGCCGGTCAGCGCGGCCTGGATCGCCATCTCGGCGGTGGCCAGGTCGCGGATCTCGCCGACCATGATGATGTCCGGGTCCTGCCGCATCAGCGCGCGCACGCCGTCGGCGAACGACAGCTCGATGCCCGGCTGCACCTGCATCTGGTTGAAGGCCGGCTCCACCATCTCGATCGGGTCTTCCACCGTGCAGACGTTGACCTCCGACGTGGCCAGCGCCTTCAGCGTGGTGTACAAGGTGGTGGTCTTGCCAGAGCCGGTCGGCCCGGTCACCAGGATGATGCCGTGCGGACGGCTGGTCAGCGCGTCCCAGCGCTCGGCGTCGTCGGTGGGGAAGCCCAGTTCCGGCAGCGTCTTGACCACCACGTCCGGATCGAAGATGCGCATCACCAGCTTTTCGCCGAAGGCGGTCGGCAGGGTCGACAGGCGCAGCTCGATTTCCTGGCCGCCGGCGGTGCGGGTCTTGATGCGGCCGTCCTGCGGGCGGCGCTTCTCGATCACGTCCATGCGGCCCAAGAGCTTGATGCGCGCGGTCATCGCGATCATCACCACCGCCGGCACCTGGTACACCTGGTGCAGCACGCCGTCGATGCGGAAGCGGATCGCCGCCATGTCGCGCTTGGGTTCGAGGTGGATGTCGGAGGCGCGCTGCTCGAACGCGTACTGCCACAGCCAGTCGACGATGTTGATCACGTGCTGGTCGTTGGCGTCGACCTGCTTGTTGGTCTTGCCCATCTCGACCAGCTGCTCGAAGTTGTTGCGCAGCGCGAGGTCGTTGCTGTTGGACTTGTTGGCCTTCTTGATCGACTTGGCCAGGCTGAAGAACTGCGTGATGTATTGCGCGATGTCGAGCGGGTTGGCGATCACGCGGCGTATCGTGCGGCGCGAGATCTTGGCGATCTCCGCCTCCCATTCCACCGCGTACGGATCGGCGGTGGCCACCACCAGCGTGTCGCCGCTGATTTCCAGCGGCAGGATGTTGAAGCGCGCCGCGTAGTTGGCCGACATCACGTCGGCCACGCGGGTGAAATCGATCTTCAGCGGGTCGATGCGGGTGAAGGCCAGGCCGGAACGCGCCGCCAGCCATTCGCACAGCGCGTCCAGGGTCAGCAGCCGGTGCGGCGGCTGCGCCGACAGCAGCTTGGCATGCGCGACCGCGCACAGCGGATGCATGTGGCCGACGGTGTTCTTCAGGATGCCCTGGCTTTGCGCGTACAGCTCCTTGACTTCGGCCTTGCGTATCATGCCGTCGGCCAGCAGCCAGGTGTAGATCTGCTGCAGATCCAGCGGCGCTGGTTTCGGCGTGGGTTGTGCGGACGTTGCGGACATCGTGGAAGCCACTTTCAAAAGTCGTTACAGCGACGTGATACCCGCTGTTATACCCTTCACCCAGCTCTTGGCCGGCAGCTTGGTCTCGGCGACGATCTGCGCGGCGCGCCCGGCCAGTGCCTCCAGGTCGATCGCGCGCTTGCGCCGGAAGGCGATCGCGACCACGTTACCATCATGTACCTGCGGCAGGCAAATGACTTGCTCGAAAGCGAACTTGATGGCCTTGATGTTGCGCGCATAGCTGGGATGGTCGCCGAACAGGTTCACCGTCATGATGCCGTGGTCGGTCAGGCAGGCGTTGCAGGACTGGTAGAACTCGGCGCTGTCGAGCACCGGGCCGCGCGCGGTGGCGTCGTACAGGTCGACCTGCAGCACGTCCAGCGTGCCGGCGTTGGCTTCATCATTGACGAAATCGAGCGCGTCCATTTCCACCACGCGCAAACGGGCGTCGTTCGGCGGCAGCTTGAACATCGACTCGCAGATGGCGATCACCGACGGGTTCAGCTCCACCGCCGTCACGGCGGCCTCGGGGAAGGTGACGTAGCAGTACTTGGTCAGCGTGGCCGTGCCCAGCCCCAGCTGGGCGATGTGGGCCGGCTTTTGCCGCCACAGCATCCACGTCATCATCTGCTGCGCGTATTCCAGCTCCGGCCAGTTCGGCTTGCGGATGCGCATCGCGCCCTGCACCCACTCCGTGCCGAAATGCAGATAGCGCACGCCGTCCTGCTCCGACAACGTCACCGGCGCGTACTTGGGCTTGCGGGCCGGGCGGGAGGATTCTTCTTGTTCGATGGATTTTCGTTTGATCAGCATGGGGAAGGTAAAACAGGAGGTGAACGGTCATTATCCCGCGTTGCCTTACTCTAAGGCAAGCCGGAAAACAACAATGCCGGTCGCGGGACCGGCATTGCTGGGGGAGGGCTGAAGCGGATTAACGCTGCATCGGCTCGACGACCACGCGCAGGCGCACGCGCTCGCCCGGATCGTAGGACATCACGCTGGTGTAGTTGCGGCCGCGGTAGTCGTAGGTGACTTCATAGCCGGAGGTGCGCGATTCCCAGTGATCGACGGTGCGGCACTGCTTCACTTGCTGTTCCTGCACGCCGCCGCCGTTCGGGGTGTTGGCATTGTCGATGCGGTCGCCTGCGACCGCGCCGGCGATGGCGCCGGCAGCGGTGGCGACCGAGCGGCCGGTGCCGCCGCCGACCTGGTTACCGGCCAGACCGCCGATCAGGCCGCCGATGATGGCGCCGCCCACGCCGCGCTGCGGCGCCGGCTGCTGGACCTGGACGACTTCGGTGCGGCACTCCTGGCGCGGACGGTTGATCTGTTCCACTTGCGGGGTGACGCGAACCACGCGGCCGAAATCTTCAAAATCGGCTGCTTGAGCGGCGAAAGGCAGGGAGCCTGCGCAAAGTACGGATGCGATCAGTTTGGCTTGCAAGTTCATTTGAGACCTCGTTTCAGTTGGATGTCTTATCAGGGATTCTGATATTGCATGCTTAGTATGGTAATCCCGCCAAGAGCCCTTAACCAGCCCTGAACAGGTATCTGTGGCAACAAATTGTAACAGCGGACACGACGGCCCGTCGCCGCTTCTGCAGAGCGAACTGTGCCGATTTAGCCCCTAAAACACTTACAAAATGTTCTGTTTTTAACAAATATTGCGTGAGGCATCACATTCGTGTTGATCTGGAAGGAACAACACGTTACCCTAATATGCGTATGGGATTCGAGAAACACGTTGAATCAGCCACGGCCGACGCAGACCAGTTTGCCGTGTTAAGTGGACAGGTGCTCAAATTATTTATTCATTAATTCACAAGATAGGCACTCTCGACAGTAAAGTGGACACACCGTACATGCCAGGTCAAATTGAGGGAACCATGAGTTTGCTAATGACCGTGCCGCCCAACCTCGTGCAGTCGATCCGCGCCTTCCGCGTGGCCGAGCTGCAGGAGGAAGCGGCCCGCCTGGGGCAGCACTTTCTGTACGCGCACTGCATCGCCGGCGCGACCAAGCAGCAGGTCCTGGGCATCATTGCGGAATCGTTCCTGTTTCCCAAGGGTATAGGCAAGAATTTCGATGGGTTGCGGACAACCTTGACCGAAACCATGGCCAACGCCGGTCCCCAGGAAGGTTTCCTGGTGGTGCTCGAGCAATTGCCGAATACTCAAAAATTTGACAAGGAAGCAAGGGAAACCTTGCTGGACGTCTTCCGCGACGCTGCCGACTACTGGGCCGACAAGAAAGTTCCGTTCCGGGTGTTTTACTCCTTCGAGTAAGCCGGAGGCCTTCCCGCGTCTGCGTGGAAGCGGGTCCGGTGCGGCCCACGGCGTCCTGCTGCATTGCAACAATCCTTGTTCATTTGTAGTCCCGCCCGCATGAACAAGGTACAATGTCGGCCTATGAAAAACATCGTCATTCTTATTTCCGGTCGTGGCAGTAACATGGAAGCGGTAGTCCGCGCGGCGCAAGCCGAGCAGTGGCCGGCCCGTATTGCCGCCATCATCAGCAACCGCGCCGACGCTCCGGGCCTGGCTTTCGCTGCTGAACACGGAATCGAGACGGCTATTGTTGCCAATAAAGACTATGCCAGCCGCGCCGATTTCGACGCCGCCCTGCAAACCGTGATCGACGGCTTCCAGCCCGATCTGGTGGTGCTGGCAGGTTTCATGCGGATTTTGACGGAGCAGTTTGTCGCGCACTATGCCGGCCGCATGCTCAACATCCATCCATCGCTGCTGCCGCTGTTCCCCGGCCTGGCGACACACGCGCAGGCGCTGGCCGCCGGCGTCAAGGAGCATGGTGCGACGGTGCATTTCGTGACGGCCGAACTCGATCACGGGCCGATGGTGGTGCAAGCCGCCGTGCCCGTGCTGCCCGACGATACGGTCGAAACCTTGTCCGCCCGCGTGCTGCAGCAGGAGCACGTCATCTACCCGCGCGCGATCCGCTGGTTTGTCGAGGGCAGGTTGACGATAGCGCAGGGCGAGGTCCACGTGGACCACACACAGTAAAACTAACCAAGGATTTTCATGAGATTGCCACCAGCGATACTCGCCAACGCCGAAGAAGTGTTGCGCGAGATTTTGCGCTTTGCCGCGCCTGCCGATACCACCCTGTCGCGCTATTTTAAAGACCACCCGCGCCTGGGCGGCCGCGAACGCGGCGCCATCGCCGAGTGCATCTACAATGTGTTGCGCAGCAAATCGTTTTATACCGACTTCTCCGAAGCGGGCGGCGGCGCCACCATGCGCCGCCTGACCCTGCTGGGCATGGCGGACGCGGTCGGCGTCGAGGCGCTGGGCGGCCTGACCGAGGAGGAAGTGACGTGGGTCGAGCGCATCCTGCAGATCGACCGCAAGGTGATGCACAAGTCGAGCCGCTCGAACATGCCGAAGTGGCTGTTCGACAAGCTGGTCGAGCAGATGGGCGAGGAAGAAACCCTGCTGCTGGCCGACGGCATGAACGCGCCGGCGCCGCTGGACCTGCGCGTCAACGCGATGAAGGCGACCCGCGACGAAGTGGCCGCCAAGCTGGCCGAAGCGCCTATCCGCAGCACGCCGACGCCGTTCGCGCCGCTGGGCCTGCGTGTGCTGCAAAAGCCCGCGCTGCAGAACCTGCCGCTGTTCAAGGAAGGCCATATCGAAGTGCAGGACGAGGGCAGCCAGATCCTGTCGGCCATCGTCGGCGCCAAGCGCGGCGAGATGGTGGTGGACTTCTGCGCCGGCGCCGGCGGCAAGACGCTGGCGCTGGGCGCGACCATGCGCAACACCGGCCGCCTGTACGCGTTCGACGTGTCCGAAAAGCGCCTGGCCAAGCTCAAGCCGCGCCTGGCGCGCAGCGGCCTGTCCAATGTGCATCCGGTGCAGATCGCGCACGAGCGCGACGCCAAGATCAAGCGCCTGGCCGGCAAGATCGACCGCGTGCTGGTCGACGCGCCATGCTCGGGCCTGGGCACCCTGCGCCGCAATCCGGACGTCAAGTGGCGCCAGCAGCCAAGCGCGATCGGCGAGCTGCAGGTCAAGCAGGCCGCGATCCTGGCCGGCGCCGCCCGTTTGCTGAAGGGCGGCGGCCGTCTGGTCTACGCCACCTGCAGCTTCCTGGACGACGAGAACGAATTCATCGCCAAGCAGTTCCTGGAAACCCATGCGGACTTCGAGCTGGTGCCGATGAACAAGGTGCTGGCCGAGCAGAAGATCGAGCTGGACATGGGCGACTACCTGAAACTGCTGCCGCACAAGCACCAGACCGACGGCTTCTTTGCCGCCGTGTTCGAACGCAAGCCGATGGCCAAGAAGGTCGTCGTCAAGGACGAGGACGAAGCCGTCGAGGAATAATCCTTCCCGGAACGCATCGCAAAGGCCGGCTGGTGTCTCCACCTACCGGCCTTTTTTACGCTAATCTACGCATCTCAGCCACTCAGCCCGTCCCTACGATGAATCAACAGCCACTGCTCAACCTGATCGACGACCTCACCGGCGATATCAACGATCCCAGCCTGCTGTGGCAGCTTGGCGCCATCGTCGCCGCCGTGGTATTGGGTTTCGGGCTGGCGCGGCTGCTGAAAAAGCGCTTCGGCCGCCAGGACACGCACGGCACCATGATGCGTTTCGGCGTCGAGAGCTTCGGCCGCGTGATGGCGCCGCTGGCCGTGGTCGGCCTGCTGGCGCTGGCGCGCGTGGTGCTGGTCAAGTACCACTTCCACGTCAACCTGATCAAGGTGGCGCTGCCCATCTTCGGCTCGCTGGCGGTGATACGCTTCACCTTCTACCTGCTGCGCCGCGTGTTCGCGCGCCATGGCCAGGTCAGCGCCACCATGCTGGCCTTCGAGAAGGTGTTCCAGCTGCTGGTGTGGCTGGCGTTCGTGCTCTACATCACCGGCTTGTGGGTCGACGTGTTCGAGTACCTCGACGGCACCATCCTCCCCATCGGTAAATACAAGGTGTCGATCGCCGACATCCTGCAGGCGACCATTTCGGTGATCGTGCTGCTGATGCTGGCGCTGTGGGCCGGCGCCGCGCTGGAAGAGCAGTTGATGAAGGTGCAGGGCATGCACACCAACCTGCGGGTGGTGGTGTCGCGCACGGCGCGCGCGGTGCTGATCCTGGTGGCCGTGCTGATGAGCCTGTCGCTGGTGGGCATCGACCTGACCGTGCTGTCGGTGTTCGGCGGCGCGCTGGGCGTCGGCCTGGGTCTGGGCTTGCAGAAAATCGCCAGCAACTACGTGTCCGGTTTCGTCATCCTGCTGGACCGCAGCCTGACCATCGGCGACATGATCACCGTCGACAAGTACAGCGGCCGTGTGACGCAGATCAATACCCGTTACACCGTGCTGCAAGGCCTGGACGGCATGGAATCGATCGTGCCGAACGAGATGCTGGTATCGGGCGCGGTGCAGAACTCGTCGCTGTCGAGCAGCATGCTGAACATCTCGACCAAGGTGTCGGTGGCCTACGACACCGACGTCGACATGGTGCTCAAGCTGCTGGAAGAAGCCGCGCTGACGGTGGAGCGGGTGCTGAAGGAAGACAAGCTGCCGTCGGCGCAGCTGCTGAGCTTTGGCGCGGACGGGCTGGACCTGCAGGTCAATTTCTGGATCAATGATCCGCACAACGGCCGCGGCGGCGTGATCTCGGACGTCAACCGGGCGATCTGGCGCGCGCTCAAGGCCAACGACATCTCGGTGCCGTTCCCGCAGAGGGAAATGCGCATCCTCGGTCCCGTGCCGGAGCAATTGTTACCGCAGGAAAGCACGGCCGTGCCGAAGGAATAGGCGGTAACCGGAGGAAATCCTTCCGCAAATCACCCCCAAATCAGCGTACAATAACGTCCAAAAGTAACAGCGACGGACTTCCTGCGCCTGTCAAAAGCGCAACATTGATGGAACCACCGCGACGCGAGACACGCCCTCTTTGGAGTAGTAATGACTTTTAGTTTAAATGCAGTACTGGATTTTTTGTCTAACGGCGTCACCCGACTCACCGCATGGCAAGTGTTTTTCTATACGCTGGCCGTCACCCACATCACCATCGCCAGTGTGACGATTTACCTGCACCGCCACCAGGCGCACCGTGCGCTGGAGCTGCACGCCATCCCCAGCCACTTCTTCCGCTTCTGGCTGTGGCTGACCACCGGCCAGGTGACCAAGGAATGGGCCTCGATCCACCGCAAGCACCACGCCAAGTGCGACACCGAGGAAGATCCGCACAGCCCGGTGACCCGCGGTATCAAGAAAGTGTTCTGGGAAGGCGCCGAGCTATACCGCGCCGAGTCGAAAAACCTGGAAACCATGGAAAAGTATGGCCATGGCACGCCTGACGACTGGATCGAGCGCAATGTGTACACCCGCTTCAGCTGGCAGGGTGTGGCGGCGCTGCTGGTGGTCAACTTCATGCTGTTCGGCGTCATCGGCATCACCGTGTGGGCGGTGCAGATGATGTGGATCCCGGTGACTGCCGCCGGCATCATCAACGGCATCGGCCACTACTGGGGCTACCGCAACTACGACTGCGCGGACGCGGCGACCAACATCATCCCGTTCGGGCTGCTGATCGGCGGCGAAGAACTGCACAACAATCATCACACCTTCGCCACCTCGGCCAAGCTGTCGTCGAAATGGTACGAGTTCGATATCGGCTGGGGCTACATCCGCGGCCTGGAAATGCTGGGCCTGGCCAAGGTCAAGAAGCGCGCGCCGGCGCCGAAGTTCGCCAAAGACAAGGTGGAAGCCGACTTCGACACGCTGCAGTCGGTGATCGCCAACCGCTACGACGTGATGGCCAAGTACGCCAAATCGGTCAAGCATGCCTGGAAAGAAGAGCTGGAACACCTGAAGGACAAGGCCCAGCTGGAATCGCGCTTCCTGAAATCGTCGCGCAAGCTGCTGCAGCGCGAGCCGGGCAAGCTGGAAGCGCCGCAGCAACAGCAGCTGGTTGAGCTGTTCCAACACAGCAAGGCGCTGGAAACCATGCACAATATGCGCGTGGAGCTGGGCGTGATCTGGGAGCGTTCGCACTTCACCCGCGACCAGCTGCTGCACAAGCTGCAGGACTGGTGCAACCGCGCGGAAGCGTCGGGCATCAAGTCGCTGCAGGACTTCTCGCTGCGCCTGCGTAGCTACGCTTAAGCAAGTATTGATACAATAAAACGGCCCCGGGGTGGTGAACCTCCGGGGCCGTTTTTCATTTCCGGGAACCTTATGAAAGCTCATTTGATGGCCTTGGCGCTGGCATTGCCGTTGTGCGGTGCCCATGCCGCCGGCTGGACCGTGCGTTTCGACGGCGCCGGCCCGCTGAGGATCGGCATGCGTTTCGACACCGTCAACAAGGTGCTGGGCGAGCATATGGAGCGCACGCCGAAAGAGCTGCGCGGCAACGCCAACTGCTTTCAGCTGGAGCCAGCCCACCAGCGGGGCCTGCTGCTGATGTTTGTCGACGACGTGCTGAAGCGGGTCGACGTGATGGAAGAGGGCATCCAGTCCGAACGCGGCATCGGCCTGGGCGACCCGGTCGAGAAGATCCGGCGTGGCTACGGCGAAGCGGTGGTGACGACGCCGCAAGCCTACGACGACAGCGAACAGACGCTGACCATCAAGGCAGGCGGTGGCCAGTACGCGATCCGCTTCGACACCAGCAAAGGCAAGGTCGGCGCCATCTACGCCGGCGCCTGGAAGGAAGTGCAGTACATCGAAGGCTGCCTGTAAGCATGTTGACCAGCCTCCAATGTTGGACGCACGATGTTTGCATAGCCTCTCCGCCAGGGCTAGACTGAAAAGATGGTCAGGTCAGGGAGCGCCAAATGAAAGAGATTGATATCGATGAGGTCCGAGCCAATTTGTTCTCGTTGGTAGACCAAGCCGTTCGCGGGGAGTCATTTCTCATTACGCGAGACGGTAAGCCTGTTGTCAAAATCGAAGCTGTGGCAGGAGCAATTTCTCGGTCCCTTCCTCGCTTGGGGTTTATGGCAGGTCAGTTCACTTTTCCCGAGGACTTTGACGAAATAGATGAGCAAATTGAAAAGCTTTTCTATGGTGAAAAGTGAAGCTTTTGCTCGACACGCATATTTTGCTCTGGGCGATATCGACCCCGGCGAAATTGTCTCGCTCTACTGCCACGCTGCTATCTTCGGTGAGAAATGACCTGGTCTTTAGTGTCGTCAGTCTGTGGGAGGTGGCAATCAAGACTACCGCAAGAAGATCCGCAAACATGATCGACGTCCGAGTCATGCGCCAAGGGCTGTTAAACCACGGCTACTATGAACTGCCGGTCCAGGGCGAGCACGCCTTGTTTGTCGAGCAGTTGCCGCCGCTTCATCGAGACCCGTTTGATCGCATGCTGGTTGCTCAGGCCTGGGTTGAGGGCATGACTCTGGTTACAGCGGACAAAATAATTGCCCGTTACCCGGGACGCATCCACCAAGCGTAAAAAAAGCCGCTGAGCGTGAGCTGAGCGGCTTTTTTTGAGAACGAAGACCGGATTACTTGATCTTGGTTTCTTTGAACATGACGTGCTTGCGAGCTTTAGGATCGAACTTCATGATCTCCATTTTCGCAGGGGTCGTACGCTTGTTCTTGGTGGTGGTGTAGAAGAAACCCGTACCTGCGGTCGATTCCAGTTTGATTTTGTCGCGGCCAGTTTTTGCCATGGTAGCTCCCTAATTAGACTTTTTCGCCACGGGCGCGCATGTCGGCCAGTACGGCATCGATGCCGACTTTGTCGATTACGCGCAGACCAGCGTTGGACAGACGCAGGGAGACCCAGCGGTTTTCAGATTCAACAAAAATACGACGGTTCTGCAGGTTAGGCAGGAAACGACGTTTGGTTTTGTTGTTTGCGTGGGAAACATTGTTGCCGACCATCGGCTTCTTCCCAGTAACTTGGCAAACACGTGCCATAACGCACTCCTTAAAAGACATTCCACAATTGGAAAAACAAGAGTATATCCAAAAAACTCAGCTTTTTCAATGACTTGTGAAAAACAATTGTGTCTTGATAATCTAAATAAATTTAACAATTGTGAATTCCAGGTGTTTACGCTCTGTAAACCCTTGAGCCGACAGGGGTAAACTCACAGCTGCCCGTGCTCGGCAAACGAGTGGACCCGGTGGCCGGCGACCACGAAATGGTCGAGGATGCGGATGTCTACCAGCGCCAGGGCTTGCACCAGCGCCCTTGTCAGCACCAGGTCCGACTCGCTGGGATCGGGCGTGCCCGACGGGTGGTTGTGCGCCAGCATGACGCTGGCCGCGTTGCAGTCCAGCGCCGCCTTGACCACCTCGCGCGGGTACACGCTGGTATGGGTCAAGGTGCCGCGAAACATTTCCCGGGACGCGATCAGGCGGTTTTTCACATCGAGGAACAGCACATAAAAGGCTTCGAAGGTCTTGCCATGGAAGATGATGCGCAGGTAATCCTTCACCGCGTGCGGCGAGCCCAGGGTTTGGCCGGACTTCATTTCCTCCAGGATCGCCCGCCGCGCCAGCTCCATCACCGCCTGCAGCTGGGCGAACTTGGCCGGGCCCAGCCCGTTGATCGCGGAAAACTCCGCCAGGCTGGCGCCGAACAGCCCCTGCAGCGAACCGAAATGGTGCACCATGTCCTGCCCCAGCTGTACGGCGTCCTTGCCGCGCACGCCGACGCGCAGGAACACCGCCAGCAATTCGGCGTCCGACAGCGCCGGCGCGCCGTCCCGTATCAGGCGCTCGCGCGGGCGGCGCTCCAGCGGCCAGTCGTTGATGGGCATCGATCTCTCCGTATGTCGGTGTATCGCATGCTTATTATCGACGCGCCGTCGGGGGCGGTACTGATCAAAGCCTGAAGAACAGCTTTCTGCGGTAGAGCAGCAACAGCGTCGTACCCAGCACGACCACCAGGCCCGCCGAGTAGGTGACGGAGGCAATACGCGCATCCGCGATCGCGTTGCCGAGTTCTTGCGCCAGACGGTCGTGCCAGCTCTGCGGATTCGCTGCTCCGAACGGCAGCTGGAGCACGCAATCCATCAAGCTGATGCCGATGAAGGCCAGCGTGGCGTTGGCGCCAAACGCCAGGACCGGAGTTGGCCGGGCGCGCTCGGGCAGGGATTTCAGCAGTAAAAGCGCGAGCAGGGAAAATCCGGACGACAGCAAGGCGAAGCTTGGCGTCCAGATCTTCTTGACCACTGGAAGCACCGGATCGAGCGCGAAACCCAGTGCCAGCAGCGCCGCGCCAGCCAGGCCCAGCTTGAGCCAGCGCCCGTCCGCGGCGTCGCCGTCCCGGTGCAGGACCAGACCGGCGGCCAATCCCACCAACACGTTGATCAGCGCTCCGGCTGTGGACAGCAAGCCTTCGGGCTCGTAGGTCACCCGGCCGTCCGTGGTGCCGTAAGGCCAGAAGTGCTGGACGCCCAGCACCGCGCGGTCGATAACCGTCGGCAGCGAATGGGCGGAGCCGAAGCAGCCGCGTCCGCACTCCGGCGCATCCCATGCCAGCAGCAGGGCCGCATAGGCGAGCCCCAGCGCCACGGCCGCGCCGATCACGCGGCCCAGCGGCAGCCGGTACCCTTGCGCCGATGGCTGGCCTAGCGCCAGCACTATCGTTCCGGCGATGAAATAGCAAATGCCGATGCGCTGCAGTATGCCGAGGATGCGCACGTGCGCGAAGTCGAAATAGGGCAGCAGATTAAGCAGCAGGCCGAGCGCGAACAATGCCGCGGAGCGACGCGCCAGATACAGCATGACTTCGGCGGCGGGCCGCTCACCGGCCCGCTTGAGCAGGGAAAAGGGCATGGCCGCGCCGACGCAAAATAAAAACGAGGGGAAAATCATGTCGGCCAGGGCGTAACCGCGCCAGTCGGCATGCGTCAGCACGCGAAAGCGATGCTCCCAGTCGCCGGCATAGGCCACCAGTATCATGCCGATCACCGCCAGTCCGCGCAGCAAATCTATCGCCGCGATGCGGCCGGTTCGGGAAACCTCATGCATGGAACACGCTCTCCTTTTTGAGATGAGATCGTTTCCAATATGCCGTTGAAAACGTTTTCAGTCAATCGGCATATGATAAGCGGCATGCCGGCGGGGCGCGAAGGGCAAGGTGGCTTACAATAGAGCCTTTGCCAGCTTACCGAACCCCAAGTCATGTCTAACGCGCAACCTGCTGTCGTCACCAAATCGGCTTATCTCACCCTGCATTATCGTCTTGCCTCGCTGGACGGTACTGATATCGTTACAACCTTCAGCGGAAATCCCGCCACGCTGATGCTGGGCCAGGGCCAGTTGGCGCCGGTGCTGGAAGAGCTGCTGATCGGCATGCCTGAAGGCACGCACAAGACCTTCGACCTGGAACCGGGCATCGGCTTCGGTCCGCGCAATCCGGAACTGGTGCGCGAAGTCACGCGCGCCACGCTGGACGAGAACTCGGTGCCGGGCGCCGACTATAAAGTAGGCGACCTGGTCGACTTCGCCGCGCCGGGCGGCGGCCGCTTCGCGGGCATCCTGCGCGAGCTGGGCGACGAAACCTGTCTGTTCGACTTCAACCACCCGCTGGCCGGCCAGCCGCTGAAATTCGAAGTCAAACTGATCTCCGTGCTGTGAGGAACTGATGAGCGATAAAGAAATCCTGTTGGCCCAGCCGCGCGGCTTTTGCGCCGGCGTCGACCGCGCCATTGAAATCGTCGAGCGCGCGCTACAGCAGTTCGGCGCGCCGATTTATGTGCGCCACGAAATCGTCCACAACGCCTACGTGGTGGACGACCTGCGCAACAAGGGCGCCATCTTCATCGAAGAACTGGACGACGTACCGGCCGGCAATACGCTGGTGTTTTCGGCCCACGGGGTGTCCAAGGCGGTGCGCGCGGAAGCCGAGTCGCGCGGACTGAGCATTTTCGACGCCACCTGCCCGCTGGTCACCAAGGTCCACGTCGAAGTGGCCAAGATGCGCAAGCAGGGTTGTGAGATCGTCATGATCGGCCACGACGGCCATCCGGAAGTCGAAGGCACGATGGGCCAGACGGAAGAGGGCATGTACCTGGTCGAAACGGTGGCCGACGTGGCCACCCTGAACGTTGCCAAACCCGACCAGCTGGCCTACGTTTCCCAGACAACGTTGTCGGTAGACGACACCGCCGACATCATCGCGGCGCTGAAGGCAAAATATCCGGCGATTATCGAGCCGAAAAAAGGCGACATCTGCTACGCCACCACCAACCGCCAGGAAGCCGTCAAGTTCATGGCGCCGCAGGTGGAACTGGTGATCGTGGTCGGCAGCCCGAACAGTTCGAATTCCAACCGCCTGCGCGAAGTGGCGGAAAAGAAGGGCACGCCCGCCTACATGGTCGACAACGCCACGCTGATCGACCCGCTCTGGCTGGAAGGCAAGCAGCGCATCGGTGTCACCGCTGGTGCATCGGCGCCGGAGGTGCTGGTGCAAGCCGTCATCGACCGCCTCAAAGAGCTGGGCGCGCGCAGCGTGCGCACCCTGGACGGCGTGGAAGAATCGGTCACTTTCCCGCTGCCCAAGGGATTGGACGGCCCAAAAGCTGGACCAGCCGGGGGCGTGGTTTAACGACTTTTTGAATAAACGGAATTTAATTCAGCACCTATCGCGTTATTCCGCAGTTCGTTTTCCGAAATTCTCGCTATCATTGCCTCGCTCTAAAAAAGTTGTCGTTTAGGCTTATATGTTTAGGGCGGCGCGCAGGCGATGATACCGGTTCAGGCACGATACTTGCATCATGAACGCGTAGTCAACGGCGGCACTACGGGGACAACCTCCCCGGGTGCCGTTTTTGTTACTTGATTCGTCTGTGCAGGCATAACACAAAAAGTAAAGGCTCTTAATGGATACTTTTATCCAACAAATTATTAATGGACTGGTGCTCGGCAGCATGTACGCACTGGTCGCGCTGGGCTACACCATGGTGTACGGCGTGCTGAACCTGATTAACTTCGCCCACGGCGACGTGCTGATGATAGGCGCGATGACCGGCCTGACCATTCTCAAATACCTGAACGAATACGCCCCGGACCTGCCCGGCTACGTCAAGCTGGCGATCGCCATCGGCGGCGCCATCCCGGTCTGCATGCTGGTCAACATCATCATCGAGCGGGTCGCCTACCGCCGCCTGCGCAACGCGCCGCGGCTGGCGCCGCTGATCACCGCCATCGGCGTGTCGATCCTGCTGCAAACCTTCGCCATGATGATCTGGACCCGCAACCCGCTGGCCTTCCCGCAACTACTGTCGTCCGAGCCGATCACCATCGGCGGCGCGCTGATCTCGCAAACCCAGATCCTGCTGCTGGTGCTGGCGGCGCTGTCGATGACCGGCCTGGTGCTGCTGGTGGAAAAAACCAAGATGGGCCGCGCGATGCGCGCCACGGCGGAAAATCCCCGCGTCGCCGGCCTGATGGGCGTCGACTCCAACAAGGTCATTGTCGCCACCTTCGCGCTGGGCGCGGCACTGGCCGCCGTGGCCGGCGTGATGTGGGGCGCCAACTACGCGTCGATCCAGTTCGCGATGGGCTTCGTGCCCGGCCTGAAAGCCTTCTCGGCCGCCGTGCTGGGCGGCATCGGCAACATCTACGGCGCGATGATAGGCGGTATCGTGCTCGGCATTATCGAGAGCCTGGGCGCCGGCTACATCGGCGACCTGACCGGCGGCTTCCTCGGCAGCCACTACCAGGACATCTTCGCCTTCGTCGTGCTGATCATCGTGCTGACGGTGCGCCCGTCCGGCATCATGGGCGAACGCGTCGCGGACCGTGCATAAGAGGGGAACAATATGGCACTTCTGAATTTCGACACCACCCGCAACCCGCGCAAGGCCTACAGCAGCATGGCCGTCGTGCTGATCGGCCTGCTGATCTTCCCGTTCGTGGCCGCGCAGTTCGGCAACTCGTGGGTGCGCATCATCGACATGGCGCTGCTGTACATCATGCTGGCGCTGGGCCTGAACATCGTGGTCGGCTTTGCCGGCCTGCTGGATCTGGGCTACATCGCGTTCTACGCGGTGGGCGCCTACATGACCGGCCTGCTGGCGTCGCCGCAGTTTGCCACCTTGCTGGAATCGCTGATCAATGAATACCCGGCCATCGGCAACACGCTGGTGGCCATCCTCGGCCCGGACATCCAGCAGAACGGCATCCACCTGTCGGTATGGGCCATCGTGCCGCTGGCGGCCGCGCTGGCCGGCCTGTTCGGCGCCCTGCTGGGCGCGCCGACCTTGAAGCTGCGCGGCGACTACCTGGCCATCGTGACCCTGGGCTTCGGCGAGATCATCCGCATCTTCATGAACAACCTCAACGAGCCGATCAACTTCACCAACGGTCCGCAGGGCATCAACCTGATCGACCCGATCCGCGTGTTCGGCGTCAACCTGGCGGGCGAGGCGGGCTCGCGCGCCAATGTGGTGATCGGCGGCTTCTCCATGCCGTCGGTGAATGCCTACTACTTCCTGTTCCTGATCTTGTGCGTGGCGATCGTGTTCATCACCTCGCGCCTGCAGCATTCGCGCCTGGGCCGCGCCTGGGTCGCGA
Organism: Duganella sp. Dugasp56; assembly: GCF_047304105.1. Taxonomy (NCBI): domain Bacteria; kingdom Pseudomonadati; phylum Pseudomonadota; class Betaproteobacteria; order Burkholderiales; family Oxalobacteraceae; genus Duganella; species Duganella sp. Dugasp56. The sequence goes on from NZ_JBGLYQ010000030.1 coordinate 74,351, forward strand.
TCCGCGAAGACGAGATCGCCGCCAAGGCCATGGGCATCAACACCCGCAACGTCAAGCTGCTGGCGTTCTCGATGGGCGCCTCGTTCGGCGGCGTCGCCGGCGCCATGTTCGCGTCCTTCCAGGGCTTCGTGTCGCCGGAATCGTTCTCGCTGACCGAGTCGATCGCCGTGCTGGCGATGGTGGTGCTGGGCGGTATCGGCCACATCCCGGGCGTCATCATGGGCGGCGCGCTGCTGGCCGCGCTGCCGGAAGTGCTGCGCCACGTGGTCGAGCCGCTGCAGGAAAAATTGTTCGGCCACGTGCTGATCGAAGCCGAAGTGCTGCGCCAGCTGCTGTACGGCCTGGCGATGGTGCTGATCATGCTGAACCGTCCGGCCGGCCTGTGGCCCGCGCCCAAGCATGAAGACCGTCCCGACGGCGACTCCGATACCAAAGATCAATCGTCCGGCACCGTGGCGGCTTGAGGAAGACAGAAATGAGTGAACAGGTAATTCTCCACATCGCCGGCGTCAACAAGCGCTTCGGCGGCCTGCAGGCGCTGACCGATGTCGGCATCAAGATCATGAAGGGCCAGATCTACGGCCTGATCGGCCCCAACGGCGCCGGCAAGACCACCTTCTTCAACGTCATCACCGGCCTGTACCAGCCGGACACCGGCACCTTTGAGCTGGCCGGCAAGCCGTACTCGCCGTCGGCGCCGCATGAGGTGGCCAAGGCCGGCATCGCCCGCACCTTCCAGAACATCCGCCTGTTCGGCGAGATGACCGCGCTGGAAAACGTTATGGTCGGCCGCCACGTGCGTTCGCACCAGGGCGTGTTCGGCGCCGTGTTCCGCCACAAGGCCGCGCGCGAGGAGGAAGCATCGATCCGCAAGCGCGCGCAGGAGCTGCTGGACTTCGTCGGCATCGGCCAGTTCGCCAGCCGCACGGCGCGCTTCCTGTCGTACGGCGACCAGCGCCGGCTGGAAATCGCCCGCGCGCTGGCCACCGATCCGCAACTGCTGGCGCTGGATGAACCGGCGGCCGGCATGAACGCCACCGAGAAGCTGGCGCTGCGCGAGCTGCTGGTCAAGATCAAGAACGAAGGCAAGACCGTGCTGCTGATCGAGCACGACGTCAAGATGATGATGGGCCTGTGCGACCGGCTGATGGTGCTGGAATACGGCAAGCCGATCGCCGAGGGTCTGCCGGCGGAAATACAAAGCAATCAGGCGGTTATCGACGCCTACCTGGGAGGATCGCACTAATGGGCGACAATGTTCTTAAAGTATCGGGACTGAAAGTCGCGTACGGCGGCATCAAGGCCGTCAAGGGTATCGATCTGGAAGTGAACAAGGGCGAGCTGATCGCGCTGATCGGTGCCAACGGCGCCGGCAAGACCACGACCTTGAAAGCCATCACCGGCACGCTGCCGCCTTGCAAGGTCGAAGGCACGGTGACTTACCAGGGCGAATCGCTGAAGGGCAGCAAGTCGTTCCACCTGGTCGAGAAGAAACTGGCGATGGTGCCGGAAGGGCGCGGCGTGTTCACCCGCATGTCGATCCAGGAAAACCTGATGATGGGCGCCTACACCCGTGACGACAAGGCCGGCATCGAGGCCGACATCGCCAAGTGGTTCGACGTGTTCCCGCGCCTGAAGGAGCGCGCGGCGCAGATGGCGGGCACGCTGTCGGGCGGCGAGCAGCAGATGCTGGCGATGGCGCGCGCGCTGATGTCGCATCCGAACCTGCTGCTGCTGGACGAGCCGTCGATGGGCCTGTCGCCGATCATGGTCGAGAAGATCTTCGAAGTGATCCGCAACGTGTCGAAAGAAGGCATCACGATCCTGCTGGTGGAGCAGAACGCCAAGCTGGCGCTGCAGGCCGCGCACCGCGGCTACGTCATGGACTCCGGCCACATCACGATGACCGGCAACGCCAAGGACATGCTGGACGATCCCCGCGTCAAAGCCGCCTACCTCGGCGAATGAGTCTGGCTGCTTAGAGAAAACCGGAGCTCGCTCCGGTTTTTTTATGCTTGCGGCTGTTTGTCCGCAAGATGTTTGCATGTGCTCGTGCGCTAATGACTAGCAGGATTCCCCTGTCGAATTTAGCCCGGTAGGTTAAGATTGCATGGAAAAGCGCACGCCCCATTGCAGATTGTCGGTCGTCAAAACCCTGATTGCTGCCGGAAGAGTCAAGGCTACTTTTTCTGCACTGGCAGGCGCGGCGGCGCTTGGATTCAACTTCCAGGAGGTGCTTGAAGTTGTGATGGCGCTTAGGCCGCGAGATTTTCATAAAAGCATGACCACCTATGCAGACCATCGCGTCTGGCAAGATGTTTATCGTCCGGTGACAACGGCCGGTAAAGTCTATCTGAAGCTTACAGTCATTGATGATGTACTGATTGTGTCATTCAAGGAGTTGTAGATGAAATGTCCTATCTGCGGCGAAGCTGAGTTGATACACGGCACGCGCGACATTCCCTATACATATAAAGGTGAAACTATTGTGATTCGTGCGGTCACGGCAGACTTGTGTCCGGCCTGCGGCGAAAATATTCTCGATGCTGCCGAATCGTCTCGTGTGAATTTTGCGATGTTGGAATTCAACAGGCTAGTCAATGTTTCAAATGAAAAAAAAGCCCGGGCGTGATGACCGGGCTTTTTTCACAGGAACAGGCACCCTACCGTGCCGGACGTCCTTAATTACTTCTTCGCTGGAGCAGCCTTGGCGGCGGCAGCGGTGAACTGGTTCACGGCCGAGCTCAGGTTCGACTCGATCGACTCAACAGCTTGCTTGGCGGTCTTGGTGAACTGCTCGTAGCCGGCGTTGGCGTTGCCGATTGCCGATTTCAGCATGGCAACAGCGTTTTCCGAACCAGCTGGGGCGTTCTTGCTCACTTCTTCCACCAGCGAGATGACTTTGCGGTTGGTTTCAGCGATTTGCGTTTCTGCAGCTTTGCTGAATTCAGCGCCGGTGCTCGAAGCGATGGTCGCCAGGTGACGGCCGTAAGCGATGGTTTTTTCTGCGCTAGGCTGGGCTTGTGCCGAAGCCAGCGAGAAGAATTCTTGTGGATCCTTGGCCGACAGCAGTTGCTTGGTGGTGATCGACGACTCTTCCAGCGATGCCTTGGCAGCGGTCAGGTTCAGGTCGACAAACTTCTCCACGCCTTCGAACGCTTTGTTGGTCAGGGCCGAGAAGATCGCGAATTGAGCTTCGAAGTTAGCTTTGGTCGCATTGGAAAATTGCTCAGGAATCGAAAACATATAAATCTCCAGGAAAGTAGTCATTGATTAAGTACTGCCGTTTCTAACCGTCGGCGAGAAACAGAGAACCCACGTTTCAGACCGAACATATTGTGCAACGCAACAAACCCGATTTTACGGCCTTCAGAAATTAAGTCAAGCGATTTTTTGTGCGTTGCATCAAAGAATGGACTCTATCCAAAGCAAAGTGTTTTCTTGTGGAAACATCCACACTGGGGGCCGCCGCCGATGGCATTCGGGCCGCCGTGATAGACTGGCCTCATCCACAGTCGGCGCCCCAATGCGGCGCCGATTTACTTTCATTTAGCTAGTGAATATTCCTGCCGATATGCCCAACTCCACCAAGGCCGCAGCGACCGCGCAGCACGCCACCTTCCTGTCGCCGCTACCGTTGTTTTTTGTACTACTGTGGAGCAGCGGATTTATCGTCGCCAAGTTCGGACTGCCGTACGCGCCGCCGCTGACTTTCCTGGTGATGCGCTTCGCCGGCGTGCTGCTGTTGCTGGTGCCGGCCGTGCTGCTGCTGAAGGCGCCCTGGCCGCATGGCCGGATCTGGCAGATCGCGCTGGCGGGGGGGGGGGGGGGGGCCGGCTACCTGATCGGCGTCTGGTGCGCGATCAAGCTCGGCATGCCGGCCGGCTTGACGGCGCTGATCGTCGGCATGCAGCCCATCCTGACCGCCTTCGCGGCGCCGCTGATCGGCGAAAAAGTGCGTCCGCGCCAGTGGCTGGGTCTGCTGTTCGGCATAGTCGGGGTGGGGCTGGTGGTGGCCGCCAAGATCAAGCTGGCCGGCCTGTCGACCGAGGCCATCCTGCTGTGCGTGTTCGCGCTGCTGTCGATTACCGTCGGCACCTTGTATCAAAAACGCCATTGCCCGCAGTTCGACCTGCGCACCGGCACCGTCATCCAGTTCGCCGCCTCCCTGGTCGTCGTGCTGCCTTTGGCTATCATATTCGAAGGTCTGGGCGCGGATTTTGCTGCGGTGCAGTGGACGCCGCGCTTCATCGGCGCCTTGCTGTGGTCGGTGCTGGGTTTGTCGATCGGCGCGATTTTCCTGCTGTTCGCGCTGATACGCCGCAGCGATGCCACCCAGGTCACCAGTTTGTTGTATCTCACGCCGCCCACCACCGCCATCATGGCCTGGCTGATGTTTGGTGAAGCTTTCAACGCCCTCGGCATACTGGGAATGGTGCTGGCGGTGACAGGCGTGGTATTCGTCGTCAAAAAACCCAAATAAGCGAGGCTCCATGATTTCTACTCCCGACCAGCAAGCCGTCGATGCGGCAATCACCTCGCGCCGCTCGATCCGCGCCTACCTGCCGCAGCCGGTGGCGCGCGAGGATGTGGCGCAGATCCTGCGGGTGGCGGCGCGGGCGCCGTCCGGCACCAATACCCAGCCCTGGAAAGTCTACGTGCTCGACGGCGAGCGCAAGCAACAGTTGAGTTCTGCGATTCTGGCCATACATAGTGACCCAGAGCAGGCGAAACTGCACACCGAGGAATATGCGTACTACCCGCGCGAATGGGTGTCACCTTTCATCGAACGCCGGCGCAAGGTCGGCTGGGACTTGTATGCACTACTGGGGCTGACCCGCGACAACAAGGCCGGCATGGCGGCCCAGCACGGCCGCAACTATGAATTCTTCGGCGCCCCGGTCGGCTTGATTTTCACAATGGACCGCATCATGGAGCAGGGCTCCTGGCTGGACTACGGGATGTTCCTGCAGAACATCATGGTGGCGGCTCGGGCGCGCGGGCTCGATACCTGTCCGCAGGCGGCATTTACCCAGTATCATCGGGTCATCGGACAAGTGCTGGACTTGCCGGAAAATGAAATCGTGGTGTGCGGCATGGCGCTTGGTGTGGCTGATCCGACAAAGATTGAGAATACTTTGATCACAGACCGTATGCAGGTTGAAGAATTTGTTAAATTTGTCGATTAGAACTAGCTTGTTAAAACCGTATTGCGTCATTGCAACCAATGATGCGTTCAATGTTAAATATGCTTGCGCTCGTGCAGCGTTTTGCTACACTGCAACAGGTGCTTCGCTTTCGTGGTATTGCTCTTTTCCGGGGATATGAATGTATAAATTAGCTTTAAGTGCGCTCATTTCACTGATGTTCGCTTCCACGGCGGTGACCGCGACGGCTGCGACGGACGCCGATGCCGCGCCGAAGAAACATCAGACCAAGAAGAGCAAGACCCGTCAGCCTCTGCGCATCGCCGCCGCCGATACCGGCGAGCGGGTGATCAAGCGCGTCATCAAGGTCAACGGCCGCCGCAAGGTGGTGTACCAGCGCATGATGGTGGCCGCGCCCGCCGTGCCGACCATGGGCGACCTGGCCGGCCTGAACATGACCCACGATCCGCTGGACCTCAAGTCCAATGTCGCGCTGGTGCTGGACCAGGCCAATTCCGAAGTGCTGTTTGAAAAGAATTCGAACGTCGCCTTGCCGATCGCCTCGATCACCAAGATGATGACCGGCCTGGTGGTGGTGGAAGCCAAGCAGGACATGGATGAAGTGCTGACCGTGACCGACGAGGATGTCGACCGCGAGAAGTTCAGCAGTTCGCGCCTGAAGGTCGGCTCCCAGCTGACCCGCGCCAACATGCTGCACGTGGCCCTGATGAGTTCGGAGAACCGCGCAGCCTCCGCGCTGGGCCGCAACTATCCGGGCGGCAAAGCCGCGTTTGTCGAAGCGATGAACGCCAAGGCCCGCGAGCTGGGCATGGTCGACACGCACTACGTCGATTCCAACGGCCTGTCGAAAATGAATGTGGCCAGCGCGCGCGACCTGGCCAAGCTGGCGATGGCGGCGTATCAGCAGCCCATCCTGCGCCAGTACTCCACCGACGCCAAGGCCATGATCGAAACCAATGGCCGTCCGATGCAGTTCGGCACCACCAATCACCTGGTGGCCAGCCCGGACTGGACTATCGGCCTGCAGAAAACCGGATTCATCAATGAAGCCGGCCGCTGCCTGATGATGCAGGCCGTGATCGAGGGCCGCTCGGTGATCATGGTGTTCCTGGATTCCAAGGGCAAGCAGTCGCGCACGGCCGATGCCGGCCGCATGCGCAAGTGGCTGGAGGCGTTGAAGCCTGCAACCCTGGTCAGCAGCCCGTCTTATTCGACCGGGATGTAACCCAGCGTGGCGGAGATCTGGTTGGCGGTCGTGACCAGGTCGTCCAGCCACTCGTCCTGCAGACGGTCGGCCGGCGCCGAGATCGACAGCCCGGCAATCAGCTTGCCGCTGTCGTCGTGGATGCCGGCGGCCATGCAGCGCACCCCCAGCTCCAGCTCTTCATTGTCGCGCGCGTAGCCGCGCGATTTCACCAGGCTCAGCTCGCGTTCCAGCTTGGCCAGGTCGGTGATCGAATTCTTGTTGTGCCCGGCCAGCCCGGTCCGCGTGGCGTAGGCGCGGATGGCTTTCGGCTCGTCCACCGACAGGAACAGCTTGCCGGTCGAGGTCAAGTGCAGCGGACCGCGTCCGCCGATGGCGCGCACCACCTGCATGCCCGAACGTTCCGAGAACGCGCGGTCGATGTAGACGATCTCGTCGCCCTGGCGCACCGACAGGTTGATGGTCTGCTGGGTCTTTTTGTGCAGTGCACGCATGAAATCCAGTGCGGCCTCGCGCACCGACAGCCGGCTCTTGACCACATTGCCCAGTTCCAGCAGCCGCATGCCGAGCCGGTAGGTGCCCGGCTCGATGCGGTCGACAAAGCGGGTCAGCACCATATCGTTGAGGATGCGGTGCGCGGTCGACGGGTGTAGCCCGGAAACCTTGGATAATTCCTTCAGGCTCACGGGGTCGGGATACTTGGCCAGGGCATCGAGCAGCGCCACCATGCGCTCGATCACCTGGATAGTGGTCTTTTGCTCGGGAACGGTTTCGATTTTCATGATGTGGTTGGTGCAGTGCGGTATGCGATACTTACTTTATACCATAATGTGAAAAAAATGGGAATTAATGCATAATGATGCATTCTATTTTTTCCGGCGCATCCATGGAACCAGTGAGCGAATTCAAGAGCAAGAGCGGCCTGAAACGTATCTATTCGGCCTGTCTGTATTCCATCGACGGCTTCAAGTCGGCATGGAAGCACGAGCATGCTTTCCGCCAGGAGGTCAGTGTGTTCGTGGTGGGCACCATCATCGCGCTGGTGCTGCGCATCTCGGCGTTCGAGAAATTGATGCTGATCGGCGTGCTGATGCTGATATTGATCGTGGAACTGATCAATTCATCGATCGAGGCGGTGGTGGACCGCGTGTCGCTGGAGCGCCACCCGCTGTCCAAGAACGCCAAGGACTTCGGCAGCGCCGCCGTGCTGCTGACGTGCCTGCTGGCGACGGCCGCCTGGGCCGTCGTGTTGTTCAACCGCTTTTACTGAATCCTTTATTCGGTTTTGGCATATTGAACTGCTAAAAGCTTAGTTCTCATTTATAAGGGACGGCATTAACCTGAAGACCTTCACTACTAGGGGAATCAGATGCTGTCCAAAAAAATAATCGCCGCCGCCGTTTTCGCCGTAACCGCTGCCGTGCCGGCATTGGCCGCCGAAATCACCTTGCTGAACGTGTCCTACGATCCGACCCGCGAGCTGTACCAGGACGTCAACGTCGCCTTCGCCAAGGAGTGGAAAGCCAAGACCGGCGACACCGTCAAGATCAAGCAATCGCACGGCGGTTCGGGCAAGCAGGCGCGCTCGGTCATCGACGGCCTGGAGGCGGACGTGGTGTCGCTGGCGCTGGCCTACGACATCGACGCCATCGCCGAGCACAAGCTGCTGGCGCCGGACTGGCAGAAGAAGCTGGCGCACAACAGCACGCCATACACCTCGACCATCGTGTTCCTGGTCCGCAAGGGCAACCCCAAAGGCATCAAGGACTGGAACGACCTGGTCAAGCCGGGCGTTGCCGTCATCACGCCGAATCCGAAGACCTCGGGCGGCGCCCGCTGGAACCACCTGGCCGCCTACGGCTACGCGCTGCGCCTGCCGGGCGGCAGCGAAGCGTCCGCCAAGGACTTCCTGACCAAGCTGTACAAGAACGTGCCGGTGCTCGATTCCGGCGCGCGCGGCGCCACCACCACCTTTGTCGAGCGCGGCATCGGCGACGTGCTGATCGCTTGGGAAAACGAAGCGCTGCTGGCGATCAAGGAACTGGGTCCGACCAAGTTCGACATCGTCGCGCCGTCGGTCTCCATCCTGGCCGAGCCGCCGGTGGCCGTGGTCGACAAAGTGGCCGACAAGCGCGGCACCCGCAAGGTGGCCGAGGCTTACCTGAACTTCCTGTACACCGACGAGGCGCAGGAAATCATCGCCAAGAACTACTACCGTCCGGCCGTGGAAAAGGAGGCGAAGAAATACGCCGGCCAATTCCCTAACGTCAAGCTGTTCAAGCTGTCGGATGTGGCCGGCGACTGGACCAAGGCGCAGAAGACCCACTTCGCCGACGGCGGCCTGTTCGACCAGATCTACCAGCCGAAGTAATCATGGACGGCGTGCTGAGCCAGTTTCGCGTGTTGATTGCTCCCGGCCTGCATGGCAGCGGACCGGAGCACTGGCAAAGCCGCTGGCAACGCCTGTTCCCGGCCTTCGAGCGAATCGAGCAGGACGACTGGGATGTGCCGGACCTGCCGCGCTGGTCGGCGCGCGTGGACCGCCAGCGCCGCGCCGTTGTCAACACTGGCGACCATCCGCGCCCGCTGCTGATCGTCGCCCACAGCTTCGGCAGCCTGGCCGCCGTGCACAGCGTGGCGCGCGATCCGGCCGGCGTGGCCGGACTGCTGCTGGTGGCGCCGGCCGATCCCGACAAATTCAATGTGGCGGCGCTGCTGCCGAAGCAGGCGCTGCCGGTGCCATCCGTCATGGTCGGCAGCACCGACGATCCGTGGATGGCCGCGCCGCGCGCCGAACTGTGGGCGCGGCACTGGCACAGCCGCTTCATCAACGGTGGTCCGCTGGGCCACATCAATGCCGAGTCGGGGCTGGGCGATTGGCCGGAAGGGCTCGAAATATTGTATTTTTTAGCAGAAAAGGCGCAAAATAACGCGCTGACGGCCCACTGACTCACAATTACTCTGGAGATGACCATGACCCTGCGTTTAGGCGACACCGCCCCTGATTTCGAACAAGACTCTTCCATCGGCAAGCTGCACTTCCACGAGTGGGCTGGCAATTCGTGGGTGGTGTTGTTTTCGCACCCGGCGGACTTCACGCCCGTCTGCACCACCGAGCTGGGCCTGACCGCCAAGCTGAAACCTGAATTCGACAAGCGCAACGTCAAGGCGATCGCGCTGTCGGTCGATCCGGCCGAATCGCACAAGGCCTGGATCAGCGACATCGAGCAGACCCAGGACACCGTGGTCGGCTTCCCCATCATCGCCGACGAAGACCGCAAGGTCGCCACGCTGTACGATATGATCCATCCGAACGCCTCGGCCACCGCCACCGTGCGCACGCTGTTCGTCATCGACCCGAACAAGAAGGTGCGCCTGAGCATCACCTATCCGATGAGCACCGGCCGCAACTTCGACGAAGTGCTGCGCGTGATCGATGCGCTGCAGCTGACCGACGGCTACACCGTGGCCACCCCGGGCAACTGGAAAGACGGCGACGACGTCATCATTCCGCTGACCGTGCAAGACCCGGAAGTGCTGAAGCAAAAGTATCCGAAAGGCTATACCGCCGCCCGTCCATACTTGCGCGTCACGCCACAACCCAATAAATAACGCATAAGCAAATAAGCATTCCGTTGTTTGGAAGTTTCCCTAGAGTAGTTTACTCTGCGAGCTACTCTTGGGGAATTGCATGGATTTGTCCTTTGTCGCATCTGGTTTCGCGGTCGGCCTGCTGGTCGGCATGACGGGCGTGGGCGGCGGCTCGCTGATGACGCCGCTGTTGACGCTGTTGTTCGGCGTGTCGCCGGCGGTCGCGGTCGGCACCGACCTGGCGTTCGCCTCGCTGACCAAGGGCGTCGGCACCTTCACCCACCGCATGCGCGGCACGGTGCACTGGGAAATCGTGCGCCGGCTGTGCATCGGCGCCTTGCCGGCCGCCTTGCTGGCCAGCTTTGCGCTCAAGCATTTCGGCACCCTCAACCAGGAAATCGGCCAGGTGATCCGCTACATGATCGCCGGCTCGGTGATGTTGACCGTGGTCGCCTTACTATTCAAACGCAAGATGCTGGCCTGGATCACGGCCCGTCCCGAACGGCAGCTGCAGGGCAGCGCGCTGACCACCGCCACCATCGTTGCCGGCGCCGTGCTGGGCACGCTGGTGACGATCTCGTCGATCGGCGCCGGCGCCATCGGCGCGACTCTGCTGGTGATGCTGTATCCGCGCCTGAGCGCCGCCGAAGTGGCCGGCACCGACATCGCCTACGCCGTGCCGCTGACCGCGATTGCCGCCGTCGGCCACTGGTGGCTGGGCTCGATCAACTGGTCCTTGCTGCTGACCTTGCTGGTCGGCTCGCTGCCGGGCATCACCATCGGCGCCTACGCCGCGCGCGCCGTGCCGGAACGCCTGCTGCGCGGGCTGCTGGCCTTCACCCTGGTGGCGGTAGCCGCCAAGCTCGTATCTTGAACGGATTTCCGGATCGATATACCGGAATCGTCTAATCAAATGAAAAAAGCTTCGTTTGTATTATGAAGCGTAGATGAGATTATGCAGCCCTTATAGAAGAATTTGTAATAAGGGAGCATACATGTCCGCAGTTCTCGCAGCGCCCGCCACGGCCCCCGTTGCGTCCAGGGGAGCGCCGTACCGCGTGATGCCGGGTTTCCGGCTCTCGCTGGGATTTACCATTTTCTACCTGACGCTGATCGTCCTGATCCCGCTGTCGGCCGTGTTCCTGAAGACGTTCACGCTGACCTGGGAAGCGTTCTGGCACGCCGTGACGTCGGACCGGGTGATGGCCTCGTACCGCCTGACCTTCGGCGCCTCGCTGATCGGCGCCTTCATCAACGTCATCTTCGGCGGCATCGTCGCCTGGGTGCTGGTGCGTTATGAATTCCCCGGCAAGCGCATCGTCGACGCGCTGGTCGACCTGCCGTTCGCGCTGCCCACCGCCGTGGCCGGCATCACGCTGACGGCGCTGTACTCGGCCAACGGCTGGTTCGGCCGCATCCTCGAAGGCATGCTGGGCCTGAAGGTGGCGTTCACGCCGATCGGCGTGGTCATCGCGCTGACCTTCATCGGCCTGCCGTTCGTGGTGCGCACCGTGCAGCCGGTGCTGGAGGACGCCGAGCGCGAACTGGAGGAGGCCGCCGCCAGCCTGGGCGCCAACGCCTTCCAGACCTTCTTCCGCGTGGTGTTCCCGACCATCCTGCCGTCGCTGATGACCGGCTTCGCGCTGGCCTTCGCCCGAGCCACCGGCGAATACGGCTCGGTGATCTTCATCGCCGGCAACATGCCGATGGTGTCCGAGATCACGCCGCTGTTCATCATCACCAAGCTGGAGCAGTACGACTACGCCGGCGCCACCGCGATCGCCGTGGTGATGCTGATCGTTTCCTTCCTCATGCTGTTGACCATCAACCTGTTGCAAGCCTGGGCTCGCGGAAAGTCGGGGAATAAATAATGAGCGGCGTTCCTGTTGTTCCTGTTGTTCCTGCTACTGCAGTGCGGCGCGGCGAACTGCCGTCGGCCCCGCAAATCCTCGAACCGCTGTGGGTGCGCGGCGCGCTGATCGCTATCGCGCTGACCTTCCTGACCTTGTTCCTGTTCGTGCCGCTGGTGGCTGTGTTCGTCGAAGCCTTCCGCAAGGGCTGGGAAGCCTACGTGTCCGCCATCGTCGAGGAAGACGCGATCTCGGCCATCAAGCTGACCCTGATCACCGCCGTCATCGCCGTGCCGCTGAACCTGGTGTTCGGCGTGGCGGCGTCGTGGTGCATCGCCAAGTTCGAGTTCCGCGGCAAGAGCATCCTGCTGACCCTGATCGACCTGCCGTTCTCGGTGTCGCCGGTGATCTCCGGCCTGATCTACGTGCTGCTGTTCGGCGCGCAGGGCTGGTTCGGTCCATGGCTGCAGGAGCACGACATCAAGATCCTGTTCGCGGTGCCGGGCATCGTGCTGGCGACCATCTTCGTCACCTTCCCATTCGTCGCGCGCGAACTGATCCCGCTGATGCAGGCGCAGGGCAGCGAGGAAGAGGAGGCCGCCATCGTGCTGGGCGCCTCCGGCTGGGACACCTTCCGCCGCGTCACGCTGCCCAACATCAAGTGGGGCCTGCTGTACGGCGTGATCCTGTGTAACGCCCGCGCGATGGGCGAGTTCGGCGCGGTGTCGGTGGTGTCCGGCCACATCCGCGGCGAGACCAACACCGTGCCGCTGCAGGTCGAGATTCTGTACAACGAATACAACTTTGCCGCAGCTTTCGCCGTGGCGTCCCTGCTGGCCCTGCTGGCGCTGGTGACGCTGGCCCTGAAATCCTTTATCGCCTGGCGCTTGAACGAATCCATCGCCGACGACGTGCGCCCTACGGAGTAATACCATGACGATCGAAGTTAAAAACATCAATAAACGGTTCGGCGATTTCGTCGCCCTGAACAATGTGTCGCTGGACTTTCCGCAAGGCGAGCTGACCGCGCTGCTGGGGCCGTCCGGCTGCGGCAAGACCACGCTGCTGCGCATCATCGCCGGCCTCGAGCATCCTGACTCGGGCCAGGTGCTGCTGGACGCCAACGACGCTTCCCACCGCCACGTGCGCGAGCGCCAGGTCGGCTTCGTGTTCCAGCACTACGCGCTGTTCAAGCACATGACCGTGTTTGAAAACGTCGCCTTCGGCCTGCGCGTCAAGCCGCGCGCCGAACGGCCGTCGGAAGACCAAATCCGCCGCAAGGTCAAGGAGCTGCTCGAGCTGGTGCAGCTGGACTGGCTGGCCGACCGCTATCCGCCGCAACTGTCGGGCGGGCAGCGCCAGCGCATCGCCCTGGCGCGGGCGCTGGCGGTGGAACCGCGTGTCTTGCTGCTGGACGAACCGTTCGGCGCGCTGGACGCCAAGGTGCGCAAGGAACTGCGCCGCTGGCTGCGCCGCCTGCACGACGACCTGCACGTGACGTCGATCTTCGTCACCCACGACCAGGAGGAGGCGCTGGAAGTGGCCGACCAGGTGGTGCTGATGAACAAGGGTAACGTCGAACAGATAGGCGCGCCGAGCGAGGTCTACAACCATCCGGCCTCGCCGTTCGTCTACGGCTTCCTCGGCAACGTGAACATGTTCCACGGCCGCGTGCAGGACGGCGTGCTCGCCAGCGGCGACGCCTCGTTCACCGTGCCGGGCCAGCCGTCGGCCGACGGCAACGGCACCGCCTACGTGCGTCCGCACGACCTGGAGATCGACCGCTACACGCCGGGCGCGGAAGGCATCGTGGTCAAGCTGCGCCGCGCCCATGCGATCGGCCCGCTGGCGCAACTGGATCTGGAGCGCGGCGATACCGCCGAGCTGATCGAAGCGGTGATGTCAAACGAGCGCTTCAGCCATCTGCAATTGAAGGAAGGCGAAACCCTGGTGGTGCGCCCCAAACGCCTGCATGTATTCGTTGACGGAGGAGCCGCCATATGAATTTTCAACAATTGCGCTCCATCCGCGAAGCCGCGCGACGCGGCTACAACCTGACCGAAGTGGCGAACGCCTTGTTCACCTCGCAGCCTGGCGTCAGCCGCCAGATCCGCGAACTGGAAGACGAACTGGGCGTGGTGATTTTCGAACGCAACGGCAAGCGCCTGACCGGCATGACCGAGCCGGGCAAGGGCATCCTGAAGATCATCGACCGCCTGCTGATCGAGGCGGAAAACCTGCAGCAGGCCAGCCTGGAATACACCGGCCAGCAAAGCGGCACGCTGAGCGTGGCGGCCACCCACACGCAGGCGCGCTACGCGCTGCCGAAAGTGGTGCAGAGTTTCCGCACCGCCTATCCCGACGTGCGCATCGCCCTGCAGCAGAGCGCGCCCGAGCACATCGCCGAATGGATTTTGTCCGGCAAGACCGACATCGGCATCGCCACCGAGGGCCTGTCGCAGTTCCCCGACCTGGTGTCCTTCCCTTGCTACCGCTGGAGTCATTTGATCGTGGTGCCGGACGGCCATCCGTTGCTGTCGCGCTCGCCGATCAGGCTGGAAGACCTGGCCGAGTTCCCGCTGATCACCTATGACGTGGGCTTCACCGGCCGCGGCCATATCGACGCAGCGTTCGCGGCGGCCGGCGTCAAGCCCGACATCGTGCTGACGGCGATGGATTCGGACGTCATCAAGCAGTACGTCGCGCTCGGCCTGGGCGTGGGCATCGTGGCGTCGATGGCCTTCGACCACGGCCGCGACAAGGGCATGCGTGCGGTGGAAGCGTCGCACCTGTTTGCGCAAAACACCACCCGGCTGGCGGTGCGCCGCGGCGCCTACCTGCGCTCGTACGCCTACCATTTCATCCAGCAATTCGCGCCGGACCTGACCCGCGCCGATATCGACGCCGCCTTGAACGGCGGGGATCCGTCCTGATCCGGAGGCCGCCGCCACCGGTGTGGCGGCGGTCTGACAGTTGCAGAAAATTTCCGTCAGAGATGTCTGATTGACCATATACTGAAACCACAAAACTAAAACGCGGCAACCAAGAATTCAAGCCTTTGGTCTTACTCTGGGGAGCATGTGATGGGTATTGGAAACTGGAAGATAGGGGCCCGGCTCGCCGCCGGCCTGGGCGTGTCGATCATCTTCATGGTCGGCATTTCGGTGATCGGTATCGGCAATCTTGGCAAGTTGAATAACAACACCCAGGATCTCGCCGCCGACAAAATTCCCAAGGTGATACTGGCTTACGAAACGATAGGCGGTCTCAACGACATCGCCCGCGCCATGCGCAACGCCATGTTGTCCAAGGACCCCGCCGTGGTCAAGGCCGAGATGGAGCGGGTCGACAAGCGCAAGGTGGAAATCGCCGCCCGGCTGGACAAGCTGTCCGCGTTGATCGCCGACGACAACGACCCGCAAAGCAAAGCCAAGCTGCAAGCGGTGCTGGACGCGCGCGACAAGTATGCGACGGTGCAGACCGCCTTCGTGCAGATGTCGCACGACGAAAGTAAGCGCGAAGAGTCGGTCAATTACCTGTTGACGACGGTGCGCAAGGAGCAGACCGCCTACCTGAACTCCTTGACCGAGCTGGTCAAGTTCCAGAACGCTGCGGTCGAAGACGCGAGCGCCGTCGCCGCACAATCCTTCTCCAGCTCGCGCAACATGATGATACTGCTGACGGTGGTGGCGGCCGGGCTGGCGTCATGGGTGCTGTTCTGGATCACCGGCAGCATTACGCGGCCCTTGAACCGCGCGGTCGACATGGCGCAGGCGGTGGCCGGCGGCGACCTGACGATGCAGATGGAATGCACCACCACCGATGAAACCGGCCAGCTGCTGCGCGCGCTGATCGACATGAACGACAGCCTGGCGCGCACCGTCGGCCAGGTGCGCTCGGGCACGGATACCATCGCCACCGCGTCGAACCAGATCGCCAGCGGCAATATGGACTTGTCCAGCCGCACCGAACAGCAGGCCTCCAGCCTGGAAGAGACGGCATCGTCGATGGAGGAACTCACTTCCACCGTCACGCAGAACGCCGAGAACGCGCGCCAGGCCACCAAGCTGGTGGTGGCGGCGTCAGAGTTCGCCACCAAGGGCGGCGCGGTGGTGGGGCAGGTGGTGACCACGATGGGAGCGATCAAGGAAAGCTCGGGCAAGATCGTCGACATCATCAGCGTCATCGACGGCATCGCATTCCAGACCAACATCCTGGCCTTGAACGCGGCGGTCGAAGCGGCGCGCGCCGGCGAGCAAGGGCGCGGCTTCGCCGTGGTGGCGTCGGAGGTGCGCACGCTGGCACAGCGCTCGGCCAGCGCGGCCAAGGAAATCAAGGAGCTGATCGGCCGTTCGGTGCAGACGGTGGACGCCGGTTCGGCGCTGGTCGACGAGGCCGGCGTGACGATGGAAGGCATCGTCAAGGCGGTTAAGCAGGTGGCCGACATCATGACCCAGATCAGCGCCGCCAGCAGCGAGCAGAGCACGGGGATCGAGCAGGTCAATCAGGCCATCGTGTCGATCGACGATGTGACGCAGCAGAACGCCGCGCTGGTGGAGGAAGCCGCCGCCGCCGCGCAAAGCATGCGCGACCAGGCGGACTTGCTGGCGCAGGCGGTCAGCGTGTTCAAGCTGGCGGGGCAGGGCGGCTACTCGCCGCCACCGCCGCGCAAGCAGCGCACGCTGCTGACCGCGCCGGCCTGACCATTCCGGCCACTACCAGCTGTAGCCGGCCTTGGCGTAGTAGTAGCGTCCGTTGAAGCCGTTCGGCGCGAAGCCGCTGTACGGATTGATGCCGTTGTTGTTGAGGTTGCCCGCCGACGTGACCTGGTCCGGATAACGGTTGGTCACGTTGTCGACGCCCGCGCTCAGGCGCCAGTTCTTGCCCAGCTTGACGCTGCCCGACAGGTCCAGCACCCACTGCGGATCGTAGACCTGGTCCAGCGTCGCATTGTTCTGCGGCACGGTGAAGCTGCCGTAGCGCGTCACCACGCCGCGCGCGCTCCACTGGCCCAGCGTCCAGTCGGTCGCCAGGCTGAACTTGTCCTTGGGCGAGCCGACGGTGATGCGGTTGATGGTCTGGCGGTCGATCAGGGTCAGGCCGTTGGCGGTCAGGATGGCCGGATTGTCGTTGACGTGCTCCAGCGAATTCTTGTTGTGGTTGTAGGCCGCGGTGAAATCGTAGCGGCCGCTCGAGGTATCCCAGCGATAGGTGCTGACCACGTCGACGCCGGTGGTGCGGGTGTCGATGGCGTTGGTGAAGTAGCGGCCGGCGCCGACCAGGATGCCCTGCTTGGCCAGCGCCGTCTGCAGCGCCGGCGACAGCGTCATGTTGGCCGACAGCGCGATGCGGTCGTCGATGTCGATGCGGTAGGCGTCGACCGTGGTGTTCCAGTTGCGGGTGGGCGACAGCTGCAGGCCGAGGCTGTAGTTGCGGGCTTTCTCGGCCTTCAGCGGGGTCGCGCCCAGCGCCGCCGCGGCGGCGCTGCCGACCGCGAAGGTGCCGGTTTCTATCGGCGTATTGACGCCGTTGACCACCGAGAAATTGGTGGTGGTGATGGTGTAGAACTGCTGCGCCAGCGACGGCGCGCGGAAGCCGGACGACGCCGTGCCGCGCAGCGACACTTCGGGCGAGAACGCATAGCGCGCCGAGCCCTTGGCCGAGGTGGTGTTGCCGAAATCGCTGTAGCGCTCATGGCGCAGCGCCGCCGACGCCGAGAACTGCCTGGTGATCTCGGCTTCGAAGTTGGCGTAGATCGATTCGTTGTGGCGGCTGTTGCTGCCGGCGTTCACCGGGCGGAAGCCGGAGAAGCCCTGGGCGCCGGTGCCGGTGTACGACGCCTCGTCGCCGGCGCCGATTTTATATTCCTCGTGGCGTGCCTCGACACCCAGCGCCACCGTCAGCGGGCCGCTGAAGGCCTGCACCGGGAATTCCCTGGCGACGTCGAAGTTGAACAGCTGCTGCGTGTTGGTCAGCTTGCCCGCGTAGAAGTGGGTCGGGCTGGCCGCGCCCAGCGTCTGGTTGACGGTGTGGTCCAGGTCCAGCTTGAACTCGTTGCTGCCGTAGTTCAGGCTCGCGTCCCAACGCCAGCCGGCCGCTTCGCCGCGCAGGCCGGTCACCAGCGACTGGTCGGTCGATGTGCTGTTCTCCAGCGGCAGGAAGCCTTCCGGGAACAGCGGCGTGCGCTGCGCCGTGCCGTTCAGCGCGGTGCGCCAGGTGGCGGCGGCCGACGTGTCGCGCTGGCCGTAGTTGGCGAAGGCGTACCAGTCGATGTCGTCGTTGACGCGGTACTGGCTGTTGACGAACAGCGTGCGCGGCTTGGTTTCAGGATCGCCGAAGCGTTGGTTGACCTTGCCGTAGCGCGGTTCGGCCGGATTGCGGAAGTCCGGTCCGGCGCGGTTGGTCGGATCGCGGTCGGCCGCCTCGACGGCGACGCGCACCCAGCCCTGGTCGCCCAGATTGAAGCCGGTCGAGCCGCGCACTGTTTTCTGCTTGCCGTCGCGCTTCTGGTATTCGCCGAAGCCGACTTCGACTTCGCCGCCGCCCGCGCCTTTTTTCAGGATGATGTTGATGACGCCGGCGATCGCGTCCGAGCCGTACTGTGCCGCCGCGCCATCGCGCAGCACTTCGATGTGGTCGATGGCCGACAGCGGGATCGCGTTCAAGTCCACCGGCGCCGAGCCGCGGCCCTGGGTGCCGTTGACGTTGACCACCGCCGACGTGTGGCGGCGCTTGCCATTGACCAGCACCAGCGTCTGGTCCGGCGACAGGCCGCGCAGCTGGGCCGGACGCACGGCGTCGCTGGCGTCGGCGCCGGAAGGGCGCGGGAAATTCATCGATGGCAGCAGGCGGCCCAGCACGGTGGCCAGCTCGGTCGAGCCGCTGGCCTGCAGCTCGCGCGCGCCGATGATGTCGATCGGCGATTCCGAATCGACGGTGCGGCGGTTCTTCGCATAGGTGCCGGTGACGACCACCGATTGCAGCTCGCCGTCGGCGACGGCTTGTTGGGCAAAGGCGGGGGTGAAAATGGAAGCGATCAGGCTGCTGAGCAGCAGGGGACGAGCGATGTGGCGTGAACTCATGTGGCGGTCTCTCTGGTTAGTGATGACTTGAGCTTATCAGTGCGCAAACCTGCTGCCCACGAATGGTTGCGTCTAATGATATTCAAGAACTGGATAACGTGCAGGAAACAACAACTTTATTGAATTCCCATGTGTTGCAGGTTGCCGGCATAGAAGTCGGCAAATGCGCGCGCGGCCGGCTTGGCGGCGCGGCCGGCGGCGAACACGGCATGCAGCTCGATGGCGCCCATGTCCCAGTCGGGCAGCACGCGCACCAGCGTGCCGTCGCCGAGCTCCTTCAGGCAGGCGCCCAGGCTCATCGAGGCGATGCCGATGCCGGCCACCGCCGCGGCCGTCGACACCTCGTTGACCGACACCGACAGCTGGCCGTCCACGCGCACCGACTGCGTCTTGCCGTCCCTGGTGAACTTCCACGGCGCGGCCAGCCGGCCGGGGCCGGCGATGATCGAATGCCGCGCCAGGTCGGACGGCGTTTGTGGCGTGCCGGCGCCGGCCAGGTAGGCGGGCGAGGCGGCGATCACGCGCGGCACGGCACCGAGGCGCTGCGCCACGGCGGTCGAATCGGGCAGGGAGCCGAAGCGCAGTCCGACGTCGACGCCTTCGGTGACCAGGTCCTGGCGCAGGTCGTCCAGCAGCAGTTCCACGCGCAGTTCGGGATGGCGCTGCAGGAAGCCGGGCAGCTTGGGCATCACGCCGCGGATGGCGAAGCTGGAGGACACGCCGACGCGCAGCAGGCCGCGTAGCTCGCCGGTGCCGCGCGCGGCCTGCTCCGCCTCGTCCAGGGCCGCCAGCACCGGTTCTATGCGGGCCAGGAAGTCGATGCCGGCCTCGGTCAGCGTGACGGCGCGGGTGGTGCGCACCAGCAGCGCGGCGCCGATGTGTTTTTCCAGGTTGGCGATCAGGCGCGAGACGGTCGGCTGCGGGATGTGGAGTTCGCGGCCCGCGGCCGAAAAACTGCC
Source organism: Duganella sp. Dugasp56 (assembly GCF_047304105.1). Taxonomy (NCBI): domain Bacteria; kingdom Pseudomonadati; phylum Pseudomonadota; class Betaproteobacteria; order Burkholderiales; family Oxalobacteraceae; genus Duganella; species Duganella sp. Dugasp56. The sequence goes on from NZ_JBGLYQ010000030.1 coordinate 94,205, forward strand.
CTTGCGGGCGACGCGGACAAACAAGCGGAGGGTGAAGAGATGGTCATTCATGCGATTAATCCACTAGGTGAATAAATCATAGACGATTTCAGCAGCTACCGCAGGATTTATGCATGAGAGATGATCACTTCATCGGCAAGCATTCCGCTGGCCAATTTAAAGGAAATCATCATGTCTCAGAAAAAACTGGCAGGTAAAGTCGCTGTGGTCACCGGCGCATCGAAGGGCATCGGCGCGGGCATCGCCAGGGAATTGGCGGCGCAGGGCGCGTCGGTGGTGGTGAATTACGCGTCCAGCGAGCAGGATGCGGCCAAGGTGGTGGCGGAGATCATCGTCGCCGGCGGCAAGGCCATCGCGGTCAAGGCCAACGTCGCCATGCAGGCGGATATCGACAAGCTGTTCGCGGCCGCGCGCACCGCGTATGGCCGCCTGGACATCCTGGTCAACAACGCCGGCGTGTATGCGTTCGGCGGATTGGAGACGGTGACGGAGGAAAGCGTGCGCAGCATGTTCGACATCAACGTGACGGGTCTGCTGCTGTCCAGCAAAGCGGCCGTGGCGATGTTCCCTGCCGAAGGCGGCAGCATCGTCAACATCGGTTCGGTGGTGGGGGAGTTGCCGTTGCCGGGCGCGTCGGTCTACACCGCCACCAAGGGCGCGGTGAACACCATCACGCGCGGGCTGGCGAAAGAGCTGGGCGGCCGCAAGATCCGCGTCAACGCTGTCAATCCCGGCGCGACCGATACCGAAGGTTTCAACGCGGCCGGCATGAAAGGCGACCTGTCGGACATGATGATCGCCCAGACGCCGCTGGGTCGCCTGGGCACGCCGGCCGACATCGCCAAAGCCGTCGCCTTCCTCGCCTCCGACGACGCCGGCTGGATCACCGGCTCGCTGCTGGACGCCGCCGGCGGCTGGCGTTAAAACTGTAAAACTGGGGTCAGATCCGAAAATTGGACACGAACTCCGCCGTAGCGACCGCTACGGCGGAG